>NZ_JBYEXN010000026.1:0-58094 GCF_057621855.1 Parazoarcus sp. PS-13 R2A
ATTCGTTCTCGTGAAAGTAGGTCATCGTCAGACTAACCCTACGCTTAACCCCGCTGAGGCAACCCTCAGCGGGGTTTCTGCTGTCTACGGCACCCAGCGCTGCAACGCGAGAAACGAGTCCCTTGGATTGAGTGAACTTCTGCCTGCGTTGCCAGCACCCTCCGTACGTTACATACGCAGGCGCTTTAGCCAGCCGGGCTGTGCCAGTCGCGATGTTTGCGCAGCATTCGGGTGCATTGGCTGAGGTGAGGCGTCAAAGGTGTCGTTTTGACCGGAAGCGCCACGCAAGCTCTGCCCGTGGTCAGTCGAGACACTGCGGCTCTGGATGCTAGCATTCCTCTGGCCAGCAGCTTCGGTGCGAGTCAGCTGGGTTCGGGGATTCAAGAACATGAGCTCGTGTCCATGCGCTTCGCTTGCCGGTGACCTGCTCCGGGCTTTGCTGATCCTGAATGCGTGGCATGGAAAACGGGGCACCATTACGGGTGCCCCGAATTGGCGTAGGTGTGATCAGAGGCGCCTGCGTCAGACGGGGCCGCGCCCTCCACGCTTCACTTCGATGGTATTTTCCAGCGCGGCTTCAAGCGTGAGTTCGGCGCCTTTCAATGCGTGGGACTTGAATGCTGCGTGGACCGTTGCGACCTTTTCACCGGCTGACTGTCCCTTCAGTTCGCTCTTTTCAATGCCGAGTTCATCGAGCAGTTCGTTCCACACCATGCCGTCTTCAAGCGGGATCAGGGCGAATTCAATCCCTTCCAGTTTGAGCTTCATCGGCTTGGCGATATTCGACACGAAGAAGACTGCGTGCGTTTCCGGTGAGAAGTCAGCGCCATAGCGTTTGACGAACACAGGAAGGCGTGCAATGTCGTCGAAGAGACCGGCTGCGAGGAGCAGCTTGTCACCTTGTGCGAGCAGGACGGATTGTCTGATGGTTGCCGTTGGTGGTTTGCGGCGGCCCGATGCGTCCGCAACGTCGCCCTCGACCAGCATGAGGTCTCCACGGTAGGCAAACGTGTCTGCCGGGCCTGCCGGTTCGGTGAAATTGCTGTTGAACAGCAGGCCTTTCTCTTCGTAAGTTTTCAGAAGCATGTCGTGCTCTTTTTCAGTTGAGTAAACCTTGTTTGTACGGCGGCCTGAGGCGGGTGAGGTCGGCGTCTTCCTGCCACGCTGCGTCGTATTGCAGCTAACCGGCGGCTGGTGTCCTGGTCTTCTTGAGCAGGCCCGCCAGCCAGCGTTTGGCATCCTTGCTGGCGCGCTCGTCGGTCAGACGCTGACGTAGCGTTTCGGCGACCTCAGCGTAGGGAACAGTGCCTTCGGGATGGATTGCGTCGCAGCGCACGATGTGAAATCCCATCTCGGAGCGAAGAACGTCGGAGAGTTGGCCTGCGGCAAGACGGAACAGGGCTTCATCGAGTTCGGGATAGAGCTGCCCGCGGCGGATCTCTCCAAGCTGGCCGCCGTTGAGTGCCGTTGGGCATTCCGAGTGCTTGATGGCCTGCTCCTCGAAGCGGCCGGGTTTGGCTTTCAGGCGACCTGCGATCTCGCTCAGGCGCTGTGCTGCGCGTTCGCTCGTGTTTTCCGGGAAGTTCTCGTTTACGGTGATCAGGATGTGACGGGCCGTTCTGCGCTCCGGGGTATGGAAGCGATCGAGGTGGGTGTAGTAGAAGATCTCGGCTTCGGTTGCACCAACCTGTCCGGCGGCGGCTCCAACTTTTGCCATGACTGCGTCCACCAGAAGATCACGGCGCAATGCGTCGGCGAGCAGACTTTCAGTCAGGCCTGCGTGCGCGAGGGTGTCCGCAAAGCTGTCCGCATCCTGATGACGATCCCGGAGTTCGCCGAGCGCTTTCTTTACCGCGCCTGGCGAGAGGCAGACGCCGCTGGCCTCGTCGCTCGATAGCACGACCGTCTCGATTGAAGCGTACTGGCGCGCAACGTTCTTCGCGCGAACGCGCTCGTCGTCGGTCAGCGCACTGCAGTCCCGTCCGAACAGGGCGAGCGCGGCCTTGAGCTCATAGTAGGCGTCGGGCGTCACGGTGCGGGCTCCTCTTCTGCTGTATCGGCGTGCATGCGACGTCGTGATACGGGCTGGGGAAGGGGCTCGACTGAGCTCTCGGGAATGCACAGCATGTAGCCGGGGAAGTTGATGTGGTAATGAACGCCTTCCGGCATGTCACGCACGACACGGATGATCTCGCCGATCGCGCCTTTTTCCACGACGACCTCTCCACGAACGGAGAAGGCTTTTCCCGCGAGCACCTTGTCCCGCGACTCGAAGCGGCTTGGCGCCCATGGCGCATCGGCTGCGATGACCTCCTCGGCACGGCAACCGACGATGCGGTCAATCTCGAGAAAGTGCACGGTGTAGATGATCTGGTCCTGAAGGAAGGTGCCCACGCCTATGACGGTGCCGGTGGAACCCCGTCGTACCAGCAGATCACCCACGGCCATGCCCGGATAGGTGCCATCGTCACGCACGTTTCGGGTGACGCGAACGGCATCGCCATAATCGAATTCAGGGCGCATGAGTTTGGCCTCGCTGGTTCTGATGGGTCAGCGCTGGACGGCGCCGAGGGGAACAAAGGCCGTGCCACTGGCCTTCTTGAATACCGAGAACACCTTTTCGGTGACCGCGTCGGAAACCGTGAAGTCGCGGTAAGCCATCTCGAGAAAGTTGCGATGGTGGGTGTAGCGAACCTGATCGTCGCCTTCGACCGGATTGTTGGAGAGGTAGTCGTGGAAGCGCTGCAGGATGTGCAGACGGTTCACGTGCACGACCTGAGGCTCGTAACTGACGCCGAAGTACTCCAGAAAGTCCTCCGCAGCGGACAGTTCTTCCATTGCTTCGTCAAGAGTGAGTTCGTCCATGATCAGGCTCCGTATTCAGATGGGGATTGGGAGGCTTCTTCTGCTGCGCGTGCAACGTCAAGCAGAACCTTGCTGCCGAGGCGGTCGGCATCGTCGATCTGCACCAGAGGCTGAAGGATCTGGATGGCACCACCGATGTCGCCCTCGCGCAGCCGGATGTAGGCTGCGGCCTTCAGCGCAGAGAGATAGAAGCGGGTCAGCGTCATTGACCGGTGTGCTGCGGTGGCGACCTTGTCAGCGTCGATACCGCTGCCGTCCGCGGGCAGTCCAACCCGTGCGCCACTGACGTCGATCGCATGCCACACGACCCGCTGTGCGTCCGCCATCTGGTGACGGTAGAAGTGATAGCGGTAACGGGCGACGAGGACCAGCAGGTGATCCGGCGCCTTGAGGCCCGCTTCGGCAAGCGCCTGTTCGGCTTCGGGCGCGCCGTAGTGTTCGCCGGCGCGTTCGATCAGTTCGAGCACACCGTCCGGGAGCGGATCTTCGAAGTACAGGGGTTCGGGGTCAAAGTGCAGCAGGTCCATCAACGTGTCTCCGACGTGAGTTCGTTCTCAGGCTGGCAGGCACATTCGGGACAGGCCTGGTCCGTATTGGCCTCGCAGTCGATGTTACTGACCGCGACCACTGGAATTGTCGTGCGGGGCTTCTTCGGTAGAGGCGCTTCGGCGTTGGCCTGCAGGCCCGAAATCTGCGACTCGAGTGACTTGATGCGGTCGAGCAGGCAGTTGAGCGTATGGCCCACCGGGTCGGGCATCAGGTGGTGATCGAGGTTGAGTTCGTCCGTGGGGCTCAGGATCGGACCTTCCCTGCGCACGACCTTTGCAGGAATGCCAACCACAGTACGATCCGAAGGTACGTTCTTGACCACCACGGAGTTGGCGCCGACCCGGACCCGGCTGCCGATGGTGATGGCACCAAGAATCTTCGCGCCGGCGCCGACGACGACGTGGTCGCCGAGTGTGGGGTGACGTTTTCCCGGATTCCAGGTGGTGCCACCTAGGGTGACCCCGTGGTAAAGCGTGACGTCATTTCCGATCTCGGCGGTCTCGCCGACGACGACGCCCGCGCCGTGATCGATGAAGAAACGGCGGCCGATGCGGGCGCCCGGGTGAATATCGACATTGGTCAGGACCCGGCCGATGAAGCTCGCCAGGCGTGCCAGGTAGCGCCAGTTGCGCAGCCACAAGGCGTGGGCAATGCGATACGTGATCAGGGCGTGAACGCCGGGGTAGGTGGTGAGCACTTCCCAGGTCGTGCGGGCAGCAGGGTCGCGGCCGAACACGCAGCGAATGTCCTCCCGCAGAAGACTGGGCAGGCTTGGGGTGGGCACGAGGTTTTCTGCGGTCATGGTTGCGCTTTCTGTGGCCATGGTGATCAGGCTCCGGCAGGGATGGCGGGGGCGGTCATGAACGGTTGCGGAAACCAGTCTGCCTGGCTGGCCTGCAGCGAATCCCAGAACGCGACCAGGTCGGCACGTTCGGGCGTGCGCTTGGTCCGGCCGGTAAATTCACGTACGCGCGCGAGCAACCACAGCAACTGGTTTTCATCCGGCATGATGCCGAGGCCTGCATAGGCTGCTGCCACGCCACGGCTGCCGGAGTGCTTGCCCAGCAGCAGTCGGTGGCTGCGTCCGAGCAATGCCGGGTCGATGTTCTGGTAGTTTGCGGGGTCCTTCAGCAGGCCATCGACGTGAATGCCCGCCTCGTGAGTAAAGACGCCTTCACCGACCACACTCTTGCTCCATCCCACTGGCCGGCCCGAGGCCTGTGCGACCGCGGTTGATGCGTCGAGGAGGCGGCGGAAGTCGATCAGCTCACCCAGGCCGTGGAACTGACGCAGGCCGAGTGCAACCTCTTCCAGTGCAGCATTGCCGGCGCGCTCGCCAAGGCCATTGACCGTGGTGTTTACATGGCTGGCACCCGCCCGTACCGCTGCCAGCGTGTTCGCGGTGGCGAGGCCGAGATCGTCATGCGCATGCATCTCGATCTCCAGCGCGCTGGCCGCCCGCAGGCGGGCAATGGCGTCGAAGGTGGCAAAGGGGTCGAGTACGCCAAGGGTGTCGGCGAAACGGAAGCGCCGGGCGCCTGCCGCTTCGGCAGCGGCAAGCACTTCTTCAAGAAAGGCAGGGTCGGCGCGCGATGCGTCCTCGCCGCCGAGGCCCACTTCAAACCCGGCTTCGCGCGCCACCGGCACCCAGCGTGCGATGCGCTGCAGAACCTCGTCGCGATTGGAGCCGAGCTTGTGCCGGATCTGCTGGTCGGATACCGGCACGGAAAGCTCCAGCATGTGCACCGGAAGACTGCGGCAGGCATCGATATCCGTGCCGGTCAGCCGGCCCCAGACGATCAGTCTGGTGTAGTGCGCTGTATCGCTCAGGGTGTGCGCAATTGCGCGGATGTCATCGCACTCCTCGACGCCCATGGCCGGGATGCCGATCTCCAGTTCCGGAACACCGATCGACGCCAGAATGGCGGCGATGCCGCACTTCTCGCTGCGGGTGAATGCCACCCCGGCGGACTGTTCTCCGTCGCGCAGGGTGGTGTCGTCGATGATGATCGGGGTCGACATGGCGTTCTCGTCCGGAAGTGGTGTGAACTCAGGCGTAGGTCGGTGCAAAGGCCTTTTCAGGGTCGGTGACCGGCCCGTTCTCGCCCCAGTAGGGCGACAGCTTGCGCAGCTGGGCAATGATCGACGGTACGGCTGCGATCACCCGGTCCATCTCGGCCTCGGTGTTCTCGTGCGACAGCGAGAAGCGGATGGTGCCGTGCGCTGCGGTGTAGGGAATGCCCATTGCACGCATCACGTGCGAGGGTTCCAGCGAGCCTGAGGTGCAGGCCGAGCCGCTCGATGCCGCAATGCCCTGCTTGTTGAGCAGCATCAGGATGGCTTCGCCTTCGACGTACTCGAATGCAACGTTGAGCGTGTTGGGCAGGCGATCGTCCGGGTTGCCGGTGACGAACGCGTGCGGCACGGCGGCCAGAATGCCGGCCTGCAGCTTGTCGCGCAGCGCACGGACATAGGTGTTTTCGATCTCGAGGTGCTCGAGTGCGAGCTGGGCAGCGACACCCATGCCGATGATCGCGGGTACGTTTTCGGTACCGGCGCGACGGCCGCGCTCCTGACCGCCGCCGCGCAGCAGGGGGCGGAAGCGCGCGCCACGACGCAGGTAAAGTGCGCCGATGCCCTTCGGCCCATGCAGCTTGTGGCCTGACAGCGACAGCATGTCGATGGCGGTGTCCTTGAGCTTGAGCGGGATCTTGCCAACGGCCTGCACGGCGTCGGTGTGGAACAGCACCCCGGCGGCATTGGCCATCTCAGCCATCTTCACGACCGGAAAGAAGGTGCCGGTTTCGTTGTTGGCCCACATCACGGATACCACCGCGACCTTGTCGCTGAGCAGCTTGGCGTATTCGTTCAGGTCGAGCCGGCCCTTGCCGTCCACCTTGAGCTTGTGGATGGTGTAACCCTCTTTCTCGAGCTGGTCGCACAGATGGAGCACTGCGTGGTGCTCGACCGTGGTGGTGATGATTTCCTTGCGCTCCGGATTGGCCTTGAGGGCCGACAGGATGGCGGTGTTGTCTGCTTCGGTGCCACCGGCTGTGTAGATGATCTCGGAGTCGAACTCGGCGCCCAGCAGCTTCTGCAGCGACGTGCGAGCCGCCTTGACCGCGTGGCCGACCTTGGCGCCGAAGCTGTGCATCGAGGACGGGTTGCCGAACTGTTCGGTGAAGTAGGGCAGCATCGCCGTTACCGCCTCGGGGGCGCAACGGGTGGTGGCGTTGTTGTCGAGATAGATCGGGGTCAGGTTGGGGATGCTCATCGTTCTCTCCGCGGGGCTACCGTGTATGGATGCTCCCCACCGGGGTGGGGAGGGGTGTGTCGTCAGGCGGGCAGCGAGTTCGGCGCCAGCTTGGCAGTGGCCTTGACCGGGATGACCTTCACGATCTCGCCCAGGGCTTCGATCATCTGGGCCTGCACGCCGCCAAGCGTGACCGCTTCCATCTGGCAACCGGAGCAGGCGCCTTTCATTGATACGTAGATGGTCTTGCCATCGACATCGACGAGTTCGATGTCGCCGTGGTCGCGCTGCAGGTTCGGGCGTGCCTTCTCGATGACCTGCTCGATCTTGCGGATACGCTCAAGGGTGGTGAGCTTGCCCGGCTGCTTTTTCTCCGGCGGCGGTGCGGCGGTGAAGGATTCGCCGCGCTCGGCCAGCACCTTGGCAAGGATTTCCTCGATGCCTTCGTGGCACGACGAACAGCCGCCACCGGCCTTGGTGTAGTTGGTGACCTGTTCGACGCTGCACAGGTTGTTGGCGCGGATGGTGTCTTCGATCATCACCGCATCGACGGCGAAGCATTTGCAGATCAGTGCGCCCTCTTCGTGATCGTCGCTCCAGACTTCACCGCGGTAGTTGGCGACGGCCGACTGCAGGGCTTCACGGCCCATGACCGAGCAGTGCATCTTTTCCGGGGGCAGGCCGCCGAGGAAGTCGGCGATGTCCTGGTTGCTGACTTCCAGTGCCTGGTCGAGCGTCTTGCCCTTGATGATCTCGGTCAGCGCCGAACTTGAGGCGATGGCCGAGCCGCAGCCGAAGGTCTGGAAGCTGGCATCGGTGATGGTCTCGTTGCTCGGGTCCACCTTCAGCATCAGGCGCAGCGCATCGCCACAGGAGATCGAGCCGACTTCGCCAATTGCATTGGCATCAGGCAGGGCGCCGGCATTGCGCGGGTTGTAGAAGTGTTCCTTGACGGTTTCGGAGTAATCCCACATGGCGGTCTCCCGGGCTCAGGCTGAGAAGGACTGGCCGCAAGCACAGCCGGCCGAGGCGTTGGGGTTTTCAAACTTGAAGCCGGAGCCGCTCAGCGACTCGACGAAATCGACGGTGACGCCGGCCAGCATGGGGGCGGAGTAGGGATCGACGAAAAGCGTGACACCGTCGAATTCGACAATGGTGTCGTCCTCGGCCTTTTCGGCTTCAAGCTTCATTCCGTACTGCAGGCCGGAGCAGCCGCCGCCTTGCACGTGGATCCGCAGTCCGGCGACCGGGTCGGCGGAGGTGGAGATGAAACGGCTGACGGCTTTCAGTGCGGTGGGGGTAAGCGTGATCATGTTCGGGTCTCCGGTTGGAAAGGGCTCTGGGAGACCTATCGCAAACCGCGTGCCACTCGGATGCGATGCGTAAAGTACTGATTATTAACGGTCTGTTTGAGGCTTGTTGTGTCGCGAAGGGGACGGCTGGGGGGCTTTGTCGCATTTCCTACAGTGCTGGCACGACAATGGAAAACAGCGGCATTGCGCCGCTGTCTGGGTGAGGGGGGCCGCAGCGCAGTTCAGCCGATCACGTGTTCGTACACCAGGCGCAGCACGTCGCGCTCGGTGTCGGGAATGCCCCTCATCTCGGTGATGCTGACGAAGCGTCCGTCGGCGCTGGCCACTGCATCGAAAGGCGGGTCGATGTCGGTGAAATGGGCCAGGCGCACGGTCAGCGTGCCATCGGGCGAGAGGATGTCGGCTTCGAACTCGGTGTCGATCTGCAGGGCGCCGGCCGGGAGGCCCAACCGGTCAGTTGCTCTGGCGGTCAGGGTTCCGGGGTGCGGAAGCACGCCATCGCCTGCGGGCGCGGCGAGGCGTGCCGCCACGATGGAGTCGCCGAAGCGTGCAAAACGCAGACGGGCGCTGGTGGACTGCTTGTGATAGAGGACAAGGGCGAGGTCGTTCATGGACACGTCGGCCCGGCGGTTTAGGCCATGACCGGCGATGCGCCGTGCGTGTGACAGTCCTTGGGGCAGACGCGGCTGCAGGCGCCACAGCCGATGCAGTCGAGCGCATTGGCAAGCGTCATCACCATCATGTTGTCGTCGTCGAGATCGTCGTCCATGTCGTCGTCACGTTCGACGAGGTCGAAAACGTCGCGCGGGCAGACCTTGTAGCAGCGGCCGCAGCCGATGCACTTCTTGCCGTCCAGTTCGAGAACGAACTCCGGGGTCCAGGCAGTGCCGCCGCGAGTGAGACCGGTGATCGGATCCATGGTGTGTTCCTCTGTTTCGTTGTGCAGTTGATAGCGTGTTTGGTGCTGCGGGCTGACGGCGGGTGATCAGCTTGCGGTTTCGGTTGCGGCCATCAGGCGCGCGTTGGCGTCAGCCCATGCCTTGCATGCGTCGTATGCAGACTGGGACATCGTGGGCAGTTCCTCGTAGCCGGCCGGGAGACGGTCTTCAACCAGGTCATGCAGCTGCGAGGCCCATTCCTGCGATTTGCGCTTGAGTTTGCGGACTTCCTTCTCGAGGTTCTTGAGTTCTTCATCGGTCATGTCGATCTCCTTGGCGTATGCCCGCGCCCTGCTGCCGGCGCGGGCGATGGGGGGCGTTGCTCAGAGTCCGGCGACTTCCGGGTACTTGCCGATGATCTCCAGTGCAACGGACAGGTGCTTGTCGGCCTCGTCCTTCATCTTGGAGAAAGACTCGAAGCCGAAGCGATGCACGTCGCGCAGGGTGCGGTCGAGTACGACGAGCTTGCCGACGGTGATCATTCCGCGGCCGAAGCCTTCGTGGGTGATGTTGATCACCGGCACGGCCATCAGTCCGCACTCCTTTTCAATCAGGGCCGCGATCGCGTTATGGAATGCCTTGACGCGGGAAATGGTGACGTCGTCGGGGTCGCCGATCACCGGAATCTGGCGCCGCTGTTCCTTGGTCAGCACATAGGGGGCGAGGACGCGATCGACCGGCCAGCCGTCATAGGTGCCGTAGCTGTCGAGTGCGCGCGCCTGGCGGTTCATCTCCTTGATGAAGTCGGTGTCGGCGAGTTCGGGGCTGAGGACGGCGGCGGGGGCGGTACTGGTGTCGATGCTGATCATGTGTCTGACTCCTGGTGCAGGCTTGCACGCGTTGGGTTGAGTGGATCGGAGGTGATTCGGGGGGCGGGCTGCAGTGCAGGGTGGCGTGCGACCCGCCGCGAGGCGATGAGCCCGAGGCCGAGGCCGGCGAAACTGAGGCCGGCGATACCTGCATCGGTGAGCTGGATCAGGCTGGCGAAGCCCATGCCGGCGAGCAGGCCGAGGACCGGCAGCAAGTGGGTGACGAACAGGGCCCGCAATGCCATGCCGCCATCGATCTCGACCATGACCTCGTCGCCGGCACGCGACGCGCAGCCCGCGGCGCTGAGGACGAGATCGGTCGTGTTCGAAGTGCCGCAGACTTTCTCCGCGCGACAGCCTCCGCAGGCTGCAGCGCGTTCGAAACGAACGGTCACGCCGTCGTCGGAAATGCTGATGACCTTGCCGTTACGTTGCATCATTCCTGCCAACCCTCGGCTTCCATCTCGTCGAAGCGGCTGCTGTCGGCCGGCTGCCTGTCCTTGATGGCTTTCGCCAGCCAGCCCGCGGGGCCGCTGGCCAGTTCGGCCTGAAGCTCTTCGACCAGGCTGTCGATGGCACGACCTTCCTCTACCCGGATCGGCTGCACACCGGCCGCCAGCAACTGCTTTACGGCCGACGCGCCGACGGCGAGGCAGTACACCGCAGCGCAGCCCGCAAGCGTGGCGATCTTCGCCGGCAGCTTGTTTTCGTTGCCGTCCTGCGAGGTATCGATGAATTCAGTGACCTCCACCAGCTGGCAGGTGTCTGCACCGATCTCAAAAATGGCAAAGGCCTCGGTGGAGCCGAAGTGCTGGTTCACCGTGCTGCGGTCGGTGCTGGCAAAGGCAATGCGTACGCCATTCATGAGCGGTCTCGCCTGTTCAGTGCCCACCAGCCGCAGCTGTCTGCGGCGCGGAGGGGGCGGGCTGCTTGTAGCGGGAGTGGTGAGGTGTGATGGAGTCATGATGTTGCAGTACCAGGTTGGCCAGATCGAACAGGACTTGCCGGGTACCCCGGTAGCCCACCCAGGTCTTGCAGAAGCCGCCTACCAGGTCGTATTGCGGCATGCCTGCGCGCAGCAGCGGTACGCCGAGCCGCGCAGCAGTTGCCGCGGCATGCGAGTTGGACACCAGCAGTTCGGCGTGGGCGCTGCGGGCGAGGTTTTCGAGGTCTTCCAGGTCACCGACATGCACCTGCCCGGCGGCCACGCCGGCGAGGCTTGCGGCCTTGATCGGCGACACCGCGCTGACGATTTCGCTGCCCATGCCGGCAAAGAGCTCGGAAAGCTGCAGCAGGAGGTCGGGGTCGGCCGCGATCGCGACCCGGCGCAGACCGGTCATGAAGTGGGTGTCGACCATTGCGTCCTGCAACTGCGCACGATGACGCTCGAGCTTTTCGGGCACCGCAATGCCGGCGATCTCTGCCAGTGTGGCGGTGAAACGATCACAGGCGTCCAGCCCGATGAGCCCATCGAAGCGGTGGTCGGGTACGCCGGTGCGCTCCGCCAGCAGGTCGGCCGCACCTTTGAGTGAGCGCCCGACGACGATCGTTGCGACCGCCTCGCCCAGGGTGGCGAGCTCGGAGATGGTGGTGCCGCCAAGCGTGACCGGGACAAAGTCTTCCGCAATCAGGTGACCGTCAAGCGAGTCGGCAAGATCGGGCACCGCCAGCGGGCGCAGGCCGAAGAGTTCGACCCATTCCTTGATCGCTTCGACGTCGCCCGGGGTGAGGTGGGCGCCGAGCAGCAGGTTGACCTGTTTCTTGCGCTTGCCGACAAGGCCGCTGCCTGCCGTGTCGGGCACCGTGGCCTCGATGATGCCCTTCACCGCGCTCGCATAGCCGGTCTCGAGACAGCCTGCGAAGTCCGGCGTATTCACTGCTGCGACCGGGATGTGATCGAACTGGGGGTGCTTGGCCCGGAACTCATGCACGAGCCGCCGGATGTCGGTGCCCTGGGTTTCTGCCAGCGCGGTGGTGGCGAGGCCGACCAGGGCCGGCTTGCTCTTGCCGCATACCGTGGCAAGCGCCTGCACGACGTTGCCGTCGGCGTTCATCACCGTGGCGACCTGGTCCATGGCCGTGGTCTGCAGCGGCACGGGTTCGCGGAAGTGGCGCACGAAGAAGACCTTGGCGAAGGCCGTGCATCCTTGCGAGCCATGAAAGATCGGCATCGACCGGTTGATGCCGAGAAAGGCCAGCGCGGCGCCGGCCGGTGCCGACGACTTCAGCGGATTGACCGCGAGTGCCTTGGGGTGACGAATGATTTCGGCCATGATGGGCGTCCTCAGGCAGCGGCGCCGGTGGGCGCGGCGTGGTCATGGTCGTGGGCGTGCGCGTCGGACTCGTCGCCACCGTCCGGGCTGTCCCCCATCTCGGGGCCGGCGATCACCATCGCTTTCTGCGACCACGGGGCGGGCTTGCGGACGGCGGCCCACACCGGCGATTCGAGGGTGAGCGCGAGCTGGCGCACCAGCTCTTTCATGCCGTCGTAGCCGGCGTAGCCGAATTCGCGCTCCTGGTTGATGTCGAGGAAGGGCAGGCGGGCCTTGAGCGCGGTGTAGAGGTTTCGTCCGCCGGCAATCAGGATGTCGGCCTTCAGTTCGTACACCGCATTGAGCAGATCGCGCGCGCCCTCGGTGTTGAGCATGATGGTGTTGTCACCCATCAGTTCGAGGATGCGGGCCTTGTCCTCCTCGGTCGATTTCTTGGTGCCGCTGGCGACGACGATCATGCCCAGATCCTGCAGCGCCGACACCACCGACCATGATTTGACACCGCCGGTGAAGAGCAGGACGCGCTTGCCTTCGAGGCGCGGGCGCCAGGCGTCGAGTTCGGCACGGACCCGCTTTTCCTCGCGTTCGATCAGCGCTTCTGTGCGCTGGACCAGATCGGGGTCGCCGATCAGGCGGGCGATCTCGCGCAGCGCGGCCGAGGTGTCGGTGATGCCGTAGAAGCTGCCCTCGAACCAGGGGATGCCGTAGCGCTCTTCCATCTTGCGTGCGACGTTGATCATGGCCTTGGCGCAGACCAGCATGCTGACTTCCGCGCGGTGCATTGTCTGGACTTCATGGAAGCGGGCATCGCCCGACAGGGTGCACAGGATGCGGATGCCGAGTTCGTCGAACAGCGGGGTCAGGTACCAGAGCTCGCCGGCGATGTTGTACTCGCCAATGAGGTTGATGCTGTGGATGGTGATGCCCGGTGGAATCCGTTCTGCCGCGACCGGTTCCGGTTCGCGGGTGCCGATCACGTGCTTCACCATGGCTTCGCCGGCGATCCGGTTGCCGAGGTTCTTCGTGCCGTAGAAGCCGGCGCAGTCGATCGGCACCACAGGCACGTTCCAGCGCTCGCTGGCGGCCTTGCAGACCGACTCGATGTCGTCCCCGATCAGTGCCGGCACGCAGGTGTTGTAGACGAAGACGGCCGCGGGGGCATGGGTGTCGATGGCCTGCTTGATGCCGTGGAACAGGCGCTTCTCGCCGCGACCCATGATCACGTCCTGTTCCGACAGATCGGTTGTCATGCCGATCTTGTACAGGGTGGGGCCGGACGAGGCGGTGCCGCGGTTGTCCCAGGAGTTGCCGCTGCAGGCGATCGGGCCATGAACCACGTGGGCCACGTCGGCGATCGGCAGCAAGGCGATCTGCGCGCCGTCAAAGGCGCAGCCACCGGCCGAGGCGCCGGGGGTGGGGCGCGAACAACCGGATTTCTCCTTCTTGTTGTGCGTGCAGGCAGGTTCGTTCAGCAGTTCGGCAATGTCGGCGGCTTTCACGGTCAGGCTCCGTGTGCATGAATGAGCTTTCTTCTGCAAGCTCCGTGCCGCACTGAATTCTGCTGACAAGTGACTGAAAGAAAAAGGAAGAAGGCTTTGTTCGTGTTGTCGCGAAACCGACAATGTGCAGGCCGTGACACGACAGCGCACGGCCTGCATGTGCGCTCAGAGGGCGTATGGGTCGTGCATCCAGCCGTGGATCAGACTGGCGTCGCGCTCGGGCAGGTATGCCATGTCGTCCTGCAGGTCATTGAACACTTCGCGGGTGATGCTGCGCGGTACCCGGTGCGCACTGACCATGTGGAAATACCATGCAAATCCGTAGCCGGCGTCGCGGTCGTAGTCGTGCAGCTGCTGTGCCAGGGCTGTGCCGCGCGCACCTGGGGCATGGGGCCACTGCGGGGCGTGTGCGGCAACCGGAATGGCAGAGGCGCGGGTCTGACGGTAGCGGTCGAGATGCTCCGACAGCGCAAGGATCCAGTGATCGCTGAAATGCCCTTGTCGTCCCGAGCTGCTCTCCGACCACTCGCGCAGGAAGCGCAATACCGGAGCCGGTTTGCCCGTCTGCATCTCGATGCGGGTGACAAAGGCGCGCATATCGGTGAGGCGGCGGAAGCGGTAGCGCGGCGCGCCCAGTACCTGTGGTGGCGGGCTTCCTGCGGGGCGATCGAGCAGCGCTTCAACGGCATCCGCCGGGGTGTGGCGTGGCCCCACCTCGTGGCTGATGACTTCCTGCAGTTCCTCGAGCTCAAGCTGGTGATAGTCCGTGGGTTCGCTGCCGCAAGGACAGACGAAGTAGTGGCTCACCCCCTGATCCAGCGTGAGCCGCAAGCCGCTGTCGCCGAACTCGTCGGCAAATGCCGCGCCATCCTCGCCGCACGCTGCCCAGTGCTGCTCCAGCCAGGCGAGCGCATCCTCGGCGACGGTGTCGCCCTGAGCGTCGATGATGCGGCCGGGCCGGAACCAGCCTCCGCGCGAGAGGCGCAGGCTGAAGTCGGGCCCGCCGGTGTGACGCAAGGCGTCCAGCAAGGGGGCGTGTCCAGGCAAGGGGGTGAGAGTGGCGCACAGGTAGCGCAAGGTGTCGTCGAGGGCGAGGTCCGGCCTGGTCTTGGGCGGGGGCGCGAGCGGGACGTAGTTCATGTGGCTTCCTTGATGGGCTCTGGAATGATCGGCGGTGTGGCGGTGTTACTGATCGGGTGCGGACTGCGGGGTTTTCGCTGCATCGGTCAGGCGATCGGCCACGAGCAGACGGATGGTTTCCTCCGGGTCGTCGGAGACGGCAGCCAGCGCCTCGAGCGGCGCCTGCTGAACGGCCGCGGCGCGCACCAGCCAGTGCGGGTCGGCGAGCATGGTGGCGGCATCGTTCGGCAGCATGCGTCCTGCCGCAAGGGCGCGGACTTCCGGGTCGGCGTCGCGGGCGAGGCGGCTGAGTGCGAAGGCTGGCAGGCGGCGGGCGATCTCCTTGCGCACGACAGGATCGGGATCGTCGGTCATCTGCGGCAGACTGCCGTGCGGCAGACGACGAGCCACCTGCAGGCGCACGGCATAGTCGGGGTCGCGCATCAGGCGCCCGAGTTCGGACGGAGGCAGGCGGGTGGCAACGGTCACCCGTACTTCACGATCCTCGTCGCGGGCAAGGTGAAGCAGGGCTTCGCCTTCGGCGCGGACTGCCACCGCGCGCCGGACGGTTTCGTCAGGGTCGTCGATCAGCCGGCCTGCGGCCTCGGCGGGCGCGTAGCGGACCGCGATTGCGCGGCGCTCCCAGAAATCGTCGCTGAGACAGCCTTCGGCAAAGGCCGGGTTGCGCGCCAGGAAGCGGTCGATCTGGCGTCCGCTGTGGACGAACAGACAGGCGTCGCCGGGCGCGCAGCGGCCTTCGGCGAGCAGGCTGTTGCGCAGCGCACATCGTGGGCAGGGGTTCTCCGGCGGCGTGTAGTCACCGGTCTCGGGTTTGTGCGGATGGTTCATGGCCTGAGTCGGACGGCGTGCGCGCGCCGACACCTCCTGAGCTGGGGCGATGGACTCCTTGCGCAAGCAGCGTGCCAGGCGTCCGGATACGGGAATCGGCCTGTCCGGCTGCGCGGGGGCCGGACAAGTGCGCCGATTGCGACATCCCGGCGCGTGCCGATTGTCGGAAACCCGACAGGGAACGGGACGGAGGCCGGGCTGGGGATGCGGCGCAGGCGCTGCGGTGATCCATGGAGTGTGACCTGGGGACGGTCACACTCCATGGCTTGCAAGCAGGCAGTGACCGCAGCCTAGCTGGTGAGGACGGGCTCCAGCCGCAACTCTTCGACCAGGCATCCGACCGGGGGGCCGAGCACATCGTCCTCGCCCTCGAAGCGCACCAGGATGATGTCGATGTCAGGGGCGGCCTCGACATGACCGGTCTTCACCACTACGCCACGGGTTCCGGCCGCAGCGAGCAGCGCGCCGGCGTCAATATCGGGAATGCTGCCGTCGTTGTGGATGGCGTCGAGTGCGAATACGACGTCGCCGGGTGAGCAGAATGCGGCGCTCATGGCGGTCACCACACGCTGGCCGGCGCCAGCAGGCGCTCGACCGGCTTGTCGCCGATGAGATGCTCGTCGATGATGCTGCCGACGTCGGCCGCACTGACGCCCGAGTACATCACGCCCTCCGGATACACCAGCACGCTCGGGCCATTGGAGCAGGGGCCGATGCAGCCGGTATTGGTCACGGCGTAGTCCGCCCACAGGTTACGGGCCTGAAAGGCTTCCATGAAGCCCTGATAGACCTCGTTGCAGCCCTTCTGCTGACAGGATCCGCGGGGGTGGCCGGCGGGACGGCCCTGGACGCAGACGAGAACGTGTTTCTTGGGTTTTGCCATGATGGGCTCCGTTACGATGGGGGTGTTCCGGGGTGCCCGCGCATGGCGCGGGCGTGGACAGGGGGCGGTCAGCCAGCGGCAGCCATCAGTGCCGGCGTGATCCCTGCCAGCCAGGCATCGACACGCTCGTCGGTGAGCGTGGGCTGGTTGTCCTGGTCGAGTGCGAGACCGACAAAACTGCCGTCGATCACGGCCTGGGAGCTCTTGAAGGTGTAGCCGTCGACCGGCCAGGTGCCGATCACGTTTGCACCGCAGGTGGTGACGCAGTCGTAGAGATCGGCCATCGCATCGCAGAATTCGTTGCCGTATTTCTCCTGGTCGCCGAGTCCAAAGATGGCAACGACCTTGCCGCTCATGTCGGCACCGTCGAGCTGAGGCAGGAATTCGGCCCAGCTTGCGGTCTGGGCGCCGCACTCGAGGCCGGGCAGTTCGCCGTCGCCCAGCGTCGGGGTGCCGATGATCAGGGCGTCGTAGGCGAGGAAATCGTCGGCCGTCGCCTTGTTGACGTTGAGCGGGTCGGCGGCTGCAGCGCCGAGTTTCTTCGCGATCGATTTGGCGATGCGTCGGGTGCGGCCGGTGTCGGTGCCGAAGAAGATGCCGATGTTTGCCATGCTGTGCTCCTGGTCTTGATCAGTGAGATTGGCTGGGGTTGCTGGCGCCTGGCCTGGGGCTGCTCAGGCGGCTTCCGGCAGCCCGAAATGGGTGCGCAGAACGCCGAGCAGGCGCGCCAGGCTGAGCTCCTCCCGCACCAGCGGCTCGGCGGGCGGCGGGCTGCCCGCGTCGGGGAATGAGAGTTCGACCCCATAGCGTCCGGGCGGCTGGCCGTAGGTGAACACGAAGGCTGCAAGCGCTGCGTCTCCCGGCAGCAGCAGACCGACGGCTTCCTCGTTGTCGCGCCAGCGTTCATCGAGTTCGATCAGGCCATCATCGAGCGCGTGTTCCAGGGTGTTCAGCAAATGGGAGAGGGCGCGGTATTTGGGGGGCATCGAGCTGGTCATGGCGGCAGTCATCCGATCGTGTGGCGAAGAAGTTGGAGGCAGCTGCGGGTGGCGGCGAGGTCCACTGCGCGGGCGTCGTCGAAATTGAGCACCTGCGGGTCGGCGCCGCACTCGAGCAGGAGTGCGACCATCTCGGCCTTGCCGGCCGAGGCGGCGTACATCAGGCAGGTCGCACCCATGTCGTTGCGGTTGTCGATGTCGATGCCTGCCTGCACGAGTCTGCGCACGATCGCGGCATTACCCGATACGCAGGCCAGCCAGAGGGCGTTGTTGCCGTCCATGTTGCGGCGGGAGATGTCTGCACCGCAGGCGAGGAGGGCGTCGACCACGCCCTCATGCCCCGCGAGGGCCGCACGCATCAGCGCTGTCAGGCCGTGCTGGCGCGGCGCGTTGAGGTCGAAAGGGTCGAATCCGTGTGTCTGCAGGAACGCGAGGAGGTCGGCGCGGGCGTCCATGCCTGCGACCGGCGTGCCTTGCTGGCCGGCGCGGCGTGTAGCGAGTGCGTCGGAGAAGGCCGGGTAGCCGCCATCCACGCTATACACCTCGGGAAAGCGGAAATCCGCGAACCATTGCGCCCAGGTGCGACTGGCATTGCCGTGATAGCAGTAGATCAGAACCGGCGTGGCGCGGTTCAGCCCCCGGATCTGCTGCGGAAAAGTGGCCTCGGCGAGGCGGACCGCTGCGTCGATATGCGCCACGCGATAGCTGTTTTCGTCGCGCACATCGAACACCGCAAGGGCGGGCAGCACACCGTCCCTGTGGCGCAGGAGCATGTCGGCCGCATCCGCGGCGGAGATGCGGTGGGCCTGGCGGCTGCTTGGTTCGGAGGCGGTCAGGGTTTCGGTGTTCATCATGTTGGTGTCCGGTTGGCGGGCTGATGCAGGGCGCGGTCGGCGGGATAGGCCGGGGCGGATTCGATTCTTGCGTCGTCAATCGGCAGACCGATGGTGAAGTGGTACAGGGTCTGATGACTGCTGCCGGAGAGGCCCAGCGCTTCGTGGACCGGATCGTCGAAAAAGCATCCGATGCCAGTGCCGCGAAGTCCGAGGAGTTCGGCGAGAAGGTAGAGGGCCTGTCCCGTCTGTCCGGCCAGCCGGAACAGATCGCGGTAGGCCGCAGGGTTGGCAGCGATGACGCCGTCAAAGGGCGCGATCAGGCCGAGCGCCAGACAGGCGGTGGACGCGATGTCCTGATGACAGTGCAGGCTGTGCGCGAGACGATGGAGCTCGACCTGCTCAAGCTTGCGATGCAGACGCAGTGTCAGGCCGTCCCCGATGGTTTCCACGTGCTCACCGGAGGTGGCGAAAGCGCCTGCATCATCACAGCCGTCGGCCGTCAGCAGGTACAGCCCGGGCGCGCAGGCGTCGACCCGGTGCACGAACAGCGCGGCCACCATTCCCGAGGCATGGGGCCAGAGGCTGCTTGGACGCATGCTGTCGCCAAGGACATGGAGCACGCTGTGAAAGGCTGCCCGGCTCATCCGGTGCGAGGCGTCGAAACGCTGCGCGCTGCGCCTGCTCAACATGGTCCGGGCCGCACTGCTGTCGAAGCCGGCCAGCTGCGCCGAGGGCTGCCAGGGGGGCGCAACCGCCGCAGTGGCGGGGGCTGTGCCCTCTGCCCGGTGCCGGGTTGCTGCGGCGACGTCGTCGATCAGGGGCCAGCGGTAGCGTGGCAGCGGGTCCAGCAGCGAAGCGCGTCCGAACCATCGCGTGTCGTCCGCCGGCGGCTGCAGGGCTTGTGTGGCGGAAGCCGGTCCGTGCCCGTCAAGTCCGACGGCGAGCAGGAGTTCGGCCTCTTCACGCTCGACCTGCGGGTGACGGCTGCCTGGAAAGTCTGCATCGCGGTCGAGACCGAGCCGATGCGCGAGGCATGCAGTGGGCACTGGCTGCTCGGCCAGCGACCAGCCCAGCAGTGCCGCAGCGTGCGCGAGGGCGCTGGCAGCGTGGCCGACGTCGAGCTGGCAGTAGCGGAATCCGCGCTCACCGTATTTCCACGCCTCGCGCCACATCGCGGTGCTGAGTGCGAGGCCGAGCCGCGGCGTGTCCGATCCGGCTGTCCTGTCCAGCGCACGGCACTCCAGTACGTGGTCTTCGGGCCGGTAGTGATACACCCCGTCGGCAAGCCCCGGAATGTCCCGTGCGATCAGCCAGGCTTCCACCGGATGCAGGTTGCCGCTGGAGGGGTTGGCGCGCACCGCCCAGCGGTCCGGTCCCATGACCTTCCATGCGGTGATGCCGAGCGACAGGTGCAAGAGCGTGCCGATGCTCTCCAGGCCCGGCCTCTGCGGCAAGTGCGGGGCACCTGCACAGGGAAAGGGCAGGTCCTGCACTGCCCGCAGCGGTGCGCTTGCGCCAGGCGCTCCGAGCAATGGCAGTGCCACGGTGGGGGCGCCATCATAGTGGCGGAAGGGGGCGGGCTGCGCATCCCAGTCGAGCATCGCCGGTCCGGCTGCGTAGGCCTCGAAGCGGTGTTTGCTGCGGGCGTGATACAGCCGGACTACGTCGCTGTCCGATAGCGTCGGGGGGGAAGCCGGGATGGCGGAGTCGGTGCGCTTCATGCACCGCACCTTGCAAATCCGATACCAGTTCGGCCGCGCGCGCGCAGATCGCGTGAACGCTGGGCTCAGCGCTGATCAGCAGGGGTGGGGATGTGTGGAAACTGTCGTGTGAGCAGTTGGTTTGTCGGCTTTGCGACAGGGCGGCGCTGTGTGCACGGGGCTTGCAGCCTGGCGCCCAAATTGCTGGGGAACGCCGGTAACGCCATTTTCCGGAGCTGAAACGCATGAGTGCAGCGCAGATACGTACCGATATGCTTGTTCGGGTCGAGGAGGCCGCGACCGACATCCTGACCCTGGTCGAAGGCCTCAGTGCCGACGATTTTTCCCGTAGCCGCCTGACGCGAGCAGCGACGCTGGCGTGTCTGCGTGAAATCACCGACGCTGCGTCGGCATTGCCTGCCGAAGGCCGCGCGGCGATGCCCGAGGTGGATTGGGCCGGCTGGCTGGACCTGGGGGACGCACTCGCAAACGGCGCTTCGTGTGCCGAGCGCGAATGGCAGGCCGCATCCGAAGGTGCCGCCGTGATCCTGCAATGGATGCGTGTCTACCGGCAGGCGGCCTGAGCCAGGCCCGCGCGGCAGACCTGGCTCAGGCCTTCGGGCTTTCTGGTTCCGCTTCCGGCGGCCCGGCTGCAGCGAGCTCCTGCTCCAGCAGCGCCACCAGTTCCATGTGCGCATCCTTGGTGGATTGAATCAGCTGGCTCTCGTCGTGGTACAGCGCCTGTTGCCGCTTGAGCAGTTCCTGGTCGTTGCGGGCGAACAGGTCGATGATCTGGCTGGCGACCTCGGGGGGCTTGCCGAGGGCTTCGAAGGTCATGCAGGCCAGGGCGAGGCTGGACTTGAAGGTTTCACGCATCTGCAGGGTGACGCCGAGGTCCATCAGGCGGTAGGCATGGAAGCGGTCGCGCGCGCGGGCGACGATCTGCACGTGGGGGAAATGCTTGCGCACGAGTTCGGCGCAGCGCAGCGAGGTTTCGATGTCGTCGATGGCCAGCACGAATACCTTGGCTTCGCCGACGCGGGCGGCGTCCAGCACTTCCAGGTGGGCCGCATTTCCGTAGTAGGCCTGGGCACCGAAGCGGCGCACGACGTCGACTTCGTCGCGGTCCTTGTCCAGGGCGGTGAAGGGCACGCCGCGCAGGCGCAGGATGCGGCCGATGATCTGGCCGACGCGACCGAAGCCGGCGATCACGACGGGGTTGGGTTCGTCGGGCATGTCGTCGGCAGGCTGTTCCGGCTGGTTCGCTGCTTCCCTGGCGTTGATGCGGTCGCCGATAATGAACAGCAGCGGGGCGATGGCCATTGACAGCGCGACCGACAGCGTCAGCTGTTCGACGACATCTACCGGCAGCAGCGAATTTGCCCGCGCGGCCCCGAACAGCACGAAGGCGAACTCGCCGCACTGCGCGAGCGCCAGGGCTTGCATGCGCGACACTTTGGCTGCACCGCCAACCATCCTGCGCAGGCCGTACAGGCCGAAGCCCTTGATTGCGAGCAGGCCGAAGGTGAAGGCGATGACGTTGATCGGGTGCTGCACGATCATGCCGAGGTTGATGCTCATCCCCACCGCGATGAAGAAGAAACCCATCAGCAGGCCCTGGAAGGGCGCGATCGAGCCTTCGAGTTCGTGGCGGAAGTCCGAGTCGGACAGCAGCACGCCGGCGACGAAGGCGCCGAGCGACATCGACAGGCCGCTGGCCTCCATCAGCAGGGCAAGGCCGAGCGCGGTGGCGAGCGCCGCGGCGGTAAACATCTCGCGGCTGTCGATGCGGCTGACGTGGCGGAAGATGCGGTCGAGCACCGGTCGCCCGATGGCGATGACGATGCCCAGCACCACCAGTCCCACGACGGGCGACACGCCGCCTTCCGGCTTGTCGGCACCGAGCAGGGGCAGCAGCGCCAGCAAGGGGATGACCATCAGATCCTGGAACAGCAGGATGGCGAAGGTTTCGCGGCCGTAGCGGCTATGCAGCTCATTGCGTTCGGCCAGTGTCGGCAGCACGAATGCCGTCGACGACAGGGCCAGCGCCAGGCCGGCCAGAACGGACTCGGACCAGCTCAGCCCCAGCAGCCTGGCAACACCGATGAGCAGCGCGCCCACACCGAAGAACTGCAGCGCGCCGAGCCCGAACACCGGCTTGCGCAATGCCCACAGGCGGCTGGGCTGAAGCTCAAGGCCGATGATGAACAGCAGCAGCACGACGCCGAGCTCTGCGGTATGCAGCAGGTTCTCGGGGTCGTGCACCACGCTCGCACCCCAGGGGCCGATCAGCACCCCCGCGACGAGGTAGCCCAGCACTGTGCCGAGCCCCGCACGCTTGAAGAAAGGAACGAGAAAAACGGCAACGGCGAGCAGTGCAGCGAAGGTGGCGACTGATTGCATTGAGATCGATTCGGGTGTGTATGGAGTCCGAAGTCTCCGGCCCTTTGCGGGGTGGCTGCCGAGCGCCGGTCGCTGCCGGCGATCAGGAACAGAGGGTTTCGATTATGCAGCGATTTTGGCGAGACGTTGCCATGAAAAGCCTGCTGACGTTGCGCGCGAGTGAATCATGCGGTGCCGAATCGAAGGACACATGCCCGATTGACGCCGGTCGGAGGGGCTGATTGGGTCGCGGCCGAAAACGGAACTGAAACTGCACGCACACGCTTCACGATTCGCTCTCCGGTTGTCTGCCGGTGCGTGTATCTGTCGGAGTGCAGTGCGCGGGGCACGTTCCGGAATAAGCTGGGGGCGCTTTCGGCTTGCGAGCAGTGCGCGGACAGCAAAAAGGCCAACCCTTTCGGATTGGCCGGAATGCATTCATTTCTTGGTGGGGCCGCGGTGGCTCGAAAACCGGATCTGCTGATGAATAGCTATTTTAAGTTAATGTTTTCATTGTAGTTGTGCCCACCATCGAATGTCTGTGTACGTTAGTTTGATGGTTTTGTCACGCTATCCCATCCGCATTGTTTGCGTCACATTGCTTGTCATTTTTCTGATGCATTGGCACATTGTTCAAACTAGGGACGATGGCTCGTGATCAGTCCATTGGAGCGTATGTTACTTCTTGAAGCGAGGTGGTGGTGCTGCAAGCGGCGAAGCGCTGGGGCTTCGCTCAAGCCCTAATACGCGATTGAATGAATCGATCTGACTTGCAAGCCGTCGAGCAATCTCCATAAGGGTTGCCGAGTCAACGCCCTTGGGCTCAGGCTCGGAGAGGAGTTGGCGTATTGCCATTCGCTCAATCTCATGTAGCGTCATGTTTTTCATTCACGAGCCCTTTCAAATGACTTAGGTAGTACTCAAGGCGGAGCCTGCATCGGAAAGGCTCCAACAGTTTTTCGTACTGAGCCGATAGCCGCTTCTGGAAACCGTGCTTCTTATACCAAAGCACAGAAACGACGAATCCGCTACTGCTTCCGTTGATTTTTACTGGGTAGCAGAGGAGGGACGCCTCCGCACTGGTTGACTGATGGTGGGTCGCCACATACCCCTTACCATGCGAGCAGGCCGCTTTCTGAGTGTCTTCCACGACGATCAGACTGCCGGTCTTGTGGGCCTGCATGATCCCGGATTGCGGATTGCTGAGTTCCTCGGGCGTTGATATCACAGGTACATCTGCCGGGAAATGACACATAATCTTTTCAACTCTCGCACTCGTAACAAGTGCGATGTTTACCTTCACTCGAGGGTTGGGTTCTTCTGGGGAACGCAGGAGAAGTGAAAACAGGTTATGAACGGCCCCTCCAAGCCGATGGATCTGTGCTCTAGGATTTGTAATGTTGAGAAACACTTCGTCGGAGGTAATGAGCTTTCCCTGTTGGGCGTCACTACCAAATCTTGTCGCATGTTCTCGAAAGCGTGTTTCTTTGTGCCCGACTACATTGTTTAGGACGGTTAGCAACGTTTGAGGAGCCTCATCCCATCCAGTGGGCGTTTCACTCAGGCGTCTTGAGATCCAGCCCTTTCCCTCGATGGCAATTGGACTCCATGCCATCGTTAGGAGAAGCCAGACGATGGGGCGTTGGTCTAGAACGGTGGCGGCGAGGGCTGAAAACTCCTGAACGGAAGTTCTTATGCCTTCGACTTGGTAGTAGTTTGAAATCAGCAGAGGAGGAAATCCTATAACTGCGCCGTAGAGCCAGTTGTAGAGTCTTTTGTGTTTCCACAGAAGTTTCCTGAAGGACGTCGCGAGCTGGGTCCATCTCGACGGTGTGTTTGCCGGAGGTTGAGGTGCGCGGGTTTTAGACCGGCTCCGCGGCGTCCTTAAAGACGCCGGTTTATGTTTGTGCATCGCTTTCATTATTCGGATATGAATTTCATAGTGCTGAATTCTAATGGAATAATGACTTGCGGTTGGCTCGTCTTATTCGGTTGAGCATGCTCGCTTCACACTGGTGGCCGAGATCCTACGATGAGCCGCTGTTCTCGATACAAAGATACACCCAAGATCAATCATGGAGTCGGACGCAAAGGACGCGAAGCTTCCTCACCGCTACAGTGCGTGAGTTCCCAGATGACTGAGTGAGTACGAAAGCGGCGGAGTGTTCGGCGGCATTTCTCACGGTGGGAACCCAAAAGGAACCCCGTTGAGCCGATGATTCGTTTATAGCAAAAAGGCCAATCCTTTCGGATTGGCCTAAGTGCTTGAATTCCTTGGTGGGGGCACTAGGATTCGAACCTAGGACCTACTGATTAAGAGTCAGCTGCTCTACCAACTGAGCTATACCCCCATTGCCGTTTTTACTGGCGTCGCCGGATGTTGTTCCGTCGAGAGGCGCGCATAATAGCCAATAGCCTTTGCATATGCAAGCTTTTCGGCGAAAAAATTGCTCAGGATGCCTGTATGCGGCCGCCGCGGCGACGTGTGCCGATACCGGCGATGGCACCCATGCCCTGGCTGCCGTGGGCATGACAGATGGCGCAGGCGAGGGCGTCGGCGGCGTCGGGGCTCGGCGATGCGTCCAGGGCGAGCAGACGCTGGACCATGTGCTGAACCTGCTCCTTCGCGGCCTTGCCGTGGCCCACGACTGATTGCTTGACCTGGAGTGCGGTGTATTCCGCCACCGGCAGATCGCATGACACCGCGCCGCAGATCACCGCACCGCGGGCCTGCCCGAGAAGCAGGGTGGACTGCGGATTGACGTTTACGAACACCTTTTCCACCGCGACCATGTCCGGCGCATAGGTGGCGATGACTTCGCGCACACCGTCGAGCAGCGTCTTGAGGCGCCCCGGCAGTTCGCCGTCACGGGTCTTGATGCAGCCGCTGGCGACATAGCGCAACTGGCTGCCGAGGACGTCGATGACGCCGAAGCCGGTGATGCGCAGCCCCGGGTCGAGGCCGAGGATTCGGGTGGCAACCGTGCGTGATGCCGTGCCGCCCGGGCTGAGCTGGCTCAAACCACCACCGCAGTGCCGCTGACGCACACCATCAGCATGCCGTTGTCCTGGCCGAGCACTTCGTAGTCGATGTCGATGCCGACGACAGCGTTGGCGCCGAGCTTGGCCGCCTGTTCTGCCATTTCTTCCATCGCCATTTCACGCGCATCGGCCAGCGAACGCTCGTACGCGCCCGCGCGGCCGCCGACGATGTTGCGGATGGAGGCGAACAGGTCCTTGAAGATGTTGGCGCCGATGATGGCTTCGCCCGCGACCACGCCGAGATAGCGCTGGATGGTGTGGCCTTCGAGGGTGGGGGTGGTTGACAGTTGCATGGCCGGTCTCCGTGGATGCATTCCCGCCGAATGCTATCAGGCCTTGCGGGCGAGCCATACTCCGGCGACGGCCACGATCATGCCGGCAAGCGCGAGTCCGCTAAGGGTTTCGCCGAACATCGCCCACGCAATCAGCGCGGTGGTGGGGGGCGTCAGGTAGAACAGGCTGGCAACGTTGACGGCGCTGCCGCTGCGGATGAGGAGGTTGAGCAGGCTGATGGCGCCCAGCGACAGCACTACGACCAGCCACAGCAGCGCAAACACGAACTCGCCGCTCCAGGTGATCTCCATGCTCTCGGTCTGGTTGGCAATCAGTGCGGTGAGGATCAGCGTGGGGACGAACTGGACGATGGAGCCGGTGCGCAGGTCGAAGCGCGGGCAGAAGCGCTTCTGGTACAGGGTCCCTACGGTGATGCCGATCAGCGCGAGCAGCGCCGGGGCGAGCATCGTGCCGAGTTCGTCCGGCGCCATGCCGTCGACCGCGATCTTGTTGCTGACGACCAGTGATACGCCGAAGAAACCGAGCGCGAGCCCGCCCCACTGGCGGATGCTGACGCGTTCGCCGAGCAGGAAGCCGGCGCCGAGTGCGGTGAGCAAGGGCTGCATGCCAACGACCAGCGCGGTGACGCCAGCCGGCAGTCCACGATCGATGGCAACGAATACGCCACCCAGGTAGAGGGCCTGAACCAGAACGCCGGTGATGCCGATATGCATGGCTTCGCGTGGCGACTTCGGCCATGGGGCACGCATCGCCAGCGCCAGCACGACCATCAGCACGATGACGAGCACGTAGCGCGTGGACAGGAAAGTGAGCGGCCCCGCATAGGGCAGACCGAACTTGGCGCCAACGAAGCCAGTGCTCCAGAGCAGCACGAAGAGCAGCGGCATCACGCGTTGTGCAAGGGTGGGCGTGGTCATGATCGGGGTCGAGTCTGCAGAATAAAAAAGGCGACGCATCGCGCCGCCTCATGAGTGCCGCGAGTAGCCGGGCTTACTCGTCGAGTGCTGCCGAAGTGTAAACGTCCTGCACGTCGTCGAGTGCGTCGAGCGCATCCAGCAGCTTCTGCATGCGCACCGCATCGTCACCCGAAAGCTCGGTTTCGTTCTGCGGCTTCATCGTGACTTCGCCGAATTCGGCGGTAAAGCCGGCGGCTTCGAGCGCTTCCTTCACCGAGGTGAATTCCCACGGTCCGGTGATCACTTCGAGGGAGCCATCGTCGTTGGCGACCACGTCTTCCGCGCCGGCTTCGAGGGCGGCTTCCATCAGCGCGTCCTCGTCGGTGCCGGGGGCAAACATCAGCTGCCCACAATGGGTGAACTGGAACGCGACACAGCCGTCGGTGCCCATGTTGCCACCGTACTTGGAGAAGGCGTGGCGGACGTCGGCAACGGTACGGACCTTGTTGTCGGTGAGGCAGTCGACGATGACCGCTGCGCCGCCGATGCCGTAGCCTTCGTAGCGCGCTTCCTCGTAGGTCACGCCTTCAAGCTGGCCGGTGCCGCGCTTGATCGCGTTGTCGATGTTGTCCTTGGGCATCGATTCGCCCTTCGCCTTGTCGATGGCGAGGCGAAGACGCGGGTTTGAGCCGATATCGCCCCCGCCCATGCGGGCAGCGACGGTGATTTCCTTGATCAGCTTGGAGAAGACCTTGCCCCGCTTGGCGTCCTGACGACCCTTGCGGTGCTGAATATTGGCCCATTTTGAGTGACCAGCCATACGAACCTCTGGAGCAGCGTGTGCGGTTGAAAAGTCGCTGCATTATACAGATCCCCGGCCGCAGGCTGGTGCCCGGGCGGGATGCTCGGGTTAAGATTGAGCGTATTCGCCGTTCAGAACTAACTTGCCGGAGGGGCACATGGTCGAGCCGCTACTGATTGCCAGAACAAAAGACAAGGACATCGTCCTGCTGCCGCGCCTGGCCAATCGCCATGGGCTGATTACCGGCGCGACCGGGACGGGCAAGACGGTCACCCTGCAGAAAATGGCCGAGGCATTCTCCAGCGTCGGCGTACCGGTGTTCATGGCCGACGTCAAAGGGGATCTGTCCGGCATCGGCGCTGCCGGCACCGCCTCCGACAAGCTCATGCAGCGCCTGGCGGCGCTCGGCATTACCGAGTTCAACCCGCGTGCCAACACCACCGTGTTCTGGGATGTGTTCGGTGAACAGGGCCATCCGGTGCGGGCCACGATCTCCGACATGGGGCCGCTGCTGCTGTCGCGCCTGCTCAACCTCAACGATACTCAGTCGGGGGTGCTGCAGCTCGTGTTCAAGCTCGCCGACGACAACGGCATGCTCTTGCTCGATCTCAAGGATCTGCGCGCGATGGTGCAGTACGTGGGGGAGAACGCGAAGACCTTCACCACCGAATACGGAAACATCTCCACGGCGTCGATCGGTGCGATCCAGCGCAATCTGCTGGGGCTGGAAGAGCAGGGCGGCGACATCTTCTTCGGCGAGCCGATGCTGGACATCAACGACCTGATGCAGACCGATGGCGAGGGCCGTGGCGTGATCAACGTGCTGGCGGCTGACAGGCTGTACAACTCGCCCAAGCTGTACTCCACCTTCCTGCTGTGGATGCTGTCGGAGCTGTTTGAGCAGCTGCCCGAAGTCGGTGACCCCGAAAAGCCCAAGATGGTGTTCTTCTTCGATGAGGCTCACCTGCTGTTCAACGATGCGCCCAAGGCATTGATCGAGAAGATCGAGCAGGTCGTGCGCCTGATCCGCTCCAAGGGCGTTGGCGTGTATTTCGTGACCCAGAACCCGCTCGATGTCCCCGAGACGGTGCTCGGGCAGCTCGGCAACCGGGTTCAGCATGCCTTGCGTGCCTTCACCCCGCGCGACCAGAAGGCGGTCAAGACCGCAGCCGACACCATGCGTCCGAACCCGGCGTTCAACGCGGCTGACGCGATCACCGAGCTCGGGGTTGGCGAGGCGCTGATCTCCTTCCTCGACGAGAAGGGACGGCCGACCATCGTCGAGCGTGCGTTCGTCATTGCCCCTGACTCGCGCCTTGGGCCGATGGTCGATGCCGAGCGCAAGGCGGCGATCACCGGCTCGGTCATCTACGGTCACTACGAGAAGGCCGTGGATCGACAGTCCGCGTACGAAATGCTGCGTTCGCAGGCCGCGGCCCGCGAGGCGGAAGCCCCCGCCAAGGCAAGCACTGGCGGATCGGGTGGCGGGCTCAACGACATGCTTTTCGGCTCCACCGGGCCACGCGGAGGTCAGCGCGACGGGCTGCTGCAGATCGCCGCCAAGACCGTGACCCGCACCATCGGCAGCAGCATCGGACGCCAGATCGTGCGCGGTCTGCTGGGTTCCTTGCTCGGCAGCAAACGCTGAACCTGCGCTGAAAGGCCGGCGGCCGGTGCGCGGGACGGTCGCCGCCGTTCCGGCGTCAGTGCATCGGCATTGTGCGATCGTGTTTGAGGTGGCTTAATCCCGACTCGCCAAACGGGAGTGCGGGACATGGGGCAGACGTCGACCGGCGTCGGATTGTTGTTTGCGGTTGCGGGAGCGGTCGGTTTCTCGTTCAAGGCGATCCTGGTGAAGCTGGCCTATCGATACGGGGTCGATGCAGAAACCCTGCTCGCCTTGCGCATGGCCTTTTCGCTGCCTTTCTTCCTCTTGCTGGGGGTGCTGGGCAGCCGCAGAGCCGCGTCGCCGCTGTCGCGCACCGACTGGGTGTGGATGGCCGGCCTGGGCGTTTTCGGCTATTACCTCGCAAGCTACCTGGATTTCCTCGGGCTCGCCTATATCACGGCGGCACTCGAACGCCTGATCCTGTTTCTGTATCCCACCATCGTGCTCGTGGTCTCCGCCCTGTTTCTGGGCAAGCCCATCACCCGGCGCATGGCTGGTGCGCTCGCATTGTGCTATCTCGGGATCGGGCTGGCGGTCGGGCACGACCTCACGCTCGCCGGCGAGGCTGGCGACGTGGTGCTGGGCTGCGTACTGGTGTTTGGCAGTGCGGTCAGCTATGCGCTCTACCTCATGGGGAACGGGCACGTGGTCGGGCGTCTGGGCTCGGCGCGGGTGACAGCCTACGCCTCGTCCTTTGCCTGCGTGTTCAGTCTGGCGCAGTTCGGTCTGATGCGTCCGATCGAGGCCTTGGCGCAGCCGTGGGAGGTCTATGGGCTGTCGCTGGCGATGGCCGCATTCAGCACGGTCGGGCCGGTCTGGCTCGTGTCCGAGGCGATTCGCCGGCTTGGCGCCGGGCCGGTATCGCTGACCGGCACCCTTGGTCCGGTGGTTACCCTGTTCTTCGGATGGCTGCTGCTTGGCGAGCGCATCGGGCTGGCGCAGATGGCGGGCATGACGATGGTGATAGCAGGCGTGGTGACGATGGCGCGCGCCCCGAAGCGCTGAATCGCTCAAGAAGCGGTGCGAGCGGTCGATATGACGTGATATACAGTCCGTCGGACTTGCACATGATTGAACGAAGGGAGAGCAGCATGGGGTGGCTGGGAAAGAGTGCCGAGCTTGCAGCCTTGCGGGTTGAGCTCGATGTCGCACGAAGTGCACTCGAGTTCGAGCGCGAGCGGTCTGCCACGCTTGAGGCCAGGATCGCCGAGCAGGAACTGGCGTGTGCCGAAGCAAAACGCCGTGAGGCGCTGTTCGACGCGCTGTTCGGCCAGTTGCGCAACTACGGTCAGACCCTGGTTTCGGTGCAGGGCACGTTCGGAGACCTTGCCCAACGCCTTGGCGCACAGGAAAAGGCCGCGACGCGCTCGACCGTTGCGGCGGACGAAAGTGTCGCAGCCATCGGCAGTGTGTCGGGAAGCCTGGCGCAACTTGCGACCGATACCGGCGAGACCGCCGGCTCCGTCGCACAGCTGGCCGAGCGTGCAGCCCAGATCGGCGGCATTGTCCGACTGATTCGGGAGATTGCCGACCAGACCAATCTGCTCGCGCTGAACGCGGCGATCGAAGCGGCGCGCGCGGGCGAGCAGGGGCGTGGTTTTGCGGTCGTGGCTGACGAGGTGCGCAAGCTGGCCGAACGTACGGCCGGGGCAACAAACGAAATCTCCGGGCTGGTGACCGCCATCCAGGGCGAGACGGGGCAGGTGCGGGGCGTGATCGGCTCTCTGTCGGAAAAGGCGACCAGTGCGGCCGAGGATGGACGTCGGGCGCAGGGCAGCATGGACGAATTGAGCGATATCGCCCGCCAGCTCGCGGGCACCATGCAGGACGCGTCAGTGCGCAGTTTTGCCGAACTGGCGAAGCTCGATCATCTGATCTTCAAGCTCGACGTGTATCAGGCGGTTTCGGGGCACTCCGGGCGCACAGCCGCCGACTTCTCAAGTCACCACGATTGCCGGCTCGGGAAATGGTATTTCGAGGGCGATGGAAAGCGTTTCGCCAATCTGCCCGCCTATCGCAATCTTGATGCGCCACATGCGCTGGTGCACGCCGCCGGCAAGCGGGCGCTCGAATCGTGCGGTGCCGGGCGTCTTGACGATGCGCTCTCGGGCATTCAGGACATGGAGCAGGCCAGCGTCCGCGTGCTTTCCGAACTGCAGGCAATCTCGGATTCGTCGGTCCAGTCCAGACGCTGAACCCGAAACGGCGTACTGCAAGCCGTTTCGGGCGGTCGGCGCGTTCAGGCGAGCTTGAGGCGCTGGCAGATCTCGGTGGTGAGGGCTGACTGGTTCATGCTGTAGAAATGCAGGCCAGGCGCGCCGCTGGCGATCAGTTTTTCGCACATCGCGGTGACGACATCGAGGCCGAAGGCACGAATCGATTCCGAATCGTCGCCGAAGGCTTCGAACTTCTTGCGCATCCAGCGCGGGATCTCGGTGCCGCACGCGTCCGAGAAACGGGCCAGCTTGGAGAAACTGGCGATGGGCATGATGCCGGGGATGATCGGGATGTCGACGCCCATGCCACGCACCGCATCGACGAAATGCAGATAGGCGTCGATGTTGTAGAAGTACTGCGTGATCGCGGAATCGGCACCGGCTTCGGCCTTGCGCTTGAAGGCGAGCAGGTCGTCCTTGGGGCTGCGGGCTTGCGGATGCCATTCAGGGTAGGCCGCAATCTCGATGCGGAAACGCTGCCCTGTTTCGGAGCGAATGAATGCCACCAGCTCGTTGGCATAGCGAAATTCGCCTGCATCGCCAACGCCGGAGGGCAGGTCGCCACGCAGGGCGACGATACGCTTGATGCCGGCTTCGGCGTACTCCGCCAGAATGGCGCGGATGCTGTCGCGGGTCGAGCCGATGCACGACAGGTGTGGGGCTGCTTCGGAGCCGCTCGCTGCAATCTCCTTGACCGTGGCGAAAGTGCGCTCGCGGGTGGAGCCGCCGGCGCCATAGGTCACCGAGAAGAAGCTAGGCTGGAGCTCGGCCAGCCGGGCGCGCACGGCACGCAGCTTCTCCGCACCCTCTTCGGTTTGGGGCGGAAAGAATTCGATCGAAAGTTCAGTTTTGTTCATGTTGCATCCAGATGAAGAATTCGCGGTTGCCGTCGGTGCCGGTAATCGGGGAGTCGTACCAGCCCTTTACGCTCAGACCGCAACTGCGTGCACTATCCCGAAGTCGTGATTCGACGTCGGCATACAAGTTGGTATCGCGGACAATGCCGCCTTTGGACAAGCCCTTGGGGCCGACCTCGAACTGTGGCTTGACCAGCGCCAGGATGCTGCCCCCGGTTGCCAGCAGCGCAGGCCACTCCGGCATCAGCAGTGTCAGCGAAATGAAGCTGGCATCGCAGACGATCAGCCCGAAGCCGTCCGGAGGGAAGTGCGCACCCAGATCCGCAGCGAGCAGGTGACGCGCATTGATACCCTCCAGGGTGACGCAGCGCGCGTCCGCCGCCAGCTTCGCGTGGATCTGGCCGTGTCCGACTTCGACGCCGACAACCTGCTTCGCGCCCGCCTGCAGCAGGCAGTCAGTAAAGCCGCCGGTCGATTGCCCCACGTCGAGGCAAGTCAGGCCGGTGACGGCCAGCTTGCTGGCTGCCAGCGCGCCTGCAAGCTTGAGCCCGCCGCGCGAGACGAAGCGGTCGTTCTCGTCCGGCCGGACTTCCAGTACAACCTCACCCGACAGCGTCTGGGCCGATTTCGTCACCGGACCACCTTCCCAGCTGACCCGGCCGGCCTCGATCAGCCCCCGCGCCGCAGTCCGGGAGGGCGCGAGCCCTTGAGCCACCAGCAGACTGTCAGCACGCATCAGGCCGCCACGCTCGGCGGGTGCCTGCACATGGGTCGTGGCAGGCGCGGTTGCCGGGCGCGCCGTGCGCCGATGAAATGATTTCAAGCGAGCAATCCCGGACGCTCAGGAAACCTTCACCACTTCGACCGGGTGCTCGTACACATCCTTGCGCTTGTCGTAGAGGGGAATGGTCGTGCCGTGTGTGCGGCCGCTTTCGAGGTCCTTGAGGTCCACGTCGGCCACGACGATCTGTTCGATGTTCGGTGTGCCTTCGGCGGCAATGCCGTCGCGTGCGAAAGCGAAGTCCGACGGCGTGATGATGCTGGCCTGACCGTAGTGCAGACCCAGGCCCTCGACCGGCAGGTTGCCCACGGTACTGGTCATGGCGACAAACACCTGGTTCTCGATGGCCCGGGCGTGGCAGCAATAGCGCACGCGCAGGAAGCCCTGGCGGTCGTCGGTACACGAGGGCACGAAAAGAATGTCGGCGCCGGCTTCGCACACCATGCGTGCGAGCTCGGGGAACTCGATGTCGTAGCAGATCAGGATCGCGATCTTGCCGAAGGGGGTCTCGAACAGGCGCAGCTGGTCACCGGCGTCGGTGTTCCATTTCTCGCGCTCCCAGCGCGTGCGGTGGATCTTGTCCTGCTCGTAGATTTCACCGCTCGGGGTGAAATAGTAGGCGGTGTTGAGCAAGCGCCCTTCTTCGTTGACCTGCGGGGTGGTGCCGCCGATGAGGTGCACGTCCCATTGCGCTGCGAGCTCCTGCATCAGGTCCTTGTAGCGCTTGGTGTAGTCGTTCATGTTGCGCACGGCGGCGCGCACGTCGCTGGTGTCCATGAAGGACAGCAGTTGCGTGGTGAAGATCTCGGGCAGCAGCACGAACTGGGGTTTGTAGTCCCCGGCGGCCTTCATGATGAAACGCACCTGATTCTCGAAACCCGACCAGTCGTGGATCGGGCGCAGCAGGTACTGCACGGCAGCAATTCGAACGATCATAGTGCGATTTCCTCAGGGATGATGGTGGGGTTTGACGGATCGTAATCCGGGTTGAGCCATACGATCAGCGAGGCATAGCCGCGCGATTCGGTATCCTCGGGAATGTAGTTCTCGATGACGCCGCAATAGCTGAAGCCTTCCTTGATCTGGAAGCTCAGCACGGGGTCGATCAGATCGCCCCAGACTACCTTTTGCGCATAGAACTCTGCGCTCATTTCGTCAGCGTAGCGGTCGTAACCCGGCAGGCGTCCGCAGGCAATGATGCGCTTCAGGTTCATGGCCCGGCACAGCGATCGACGGCCTTCGTAGAGCAGGTGTCCCACCCCTTTGCCCTGCAGCCTCGGGTCGACAAAGACCTCTGCGCCATAAAGCGTCTTGCCGTCCGGATTGTGATTGTCGAACGTGCCGGCACCGGTGATCTCCTTCCAGCTGTGCGACTCCGCCCAATCGTCCCACAGCACGATGAGTGAGCTCGCACATCCGACCAGGCCATCTTCCGTCTCGGCCACGATCTGGCCCTGCGGAAAGACGTCGAGCTGCTCGGCGAGCTTGCGCTTGCTCCATGCAGGGATGTCCGGATAGACCTCGGACTGAAGGGCGATCAGTGCGGGAATGTCTTCCGGGCGAGTCTGACGCACGCTGACAGAGTTCATTCGGTGTCTCCAAGTCTTATTGTTCGTAAGGGCCACCGCGCCCTGGAGGAGGCGGTGGCCCGTCCGCAGCCGGGGCGATCAGTAGCGGTAATGATCAGCCTTGTACGGGCCTTCAACCGGTACGCCAATGTAGGCGGCCTGGTCGGGGCGCAGCACGCTGAGCTGTGCATTGAGTTTCTTCAGTTGCAGGCGTGCGACCTTTTCGTCCAGATGCTTGGGCAGAGTGTACACGCCGACAGGGTAGTCACCCGTGCGAGTATAAAGTTCGATCTGGGCGATGGTCTGGTTGGCGAAGCTCGACGACATCACATAGCTCGGGTGGCCCGTGCCGCAGCCGAGGTTCACCAGGCGACCCTTGGCGAGCAGGATGATGCGCTTGCCGTCGGGGAAGATCACATGATCGACCTGGGGCTTGATCTCTTCCCACTCGTACTGCTCGAGCGAGGCAACATCGATTTCGTTGTCGAAGTGTCCGATGTTGCACACGATGGCCTGATCCTTCATCGCAGCCATGTGCTCATGGGTGATGACGTTGAAGTTGCCCGTGGTCGTCACGAAGATATCTGCCTTGTCCGCAGCGTACTCCATGGTGACGACGCGGTAGCCTTCCATCGCAGCCTGCAGGGCGCAGATCGGGTCGATTTCGGTGATCCACACCTGAGCCGACAGTGCGCGCAGCGCCTGTGCCGAGCCCTTGCCCACATCACCGTAGCCGGCCACCAGGGCAACCTTGCCCGCGATCATCACGTCGGTCGCACGCTTGATGCCATCCACCAGCGACTCGCGGCAGCCGTAAAGGTTGTCGAACTTGGACTTGGTGACCGAGTCATTGACGTTGATCGCCGGGAACTTGAGTTCGCCGCGCTGATGCATCTGATACAGGCGATGAACGCCGGTGGTGGTTTCTTCGGTGACGCCCTTGATCTGTGCAAGACGGGTGGAGTACCACGTCGGGTCGGTGGCGAGCTTGGCCTTGATCGATGCGAAGAGGATGGTTTCCTCTTCCGACGTCGGCTTGGCGATGACCGAAATGTCCTTCTCGGCACGTGCGCCCAGGTGCAGCAGCAGGGTGGCATCGCCGCCATCGTCGAGGATCATGTTCGAGTAGCCGCCGTCGGCCCATTCGAAGATGCGGTGGGTGTAATCCCAGTAATCGCTCAGCGACTCGCCCTTGACCGCGAACACCGGAATGTTCTGTGCAGCGATGGCTGCAGCGGCGTGGTCCTGGGTCGAGAAGATGTTGCACGAGGCCCAGCGCACTTCGGCGCCGAGTGCGGTCAGGGTCTCGATCAGCACCGCGGTCTGGATGGTCATGTGCAGCGAACCGGTGATGCGTGCGCCCTTCAGGGGCTGGGCGGCAGCGTATTCGTCGCGGATCGCCATCAGACCGGGCATTTCGGTCTCGGCGATACGGATTTCCTTGCGGCCCCAGTCGGCCAGCGTCAGGTCGGCAATAACGTAATCGTTGAATTCAGCCACAGCGTTCATGTGAAGCTCCATGCTATGGCCGGGAGGGAAAGAGGACGGCGTTTAGCTCACCCATCATCCCGAACCCGGCAGGGTTTGAGAGAAAAGACCAGGGTGAGCGCCGTTTCACACGCCCGCCCGGGGAGGGCGGGTTCCGAGCCTGGGGCTGTCGCAATGAATGCGGACAGTGCCTTGCAGCGCTCCTCGGAATACTTCGAATTATAGCGATCCCGCACAGTTTGCGGAATGCCTGCTACCGATCTGATGCAGCTTCCCCGTTGTGACGGACGATGCTCACGACCAGTGTGATCACCGTCAGCGGCATCACATACCCGAGCATGACGCCCGAAAAGGCCTGCAATCCGGCGTGATGCTGTGCGGCAAGGATGAGCCATGCGGTATAGGCCGCGTAATAGCCGAGAAACAGGATGCCTTCCCAGCGCGCAATTTCCCGCCCGGTGATCAGGATCGGCAGGCAGGCAAAGGCTACGGCGAGCATGACCCACAGATCGAAGTGACGGGCAGCCTCGGAAACCGGAAGCCCTGCGGGTGCCACCAGCCCGGTGACGCCCAGCACGGCACAGATGTTGAAGACGTTGCTGCCCACCACGTTGCCGACCGCGATGTCACGCTGACCGCGCAGTGCAGCGACGATGGACGTGGCGATCTCGGGCATCGAGGTGCCGACGGCAACCACGGTGAGGCCGATCACCAGGTCGCTGACACCGAAGGCGCGTGCAAAGACGACCGCAGAGTCGACCAGCCAGCCGGCGCCGAGTACCAGCATGACAAGGCCGGCGACCACCAGCGCAGTCTGCACTGTCCAGTGGCTGTCCAATTGTGAGGTCGGAATGTCGTCGGCGAAATCCTCGCTCATCGCTGCCGACCCCTTGCGCGACTGCCGCACCAGAAACACCGTGTAGGCGATTACCAGACCGAACAGCGTCGCCGCTTCGATGCGGTTGATGGAGCCGTCGAGCGCCATGACCAGCAGCAGCACCGAGGCGCCGATCATGATCGGAATCTCCTGCCGGATGATCTGCTCAGCCACCAGCAGTGGCGCGATGACCGCTGCGATGCCGAGGATCAGCAGGACGTTCGCAATGTTGCTGCCCACCACGTTGCCGATGGCGATGTCAGGGTTGCCGTTGAGTGCCGAGCCGACCGAAACCGCCATCTCCGGCGCACTGGTGCCGAAGGCGACAACCGTCAGACCGACGACGAGCGGCGAGATGCCAAAGGAGACCGCCAGTCGCGACGCACCGCGCACGAGGAGTTCGGCACCGATGACGAGGGTGACCAGACCAAGGAGGAACAGCAGGGCTTGCTCGAGCATTGAGGGCTTGATGAATGTTGAACTGTTTCAGAGTACATCCGGTCGGCACGGTTCCCGCATCATGCGGAACCCGTGCCGACCGCTGTGCCGGCACCAGCCTGCGGCCGGCGCCGTGGTACATCAGAGGCCGGCGTCGGCGCGCAGCGCGGCAGCCTTGTCGGTCTGCTCCCAGGTGAACTCGGGTTCGTCGCGGCCAAAGTGACCATAAGCCGCTGTCTTGGCGTAGATCGGACGCAGCAGGTCGAGGGTCTGGATGATGGCCTTCGGACGCAGGTCGAAGTGAGCACGGATCAGTTCAACGATCTTCGCGTCGCTGATCTTGCCGGTGCCGAAGGTGTTGACCATGAGCGAAACCGGCTTGGCGACGCCGATGGCGTAGGCGACCTGAACTTCGCACTTGTCGGCGAGGCCGGCAGCGACGACGTTCTTGGCCACGTAACGACCTGCATAGGCGGCCGAGCGGTCGACCTTGGACGGGTCCTTGCCCGAAAACGCACCGCCGCCGTGGTGAGCTGCGCCGCCGTAGGTGTCGACGATGATCTTGCGACCGGTCAGGCCGCAGTCGCCGTGCGGGCCGCCGATGACGAAACGGCCGGTCGGGTTGATGAGATAGCGCACTTCGCCCTGCAGCAGCTCCTTGGGCAGCACCGGCTTGATGACTTCCTCGATGATGGCCTCGGAAATCTGAGCGTGCGACACCTCGGGGCTGTGCTGGGTCGATACCACGACGGTGTCGATGCCGACCGGCTTGCCGTCGACATACTTGACGGTGAGCTGGCTCTTGGCGTCGGGGCGCAGCCACGGCAGGCGGCCATCCTTACGCACTTCGGCCTGACGCTGCATGATGCGGTGCGCGTAGTAGATCGGCAGCGGCATCAGGCTGGCGGTTTCGTTGCACGCATAGCCAAACATCAGGCCCTGGTCGCCCGCGCCCTGGTCGAGGTCGATTCCTTCGCCTTCATTCACGCCCTGCGCGATGTCGGAGGACTGGCGGTTGATGGCGGTGAGGATGGCGCACGACTTGTAGTCGAAGCCGATGTCGGAGCTGTCGTAGCCGATGCGACGCACCACATCCTGCGCGATTTCGCGATAATTGGGGTGGGCGCTGGTGGTGATTTCGCCCGAAATGACGACCAGGCCGGTGGAGACCAGCGTCTCGCAGGCGACGCGGGCGTGTGGATCTTCGGTGAGGATGGCGTCGAGCACGCCGTCCGAGATCTGATCCGCAACCTTGTCGGGATGACCTTCGGAAACCGATTCCGAGGTGAAGAGGAATTCTGCTGCCATGACTGCTCCTGAAAAACAAAAATCCCCGTTTCCTGGCGTTACGGCCAGCTCCGGGGATTTCATCGAGCAGCCGACGCTTTAGCAGAATTTTTGGGTCACGCGATTGTTGCGGTGACGGCCGCCCTGCAAGTTGTCGAGTTAACTCGGCGGCTGAGGCACAATTATAGACTGTGTTTGTCTCAGGTCAATCTGTCACCGGATCGGAACCGCGAAAACTATCGTGATTGTCAATCTCCTTTTTCGCGTGCTTGCGCGCTTCCCGCTGTCCCTGCTGCACCTCATCGGAGGTTGGGCGGGCTGGATTGCCTACGCCGCGTCGCCGTCCTATCGCCGCCGCCTGCGACGCCATCTGGCTCAGGCCGTCGGTGATGTCGATCCCGCGGTGCTGCATTCCGCCATCGCCGAGGCGGGTCGGCAGGCCTTCGAGCTGCCGTGGCTGTGGCTGCGTCCGGCCGAGGAGGTGGTGGCCAAGGTGAAGCGGGTGGAAGGCTGGGAGCTCGTTGATGCGGCCCACCGCGAGGGTGCGGGCATCGTGTTCATGACGCCGCATCTGGGCTGTTTCGAAGTCACCGCGCAGTACATCGCCTCACTGACGCCAATTACCGTGCTTTACCGCCCGCCGCGCAATGCGGCGCTTGAGCCCCTGATGCAGGCCGGACGCGTTCGCGGTCAGATGAAGACAGCCCCGGCAGATCTGTCGGGGGTGCGCCGGCTGGTGAAAACCCTGCGCAGTCACGAAGCGATCGGCATGCTGCCCGACCAGGTGCCGGGTGCCGGCGAAGGTGCGTGGGCGGATTTCTTTGGCCGACCCGCGTGGACGATGACGCTGGCGGCGCGCCTGGCAGAGGTCAAGGGCGTGCATGTGATCTATTGCTGGGCCGAGCGTTTGCCGCACGGCGAGGGCTATGTGTTCAGGCTGTCGGCGCCTGTCGAGCCACTCGAAGGGGATCTGCCCGCACGTGTGGCAACCATGAACCGGGAGATCGAACGCGTCATCCTGAAGTGCCCCGGCCAGTACATGTGGGGCTACAACCGCTACAAGAAGCCGCGTGCAGCGCGTGAAGCGGCAGCAGGATCCGAGGCGTGATGAGCCGTCTCGGCGTGGCGGTATTCTGGCTGCTGCACTGGCTGCCGCTTGCGGTGCTGGCGCGACTGGGCGAGGCGCTGGGGTTGCTGCTTCATGTGTTTGCCTTGCCGCGCCGGCATGTGGTGGATACCAATCTGAAGCTGTGCTTTCCCGAACTTGATGCGCGGCAGCGGCGTCAGCTCGCGCGTCGTCATTTTCGTACCGTGGGGCGCAGCCTGCTCGAGCGCGGCCTGTTGTGGTGGGGCAGCCGCGAGCGGCTCGAGCGCCTCGTCAGAATCGAGGGCGGCGACCGTGTGCGGGCACTGCAGGCGGCAGGGACGCCGGTCATCCTGCTTGCCCCCCATTTTGTCGGACTCGACATGGGCGGGACGCGGGTGACGATGGACTTCGATATCGTCAGTGTCTATGCGCGCCAGAAGAAGAATCCGGTGCTCGATCGCTGGCTTTATCATGGCCGCAGCCGGTTTGGCGATCAGCTGCTGCTCGCGCGGCAGGACGGCGTGCGCAGTTCGGTGAAGGCGATGAAGGCCGGGCGCCCGTTCTACTACCTGCCGGACATGGATTACGGTCGGCGCGATGCGATCTTCGTCCCCTTTTTTGGCGTGCCGGCGGCTACCATCACCGGACTGCCGCGGCTTGCCCGCGTGGCCGGTGCAGCGGTGCTGCCCTGTGTCACGAAGATGTTGCCCGGCGGCGCCGGCTACGTCGTCGAGATCGGTGAGCCATGGTCCGACTTTCCGAGCGCGGATGTCGAGGCCGACACGCTGCGCATGAACGAGTGGATCGAGTCCGTCGTGCGCACGATGCCGGAGCAGTACTACTGGGTGCACAGGCGGTTCAAGACGCGCCCCGTGGGCGAGGCCAAGCTCTACTGATCTGCGGCAGGCGCGTCGGCGTCCGCGAGATGGCGCAGGACCACGGGAAAAGCGGCGCTGCCGAGCAGGGCAATCGCAGAGACGATGAGTGCAATTGCGGTGCCGCTTTCGGCAAGCACCGGATGCACATCGCTGAAGTCTCCCGCCAGCAGCACCAGGCCGCCAAGCAGACAGGCAAGGCCGGGCAGGCCGAGCAACCATGCGGAAATCGGGAGGGCTGAGCGGCGCGGCGCTGGCGTATTGGTCATGTCCCGAATTCTCTCACGATGACGTGTGCTGGACGATACCCGGGTGCAGGAGGAGAATCCGGGCACGCTTTCCGCATTGATCAGAACTCCCATGAAACTGCGCTTTACCAAGATGCATGGCCTCGGCAACGACTTTGTCGTGATCGACGCAACCCATGAACCGGTTGAACTCACTCCCGAGCGCGTCCGGGCGATCGCCGATCGCCATTTCGGCGTCGGTTGCGACCAGCTCCTGGTGGTCGAGCCGCCGAGCCGGCCGGCTGTCGATTTCCGCTACCGCATTTTCAATGCCGACGGCGGCGAAGTCGAACAATGCGGCAACGGCGCACGCTGCTTCGTGCGCTTCGTATACGACAAAAAACTGACCGACAAGGCCGACATCAGCGTCGAGACCCGCTCCGGCATCATTTCGCCGCGTTTACGCGAGGATGGGCTGGTCACGGTCGATATGGGTGTGCCCGTCCTCTCTGCTGCCGAGGTCCCCTTCGTCTCCGACTCCGACGCGATCGTGCAGCCACTCGAGGTGGGCGGCGACATGCTTGCGATCACGGCCGTATCGATGGGAAACCCGCACGCCGTTCAGGTCGTGGCCAACGTCGATGCGGCCCCGGTCGAAACTCAGGGGCCGCTGATCGAGCACCACCCGCGCTTTCCCGCGCGGGTGAATGCAGGCTTCGTGCAGGTGGTCGACGCACACCGTATCCGCTTGCGCGTGTTCGAGCGCGGATCCGGGGAAACCCTGGCCTGCGGCACCGGGGCATGTGCCGCGGTGGTGGCGTCGATACTGCGCGAACTGGCTGTTTCGCCGGTGCGGGTGGAAACCCGTGGCGGTGAGCTTGAGATTGCCTGGGCAGGTCCGGGCACGCCGGTGCTGATGACTGGCCCGGCAGTAACGGTTTTCGAGGGCGAGATGAATCTCGTCTGATGTCTGGAGACATGCAACAGGGCGTGATGCCCGACAGGAGCTATTGCCGATGAATGCCGATGAAGTCGCACGCTATCTGCGCGACAACCCTGATTTTCTGTCCGACCATGGCGAACTGTTCACCGAACTGACCGTGCCGCACCCGCAGCACGAAGGCCAGGCGATCTCGCTTGCGGAACGGCAGCTTCACGCCCTGCGCGACAAGATCCGCCTGCTGGAGGTCAAGCTTGCCGAGCTGATTCGCTTTGGCGAGGAGAACGACGAGATCAGCGAAAAAGTGCATCGGCTGACCCTGTTGCTGCTTGAGGCGCACGGTTACGAAGGCGTCCGCCACGAACTTTTTTCCAGCATGCAGCAGGACTTCGCCATTCCTCATGTCGCGCTGCGAATCTGGAACAGCGTGCTGGCTCGCAGCGACGAGGACTTTGCGCCCGTTGGCGAAGGCGTGCGCCTGTTTGCGGGCGACCTCCGTCACCCGTATTGCGGTGCGCCGAGCAACATCGAAGTGCTGAGCTGGTTTGGCGAGTCGGCACCGCATGTGCGTTCTGTCGCTCTCATGCCGCTGCGTCGGCAGACTCAGGTGGTCGGTCTTCTGGCCCTGGGCAGTGAAGAGCCCGAGCGTTTCTACCCCGAGATGGGCACCCTGTATCTCGGCCGGATTGGTGAGCTTGCCGCCGCCGCGCTGCTCGGGGAGATCGGCTGAACGCATGCCTGAGCCACTTGCCGCAGCGCTGGCACCGGTCTGGGTCGAAGGCTATCTGGGGTGGCTTGCGACCCAGCGCCGTGCCGCCGCGCTGACGCTGGAGAACTACCGTCGGGATCTGCTGCGTTTGCACAGCCTTGCACAGGGGCGCGACCCCGGTGGCCTGAGCGCGGCCGAGATCCGCCGCTTCGTGGGGCGCATGCATGCAGAAGGCCTGGGCGGGCGCTCGATTGCGCGCTGCCTGTCGGCCTGGCGCGGCCTGTATCGGTGGCTGATCCGCCACCATGGGCTGAAACACAATCCGGTGGACGGTATTCGGGCACCAAAGTCCCCGGCGACCTTGCCGCGCGTGCTGTCTCCCGATCAGGCAAAGGCCTTGCTCGACGCCCCGGCCGACAGCCTGCTCGAGATTCGCGATCTGGCAATGTTCGAGCTGTTCTACTCGTCAGGGCTGCGCCTGTCCGAACTCGCCGGGCTTGGGCTCGATGATGCCAGCGATCTTGAGGGCGGCATGGTCACGGTGCGCGGCAAGCGCGGCAAGACGCGCAGCGTGCCGGTCGGCAGCCAGGCGGTCGAGGCGGTCAGGCAGTGGCTTGAGGTGCGTGGGCAGGTGCCGGTAGGCAGTCCGACCCTGTTCGTGACCCGTACGGGCGGACGAATGAGCCCGGGGGCGATTCGCAGCAGGCTCACCCTGAGAGCCGGTACGGTGGGCCTGGGCGTGCATGTCCATCCGCACATGCTGCGCCACAGTTTTGCCAGCCACGTACTGCAGTCGAGCGGGGACCTGCGTGCGGTTCAGGAACTGCTCGGCCACGCCAGCATCCGGACCACCCAGGTCTATACACACCTTGATTTTCAGCACCTCGCCAGGATCTATGATGCCGCTCATCCGCGGGCACGGAGGACGAAGGAGTAGGTTGTAGTGCTCCCCATTTTGGGTATCGATAAATGCTGATACTCATTCGCGATCGGCTATGCTGTCGTGCATCAATCAACAATAAATAATAAGCGGCGATGTGCGCCCATGGCGCTGAGCCGCAAGCAAGGATGCTTATGACATCTGAACCTTTCGCCCCCGATGAGGCTTCCATGGATGCTGGAATCGAAGCTCCGCCCGCAGAGAAAATAAAAAAGCAGCGCATGCTCAGGGATGTTGCCCTGCTGCTTGCAAAGCATGAAGTCCGGAACATGAAGCGCTGGTTCGAAGAGTTCGATCGCGACATCATGCTGCCCATCCTGCTCGGCGAAATTGCATTGCACAATATTGGCACGCCAAGTGCGGGTGCCGTCGACGGTGACAGCTTGCCGGAGTGCACGCTCAAACCCTGTAATGCCTATTCGATTGCGGCGGCCACCGGCCTCCCGCGCGAGACCGTTCGCCGCAAGGTGGCACGGCTTGTCGAGCTCGGCTGGGTATCCCGGCGCAAGAACGGCCACCTCTATGTGTCCTCGGGCGCTTTGCACCACTTTGGTCATCTGATGAGCTCACGCGAGCTTCCGGATCTGATCGATACTGCGGATCGCGCCCGGCGCCTGCTCGGCGACTGACGGTGGGGGCTGGCCGGGCGGTGGCACAAGGGGGCCGGTAAGGGCTAAACTTGGCGCCCTTTTGCTGGATCATCATCCATGGCTCGCCTTCATCTACGTCCCGGCAGGGAACGCACCGTCCTTCGCCGTCATCCCTGGATTTTCGCCGGCTCTGTCGATCATCTCGAAGGCCGCGCCCGTCCGGGCGACACGGTCGATGTAGTCGCTGCCGACGGCAAGGTGGTGGCGCGTGCAGCGTGGTCGCCCGAGTCACAGATCCGTGCCCGGGTGTGGTCACTGGATGCCGAAGCGGCAATCGATCACGCCTTTTTCAAGCGCAGGGTCGCTGAATCCGTCGCCCGGCGCGAGACGCATCCCATGTTGCGCGGGCAGGACGGTCAGCGGCTGATCCACGGCGAATCCGATGGATTGCCGGGCGTGATCGCGGATCGCTACGGTTCCGTGGTTGTGCTGCAGTTGACCAGTGCCGGCTCCGACAAATGGCGCGATGCCATCGTGGCCGGTCTGGTGCAGGCGACGGGCTGCGCCGCCGTCTATGAACGCTCGGATTCCGACGTGCGCAGGCTGGAAGGCCTGGAGCCGCGCGCCGGAATTGCCTTCGGCGAACTGCCTGCCGAGGGGCTGCAGATCGTCGAAAATGGCGTGCGGATGGAGGTCGATGTGGTCGGTGGCCACAAGACCGGCTTTTATCTGGATCAGCGCGACAACCGCAAGCTCACCGGCGATCTTGCCCATGGGCGGCGGGTGCTGAACTGCTTTTGCTACACCGGCGGCTTCTCCCTGCAGGCCCTGGCGGGTGGGGCGAGCAGCGTGCTGTCGATCGATTCGTCCGGCCCCGCACTTGCCACCGCCGCACGCAATCTGGCGCTCAACCCGCAGCTCGATGCCGCGCGTGCCGAATGGAGCGAGGATGATGTGTTCGAGGCACTGCGCGGTTTGCGTGCCGAAGAGCGCAGTTTTGACCTGATCATCCTCGATCCCCCCAAGTTTGCGCCGTCCGCGGCTCACGCCGAACGTGCCTCGCGCGCATACAAGGACATCAACCTGTTCGGCTTCCGCCTGCTGGCGCCGGGCGGCATCCTGATGACCTATTCCTGCTCCGGTGGCATCGGGCTGGAGATGTTCCAGAAGATCGTCGCCAGTGCGGCAAGTGATGCCGGCGTCGACGCACGCATCCTGCATCGACTGGCCGCTGCACCCGACCATCCGGTTGGCCTGGCGGTGCCCGAAGGCGAGTACCTCAAGGGACTTGCGATTCAGATCGGCTGATTGCCCACACGGGCGGGGATGCGAAGGCGTACTTCCGCTCAGCGCTGGATGCTGGCAGACGGGGCGCGATCGGGGTTCGGCGCCAGGTCGGCGAGGTTGAAAGCCAGCGTGATCAGGCCGAGTGCCATGAGCACGAGGCCGAAGTAGATCTTTTGCATGGTGGCGCCGGGCAGGCGTCGCACCTCGGCGTAGAAATGGTGGCGCAGGAAGATCAGCGCCATCGCCGCCATCGCCAGCAGACCGCCGCCGAGCACTCTCGAGGCGGTGGCGTCGAACTGGCGACCGAAGGCCGGGTCCCATCTGTCGGGCAGAAAGAACACCGGTGCCTGCAGCACCAGGTGCAGGCCGCCAACCAGACAGAGCGTGAGCATCAGTACCTGGAAGGTCCGCATCAGTCGCCACCGTCGCAGCCATCACTGCCGCAGGTAGTGTCCGTGTCCCGCGCCGCATGCGCAGAAGCGCTGTTCGCCGCCTTTCCAGTCAGACGGTTCCCGCGAGCATGTTTCCTGCGGTCCTTCGGTTTGCGTGATGGGCGAGCCAGAAGGAGCAGGATCCCGATCGCGGATACGATGACAAGCAGGCCCGCTGCCATTTCGGCGCTTATTGTCCGAACAGGTCGCTGCCCGGCAGGCGCGGGGCGTTGAGGCCGAAATGCTGCCAGATCGAATGCGTTGCCATGCGACCGCGCGGGGTACGCTGCAGGTAGCCCTGCTGGATCAGGTAGGGCTCGATGACGTCTTCGATGGTGTCGGAGGATTCGCCGATCGCCGCGGCGATGTTGTCGAGGCCGACCGGGCCGCCGCCGAACTTTTCCAGCATTGCCAGCAGCAGCTTGCGGTCCATCAGATCGAGTCCGAGCACGTCGACGTCGAGCATCACCAGTGCCGCGTCTGCGACCGCACTGGTGATGTCGCCGCCGGACTTCACCTCGGCATAGTCGCGCACCCGGCGCAGGAGGCGGTTGGCGATGCGGGGGGTGCCGCGCGCGCGCCGGGCGATCTCGAGCGCGCCCGCGTCGTCGATGCTGACATTGAGCAGCCGTGCGGAGCGACTGACGATGTAGGCAAGTTCGTCCGGCGTATAGAATTCGAGCCTGGAGACGATGCCGAAGCGGTCGCGCAAGGGGTTGGTGAGCATGCCCGCGCGGGTGGTTGCGCCCACAAGCGTGAACGGCGGCAGGTCGAGCTTGACCGAGCGTGCGGCCGGGCCTTCGCCGATCATGATGTCGATCTGGAAGTCTTCCAGCGCGGGATAGAGGATCTCCTCGACCACTGGCGACAGGCGGTGAATCTCATCGATGAAGAGGACGTCGTGCGGCTCGAGGTTGGTGAGCAGGGCGGCGAGGTCTCCCGCGCGCTCCAGCACGGGCCCGGAAGTCTGACGCATATTGACGCCCATCTCGGCGGCGACGATATGGGCCAGCGTGGTCTTGCCCAGACCCGGCGGGCCGAACAGCAGGACGTGGTCGAGCGCCTCCTTGCGGTTGCGCGCAGCTTCGATGAAGATCTCCAGCTGCTCGCGGATCTTCGCCTGTCCGACGTACTCGGCCAGTCGCTTGGGGCGCAGGGCACGCTCGATGGCGTCTTCCTTGCGGTCGGTGGGCTCCGCGGAGATCAGCCTTTCGGGTGCGGCCGAGCGCAGCTTGTCAGTTTCGATCATGGCGAGAGTTTAGCGACTTGGCGACAGGCTGTGCGGGGCAATGCTCATGCCTTCGACAGCAGCTTGAGTGCGGCACGGATGCCGTCCGACACGCCGATGTCCTCCCCAAGCCCCTTCATGGCGCCAAGGGCCTCGCGTTCGTTGTAGCCCAGTGCCAGCAGCGCGTTGAGAATATCGCTCTTTGCGTCCGGTGCGGCGTCGACGCCCGCGGCAAGGCGAATGCCGCCCGCGTTGGGCAGGGCCTTGCCGAGCTTGTCGCGCAACTCGAGCAGCAGGCGTTCGGCGGTCTTCTTGCCGATGCCGGGAATCTTCACCAGGCGGCCTGCCTCCTGCAGCGCGATCGCCTGGGCGAGATCGCTGACCGACAGACCGGACAGCACCGCCAGCGCCATGCGTGCGCCAATGCCGGAAATCTTCAGCAGCTGGCGGAAGGCGGTGCGCTCTTCGTCGGTGGCAAAGCCGTACAGGAAGTGACCGTCCTCGCGCACCGCAAGGTGGGTGTGCAGGCTGACCCGCTCGCCTGTCGCCGGCAGGTTGTAGAAGGTGCTCATGGGTACGTCGACTTCATAGCCGACACCGTTGGCATCAACCAGAATCTGGGGTGGGTTCTTTTCCAGCAGCATGCCGGTGATGCGTCCGATCATCAGTAGGGCTCCGGGTGCCGCTGCCTGTCTGTTGAACGGCTGCGGCGGGTTTCGGGTGGGTCAGTCGGCCAGGCTGCGGGCGACTTCGTGGAGGTCGTTCATCACCGTGATGCCACGCGCCAGTACATCCTCTGCGGGGGACAGAAGGTCGGGCACCATCACCACCTGGGCGCCTGAAGCCAGTCCGCCGCGGACGCCGGTGTTCGAGTCCTCGAGGACCAGGCAATGCGCTATCGGCGTCTCAAGCAGGGCCGCCGCGGCCAGATAGATGTCGGGTGCCGGTTTGCCGTTACGCACTTCATCGCCACCGATCACGCCCTTCAGCCGGTGGAGGATGCCGACGCCTTCGAGCTTGGGCAGTGCGCGGCTGCGCCGGGTGGAGGTGGCGACCGCGCCCGGCAGTCCGCGCAGCGCGAGCTGGTCGAGGAGTTCGTGAACGCCCGGCTTGAGCGGGAAGCGGCCGTCGACGATGGCTTGCTCGTAACGGCGGCCAAACTCGGCCTGGTGCGCGTCGATCGGGAAGCTCGGGCCAAAGGCGTCCTGCAGCAGGCGGTAGCCGTCGCGCGAATTCATGCCGATCATGCGCATCGCAACCTCATGATCCCAGGGCAGTCCGAGGTGCTCGCTTGCTTCACGGCCGATTGCGTAGGCGATGCGCTCGGAGTCGAGCAGGAGTCCGTCCATGTCGAAGATGATGGCGCGGACGGGGCGGGGGTCGAAGGCGGTCATGCGGAAATTCCGGATTGAGCGAAGGCGAGCGTGGCGGCAAGCAGCAGGCCATGCACGTTGGTCGCAAGGATGGTGCGCTTGATCGGGGCGGCAAGCTCGTCGGGCGTGCTCGCATCGGCGATGAGCTCGCGTGCTGCGGTGAATGAGAGGATCAGCGTCATCGCGGCGGCAGCCGCGTATTGCGGCAGCGCATGAATCGTCACCATTGCCACCAGCCAGGTGTAGGAAAAGATTGCGATCAGCAGGTAGCCCCACTTGGCGACCTGCGGGCCGAGGCGGACGACGAGGGTACGTTTGCCCGCGGCGGCATCGCCGTCGTGATCGGGGAACTGGTTGATGAACAGGAGGTTTGCCACCAGCAGGGCATAGGACACGCCCGCTGCAAACGGCAGCAGGCTGAAGCTGCCGCGCTGCACGTAATCGGTGCCCACCACCACCGCGAGCCAGCCCAGCGCGATCGCCAGTTCGCCCAGACCTCTGCTCATCAGTTTCAGTGGCGGCGCGGAGTAGGCCCAGCCGACGAAGAGCCCCGAGATGCCGATGACGATCAGCCCCGCGCCGGCTTGCCAGGTCAGCCACAGGCCGGCTGGCACGACTGCAGCCAGAAGGGCATAGCCGAAGCGGCCGGTCTCGGCCGCGCTCAGCACGCCGTTCTGGATGAAGCGGCTGCCGCCGGTGAAGGGAAACAGCCGCTTGGTGTTCGCCGCGTCTGCTCCGCTCTCTGCATCGTGATAATCGTTGATGACATTGACCCCGGCATGCGCGACGAGGGCGAAGAGCAGGGTGAAGACTGCGGTCGTCCAGTCGATGGAAGCGCCGCTCCGGTGCGCGCAGGCCAGCCCGATCAGGCATGCGACCAGGGTGACCGACAGAAACGCCGGGCGGGTGGCAAGAAATAGCAGCACCGCGCGGTTCGGAAACGCGCCCGGTGCGGGTTCGGCGGGGTGGCTCACAGCAGCACGATGTCGAATTGTTCCTGGGTGTAGCTCGCCTCGGGGTGGAGCGAGACCTTCTTGCCGATGAAGTCGGACAGCATCGCCAGCGACTGGCTCTCTTCGTCGAGGAACAGGTCGATCACATTGGGTGCGGCAAGGACGCGGAATTCCTTCGCGTTGAACTGGCGTGCCTCGCGCAGCAGTTCGCGCAGGATCTCGTAGCAGGCCGTGCGCGCGGTCTTCACTTCACCGCGGCCGCCACAGGTCGGGCAGGACTCGCACAGCAGGTGTGCGAGTGACTCGCGGGTGCGCTTGCGCGTCATCTCGACCAGACCGAGCGCGGTAAAGCCGTTGATGCTCATCTTGGTGTGGTCGCGGGCGAGCGCCTTGCGGAACTCGTCGAGCACCATCTCGCGGTGTTCGACGTTCTCCATGTCGATGAAGTCGATGATGATGATGCCGCCGAGGTTGCGCAGCCTGAGCTGGCGCGCAATGGTCTGCGTGGCTTCAAGGTTGGTCTTGAAGATGGTGTCGTCGAAGTTGCGCGCACCGACGAAGCCGCCGGTGTTCACGTCGACCGTGGTCATCGCCTCGGTCTGGTCGATGATGAGGTAGCCGCCCGACTTGAGGTCGACCCGGCGCGCAAGCGCCTTCTGGATTTCCTCCTCGACGTTGAAGATGTCGAACAGCGGGCGCTCGCCGGTGTAGTGCTCGAGCAGCGGCAGCACCTTGGGCGAATACTCTGCAGCAAATGCGGTGAGCTTCTGGAAGTTCTCCCGCGAGTCGACACGGATACGGGTGGTCTCTTCGTTGACGAGGTCGCGCAGCACCCGCTGTCCGAGGCCGAGGTCTTCATGCAGCAGCCGCGGCGGGAAGGCGCCGACGGTGGTGTTGCGGATCTCGCTCCAAAGCTTGCGCAGGTAGGCGATGTCGGCGGCAAGCTCTTCGTCGCTGGCGGATTCCGCCATGGTGCGCACGATGAAACCGCCGGGCTCGTCGTCGGGGACGAGGCGGGTCAGGCGTTCGCGCAACTGTTCGCGCTCGGATTCGTCCTCGATCCGCTGCGAGATGCCGATGTGCTTTTCCTGCGGCAGATACACGAGCAGGCGCCCGGCCAGGCTCACCTGAGTCGAAAGGCGTGCGCCCTTGGTGCCGATCGGATCTTTCAGGACCTGGACCAGCAGGCTCTGACCCTCGTTCAGGATCTTCTCGATCGGCTTGGCCGCTTCGCCATGCTGGCGCTCGCTCCAGATGTCGGCAACGTGGAGGAAGGCGGTACGCTCGAGGCCGATCTCGATGAAGGCGGACTGCATGCCCGGCAGCACGCGTACCACCTTGCCCAGGTAGACGTTACCGACGATGCCGCGGCTGGCCGTACGCTCGACGTGCAACTCCTGGACCACGCCCTGCTCGACGATGGCGACTCGCGTCTCCTGTGGGGTGAAGTTGATCAGGAATTCGATGCTCATGATGGATTGAACCCAATGGGAAATACGCAATGGCAGTCGGGCTGTCTGCCATTGCGCATGGCTCATCGGATCACGCCGGCTCCCGCCTGTGGCCGGGAGAGGCCGGCTGACAGGGGGCGCTACAGCAAGCGGGAAAGCTTACAGAGGGTAACCGAAGACTTCCAGCAACTCGGCAGTTTCGAACAGCGGCAGCCCCATGATGCCGGAGTAGCTGCCGTGGATCTCGCGGATGAACATCGCTGCCCGGCCCTGGATGCCGTATGCGCCGGCCTTGTCCATGGGCTCTCCGCTCGCCACGTAATGACGGATGTCGGCTTCGGAGAGTTCCCGGAAGCTCACCTCGCTGCTGGAGATGCGGCTGCGTGTGCGCACGCCGTCGGTGACGGCAATCGCGGTGAGCACGCGGTGGGTGCGCCCGGACAGGCGCTGGAGGATGGCGCGGGCGTCTTCCGCGCTCTCCGGCTTGCCGATGATCTCGCCGTCGAGCTCAAGCGTGGTGTCGGCGGCGAGCACCGGATGTCGCGTCATCTTGCGCCACATCACCCGACGCATGCCGGCCTCTGCCTTGGTCAGCGCCAGGCGTTCGACGTAGCGTTCGACATCTTCGTCAGGGAGCGGTGTCTCGTCGACGTCGGCATCCTCGCCGCGCTCGCCACCGCGAAAGGTCATGACGTCGAAGTGCACGCCGATCTGTCGCAACAGTTCGCGACGGCGCGGACTTTTCGACGCGAGGTAGATGCGGGGCGGGATGGCGGACATGGGACGGTTCCTGGTGGTTCGCTCATTCGCGATGGTAAGGATGATTCCGGGTGATGCTCCAGGCCCGGTAAAGGGCTTCAGCCAGAAGGGGGCGCACCAGCGCGTGGGGCAGGGTGAGACTAGACAGGCGCACGGATTCGGCTGCGGTCGCCTTGAAGGCCGGAGACAGGCCGTCCGGCCCACCCACAATCAGCGCCACGTCCTGGCCTTCGCGCTGCCAGTCTTCCAGCCGACGGGCCAGCGCCATGCTGCTGACGTCTGCACCGCGTTCGTCGAGGATGACCCTGCGGCAGCGCGCGGGAAGTGCGGCCTCGAGCCGTGTCGCTTCTGCGGCCATCATGGCCTCGACCGTCTTGCCCGAGGTACGCGGTTCTGCCTTGATTTCGACCAGTTGCAGCGGCAGTTCGCGTGGCATGCGGCGCGCGAACTCGTCGAAACCGGCCTCCACCCAAGAGGGCATGCGGTGGCCGACGGCAACGACGAGCAACTTCATTTATTCCCCGCTGCGTGCGGCCTCGGCGGCCTTGCGTCTTGCAGCGGGCGTGGTGGCCCACAGTTCTTCGATGTTGTAGTGGCTGCGAATGGCGGGCTGCATGATGTGGACGACAACGTCGCCCAGATCGACCAGCACCCATTCGCCGGTTTCCTCGCCCTCGACGCCGATGACTTCGCCGCCCGCTTCCTTGACCTTGTTCTGCACGTTGCGTGCGAGCGCGCGCGTCTGGCGATTGGATTCGCCGCTGGCGACGACGATGCGTTCGAACTGTGCAGTGAGCTTGGCAGTATTGATGACTTCGATGTTCTGCGCCTTAATGTCTTCGAGCGCGGCAACGACGAGCTTTTCCAGCTGGGATGTGTTCATTCGTGATTATCGTAAAGGTGATGCAGCCCAATATAGTCGAGAACGGAATCGGGCAGCAAATAGCGCGGACTGGTACCGGTACGGACCAGGTCGCGGATGAGTGAAGCAGAAATGGCCAGGGGCGTCATGTCGAACGGGATCACGTAACCGCAACTGCGCTCGCGCAGGCGCGCGGGGTCGGTGATCTGGCGCTGCCGGCAGGCCTCGTCGAGTTCGGGTGACAGGGCGCCCGGCCAGCGTCGGCCGTGGGGCGCGTAGCCCGGACGGTTGGCAACGGCGATGTGGGTGAGCTCGAACAGCTCCGTCCAGCGGTGCCATGTCGGAAGGCCCTGGAAGGCATCGGCGCCAAGTATCAGCACCAGCGGCCGCTCGGGGCCCACTTCTGCACGCAAGCGTTCCAGGGTGAGCACCGTGTAGCTCTTTCGAGGCGAACGGACCTCGCCATCATCTACCTCCAGGCGCGGGTTTCCGCTCACCGCAAGGCGTGCCATGTGCAGGCGGTCGTCGGGTGTCGAGCCCGGTTCGCCGCGGTGCGGTGGCTGACCTGCGGGGATCAGTCTGACCTTGTCCAGTGCGAGCGCTTCGCACGCCTCTTCGGCGAGCCGAAGGTGGGCCAGATGGATGGGGTCGAAAGTCCCTCCCAGCAGGCCGAGCGGGCCAGGTCGGGCGCTGCTACTTGTCAATGATGACCTCGTCAGGCAGGCCAAACACATCGCGCGCCGAGGTGAAGAAGCTGGCAAAGACGACCGGAATCAGAATCAGCGGCAAGGGCACGGTGAGGATGGTCGCGAGCGTCGGAGACAGCAGCCCGATCACCCCGATCACGATGCCGGGTATGAAGGCGCCGAAGATCATCAGGCCGATGGCATAGGCGAGAAACGGGCGCCAGTTGCGAAGGCAGGCATGGAAGCTGAAGAACATCGCCTTGGGCGCGGTGATGTTCCACCAGCCTGCCAGCACCGGCGCGAACCAGTAGGCCATGACCACCGGTGTGGACAGGGCGACGGCAAGCAGCATGGCGAGAGGCAGGGATGAGTCGGTGATGGCTGCGTCATCCACGTTTCCCCCTGTCATCACGGCGAACAGGCCGCCGCCATCGGCCAGTGCAGTCAGCGCGAGTACCAGTACGCTGGCGATGAGATAGATGCCGCCGATGGTGACCAGGCTCTGCACGTTGCTCTTGAAGCCTGAGAACAGGACGTCCGGGCCGACCTTGTGTCCGGCCGCGACGGCGCGGTAACCGTTGAGCACGCCGAGTGACAGGATCGGCATCAGCAGCGACGCGGCGGGCTGGCCGATGAGCGGAAAAATGCTGATCACCAGCAGCACCAGCAGATAGCCGAATGCGAGAAAGCTCAGCAGGGCAGGACTGCGAAGCCAGAGCGTCAGGCCGTCGCGCAGCCAGCCCCAGCCGCGCTGCATGGGAAGTTGATTCGCTTGCATGATTTCTATTCTGTGAGATGCACTGCGGGTGGCAGCGCCTTCGGGGGCGAGAAGGTATCACGCCAGGCAGCCTGGAGTGCTCCGGCCAGCACCGGGATGAGGACGAAGACGCCAAGTCCTGCAGGCAACATGGCGATCCAGCCCAGGATATACAGCATGACGGCGAGGACGACGAAGGTGAGCAGATTCTGGAAGCAGGCCTGGGCGGAGAGCTTCATGGCGTCGAGTGGTGCAACGTCGTGCAGCATGACCAGTGCGGGGGCAAACCACAAGGCCATCATCAACAGCCCCCACAGCACGGAAAACACCAGCACGCCCAGCATCATGCCGCCCGCGGCCATGCCCATGCCGCCAAACGCGCCCATCATCGAGCCGGTGAACATTGCGCTCCCGCCGATCGCGGCAGCAATCAGGGCTGCGATGAGTGCGCCGAGCAGATGAAAGCCGCCCACCAGCAGCAGATTGCCTGCGTGAAGGCGCAGGCCGTCGAACAGATGGTCGACCCGCAGCGCTTCCCCCCTGGCGAGCGCATCCGCTCCGGCGACGAGTCCGGCCACCAGCACCGGAAGTGCGACGGGTGCCGCAGCCCAGCCGATGAGTGGCACGAAGCCCAGTGCAGCAATGACGAGAATGAAGATCAGTGTCTGCACCATCCATACGCCGGGCTTGCGCAGGAACAGGCGCCAGCCGGTCGCCACCCACTGCAGGGCGTGGGCTGGCGTAACCGTGCCGGGCTGCGGCAAGGGATGGTAGTGGCGCGAAGGCGGCGTTGCAGGCATTCAGTGGGTCCGGAAGTCGCTGCGGTGCAGCGACGTGTGGTCGATGCTAGCCGATTGGGTGGGTGAGTTCAAACCGCGGGCAAGGCGGGTGACCAGGCGATGCGTTGCCGCAGAATGTCGCGGTATTCGTCCGGATTCTTTACCAGCACCATTTCGCCCTCGCGCGGCAGGTGGAAATCCTCCGCCCGCGATAGCCAGAAGCGCAGCGCTGCAGCGCGCAGCATGGCCGGCCAGGCGGCGCGCTCGGCGTCGGAGAACGGGCGCTCGGCGTGATAGGCGTGCAGAAACGCATCACTGCGAACCGGGTCCAGGCTGCCGTCGTCAAGCGAGCACCAGTCGTTCAGCGTGACTGCGACATCGAACAGCAGGGTGTCATTGCCGGCGAAGTAGAAATCGATGACACCACCGATGACTTCGCCGTCCCACAGGATATTGTCACGGAACAGGTCGGCGTGAATGGCACCTGCCGGGAGTGCATCGGTGTCGACGGTGGCCTGAAACGCAATTTCGCGGTCGAGCAGCGCCTGCTCGGCCTCGGGAAGGTAGGCGTGCACCCGCGCTGCGGTCTGGGTGCGCCAGGCCGGGCCGCGCGGATTCGGCTGGCGCCGGCCGTAGGACATGCCGGCCAGATGCAGGCCGGCGAGCATGGCGCCGACACGCGTGCAGTGGTGCTCGTCCGGTGCCATGACCGAGGCCCCGGACAGGCGCATGACCAGCGCTGCGGGCTTGTCCTCGATGGTGCCGAGGTACTCGTTGTCCCGATTGGCAATCGGCGCCGGCACTGGCAACCCGTGACGGGCGAGGTGGGCCATCAGGTGCAGGTAATACGGCAGTTCTGCCCGGCCAATACCCTCGAACAGCGTCAGGACATAACGGCCAAGCGTGGTGGTGACAAAGAAGTTGCTGTTCTGCACGCCGGCTGAGATGCCCTTGAGCTCGGTGAGGCGGCCGATGGCGTAGTTTTTCAGCCACTGCGAGAGCACGGCTTCGGGCACGGGGGTGAAAACAGACATGAAAACTCCGGGATGCGGAAAGCCGCTCAGGCCGCGTGGGCAGCGGTGAGCGTGGCGTTGCGTACAGCCTGCCAGGCGGCAAGCTTGTCACTGAAATTGAGTGCTGCGTGCGCAGGACTGGTCGATGGCAGCCGCAGCACGCGAATGCGGTGTTCCCCGTGCGGAAAATGCACGTGACGGCGAAAGGCCGCTTCAGCGGCGCTGCCGTTGAAGAACACGTGACTCAGTTGCGGGCAGGCGGTGAACAGCCCCGCAAAGTCGTTGGGCTCGATGCTGTCTGCCGCGATGGCGCTGTCGAGACTGCCGCTGCGCCTGCACCGCCCGATCACATCCCATAGCGCAATGCCCGCATCGAGCAGGCGTTTGAGGCGCACGGGGTAGGGCTGCTCCGGTGCGGCTCCGAACAGTGCGCCCATGATTGGCCAGAAGGCGTTGCGGGGGTGGGCGTAATACTCTCCGGCAGCGAGCGAGGCCTCGCCCGGCATGCTGCCGAGGATCAGCACTCGCGCATCGCTGCGACAGATCGGAGCAAAGCTGCAGACCGCCGGGCCGGGGGTGGTGCTCACCAGGACTTGATGACCCACATCGGTACGGACAGCGCAGGTTCGCTGGCGCGAACCATATCGCCGTTGCCTTCACGGTCGACCAGGTAATAGGGCACGCCGTGGGGCGGGGTGACCTTGACCATGTAGAGCTTGCCGCGAATGCGGTACTCGGCGACGGTGTCCTCGCCGCGCTTGACGATGGTGACCTGGGGCTCTTCGATATCGGTCATGCCCGGCGGCGGCGGAGGCGGTTCGGGGAGCGGTTCGAGCTTGGGGGGCTGCTGTGCCAGCACTGGCATGGAAACGGCCAGCAGCAGGGCAATAAGGGTACGGCGCATGGTGTTCTCCTTGAGATGTGCCGATTCTACCATTCGGGCCGGGTGCCGAACGGAGGTGCGGTGACGGCGCGTGCGCAGTTTCGGTTAAAGGTTGAGCATCAGTTCGTGCTCTTCGGGCAGCGGCATGAAACCGCGTGTTTCGTAGTGCTTGAAGATGGCCTCGACGACCTCCTCGGGGCTGTCGATGATCTGGATCAGGTCGAGGTCTTCCGCCTTGATCATGCCCTCGCTGACCAGACGGTCGCGGAACCAGTCGATCAGGCCTTTCCAGAACGCGCCGTGGACCAGGATGATCGGAATGCTCCGGCTCTTGCGCGTCTGGATCAGGGTCATGGCTTCGAGCAGTTCATCGAGCGTGCCGAAGCCACCCGGCAGGACGACGTAGGCGCTGGCGAACTTCACGAACATGAACTTGCGCGCGAAGAAGTGCTGGAAGGTCTGTGAGATGTCCTGATACGGGTTGGCCTGCTGCTCCATCGGCAACTGGATGTTGAGGCCGACCGAAGGGCTCTTGCCAAAATAGGCCCCCTTGTTGGCCGCTTCCATGATGCCGGGGCCGCCGCCCGAGATCACGGCAAAGCCGGCGTCCGACAGCAGGCGCGAAATGCGCTCGGTGAGGACGTAATAGCTGTGATCGGGCGGAATGCGGGCGCTGCCGAAGATCGATACTGCCGGACGAATGGCATTCAGACGCTCGGTGGCTTCGACGAACTCTGCCATAATTCCGAAGATTCGCCAGGACTCGCGCGCATTGAAGCGCGGCGCGGCACTGTCCGGCGCACTGCGGGAGAGTTTCTCTTTTGCGGTCATGATGTCCCTTCTCTTCTTTTTCGTTGGTTCGGTGCGCGCATGCTGGTTTGAGCGTGGCGCAATGCCGATGTTTCCCGCAAGGATGTTCCAGGATGCCCACCCTGCTGCTTGTCGACGGTTCCAGTTATCTTTACCGCGCTTTTCATGCGCTGCCCGATCTGCGCAATTCGAGCGGGGAGCCGACCGGGGCCATCCGGGGGGTGTTGTCGATGCTACGTCGGCTCGAAGGCGACTACAAGGCGGAGTACCGCGCGTGTGTGTTCGACGCCAAGGGCAAGACCTTCCGGGACGACTGGTATCCCGAGTACAAGTCGCATCGCCCGCCGATGCCCGACGACCTGCGCGCGCAGATCGAACCGCTGCATGAGGCCGTCAAGGCCGAAGGCTGGCCGCTGCTGTCGGTCGAAGGCGTGGAGGCCGACGACGTCATCGGCACGCTGACGCGGATGGCGGTCGAGCGCGGCTGGGAGGTGGTGATCTCGACTGGCGACAAGGATCTGACGCAACTCGTGCAGCCGGGTGTGCGCTGGGTGAACACCATGAGCGAGGAGGTGCTGGACGAAGCCGGCGTGACGGCCAAGTTCGGCGTCGCGCCCGAACGCATCATCGATTATCTGGCGCTGGTCGGCGACACCGTGGACAACGTGCCGGGTGTCGAGAAGTGCGGTCCGAAAACCGCGGTGAAGTGGCTCACCGAGTACGGCACCCTCGACAACCTGATCAGCAACGCCGACAAGGTGGGCGGCAAGGTCGGCGAGAACCTGCGCAAGCATCTCGACTTTCTGCCGCTGGGCAAGCGCCTGGTGACGGTTGCGACCGATGTCGAATTGCCCCTGCAGCTCGACGATCTGCCGGCACGTGCCGACGACAAGATCGCGCTGAAAGCACTGTACGAACGCTTCGAGTTCCGCGGCTGGCTGAAGGATCTGGGCGAAGACAATCAAAGCGAGAA
>NZ_JBYEXN010000027.1:0-53699 GCF_057621855.1 Parazoarcus sp. PS-13 R2A
TCGTCGATGACTCCCCGTAGCCCACTCAACTCCCACATGTCTGAATCAAAAACTGCCTGAACGCATCCGCTGGACGAGCTAGTTCGGCGCCGCGCTTCCAGATCAGTCCCACCTCCATGTCGGGTACAACGTCGAGGATGGGGCGGGATTCGATTTTCTTTCCTTCGAGGGACCACGGGCGATACATCATGTCCGACAGTATGGTGACGCCGAAGCCGTGGGCGATCAGGCCGCGCAGGGCTTCTACTGCGCCGGTGCGGAAGGCGATGTCGGGAGCGATACCTCGGGCTTGCCAGTAGCGCTGCGTGGAGCGTTCGCCTTCGTCTACGGTGATCTGAATGTAGGGGTAGGCGGCGATGTCTTCCAGTGCGGCATTGTCCTTTTGCAGCAAGGGGTGGTCGGCTGAGGTCCATAGCTGACGCCGCGATCGCAACAAGACGTGGTGGCCAAAGCGTTCGCGTTCGGTGACGTTGGAGAGGATGACGACGCCGAGTTCAATCTCTTCGCTCTCTACAGCTTTCTCGATCTCGGCGCGGTTCATGTCGCGCAGGTCCAGTCCAAGGTCGGGATAGTTGGCGCGGAAACGAGCGAGCAGGGGAGGAAGAAAGTAGCCGAGCACGGTGTAGGAGGCGCCGATTCGGATCGCGCCCTTGAGGTGGTGGGCCTGGAAACGAGGTTCGCGCAGCGCATCTTCAAGCGAATCAAGAATGTGACGGGTGCGTTGATAGAAGCCGTGACCTTCGGCGGTGAGGCTGACTCCGTGCGGTTTTCGGTCGAAAAGGCGCACACCAAGCGAGGCTTCCAGCAACAGCACCGCGTTGGTGATGGCCGATTGGGAGACATGGGCTCGAGTGGCGGCCATTGAGAACTGTCCCGTTTCGGCTGCGGCGACGAAGTAGCGCAGTTGGCGCAGGGTGACACTGTTATCTGCTGACATCTGTTTTCCTGATACCAGAACTCATTATTCGTGACTTTACGATAGATGAACATGTTTCTACTATATGTTCAAATAATGAAGGACTGGAGACACGGATGAACTCACCACTTTCTGCAGAGGCTGCAGGGGCCATGGCGTCGGTCAGTCTTGACGACAAGTACACCAAGGCAGTTGGACGGGTGTATATCAGCGGCACCCAGGCTCTCGCGCGACTGCCGATGCTGCAGAAAGAGCGTGACCGGCTTGCCGGGCTGAACACTGCTGGATATATCTCGGGCTACCGTGGGTCGCCGCTCGGTGGACTTGACCTCGCCTTGTGGAAGGCCAAGAAACATCTTGCCAGCCACGATGTGGTCTTTCAGCCGGGTCTCAACGAGGATCTTGCCGCAACCGCAGTGTGGGGTACGCAGCAGGTCAATCTTTATGCCAATGCTCAGCGCGATGGCGTGTTCGGCATGTGGTACGGAAAGGGACCGGGTGTTGATCGTTCGGCCGATGTGCTCAAGCACGCCAATGCCGCTGGAACTTCGCCACATGGTGGGGTGCTGATGCTGGCAGGCGACGATCACGCGGCCAAGTCGTCATCGGTTGCACACCAGTCGGAACACCTTCTCATTGCCTGCGGTATCCCGGTGCTGTACCCGGCCAATGTTCAGGAATACCTCGACTTCGGTTTGCACGCCTGGGCGATGAGCCGTTATTCGGGCCTATGGGTGTCGATGAAGTGCGTGACCGACGTGGTTGAGTCCTCGGCCTCGGTCGATATCGACCCGGAACGCTTGAAGATAGTGATCCCCGAGCATTTCGAGATGCCCGAGGGGGGACTGAACATCCGCTGGCCCGATACCCCGCTAGCGCAGGAAGCGCGCATGCTCGATTACAAGTGGTACGCCGCGCTCGAGTACATCCGTGCCAACAAACTCAACAAGGTTGTGGTCGATTCGCCTAATGCGCGCCTTGGCATCATGGCCGCGGGCAAGGCCTATCTCGATGTGCGTCAGGCGCTGACCGATCTTGGTCTGGACGAGGAAGCCTGTCAGCGCATCGGCATCCGACTTTTCAAGGTGGGTTGCGTCTGGCCGCTCGACGCGCAGGATGCACGCGAGTTTGCGACCGGACTCGAAGAAATTCTGGTGGTCGAGGAAAAGCGCCAGATTCTCGAATACGCGCTGAAGGAAGAACTGTACAACTGGCGTGAGGATGTCCGTCCCCGTATCTACGGGAAGTTTGATGAGCGCAACAATGCAGGCGGCGAATGGTCAGTGCCGCGTGGGCAATGGCTGCTACCGGCGCGTTACGAACTGTCGCCTGCGATCATTGCCAAGGCAATTGCGCTACGGCTTGATCGGGTTGGTCTGCCTGATGATGTGCATGCCCGCTTGATGGCGCGGATCGAGGTGATCGAGGCCAAAGAGCGCGAGGCCGCACGCCCGCGCATTACCGTCGAGCGCAAACCATGGTTCTGCTCAGGGTGCCCGCACAACACTTCCACCCGCGTCCCCGAAGGCTCGCGAGCGCTCGCCGGAATCGGTTGTCACTACATGGCGATGTGGATGGATCGCAGCACGGAGACCTTCACCCAGATGGGGGGGGAGGGTGTGAGCTGGCTGGGGCAGATGCATTTCTCCGGCGACAAGCATGTATTCGTAAACTTGGGAGACGGTACCTACTTTCACTCCGGGATGCTCGCGATCCGCGCCGCCATCGCAGCAGGCGCAAACATCACGTACAAAATTCTGTTTAACGATGCAGTGGCCATGACAGGTGGTCAGCCGGTTGATGGAACGCTTACCGTGCCCCAGATTGCCTGTCAGGTAGCTGCGGAAGGTGCCGGCCGGATTCTGATCGTTACTGACGAGCCGGAGAAGTATTCGGAGCGCAAAGGCTTGCCTGAGCACGTGACGGTGCACCATCGAGACGAATTAGATGCGCTGCAGAAGCAGTTGCGCGAGTTGCAGGATGTGTCGATCCTGATCTACGACCAGACTTGTGCCACCGAAAAGCGCCGCCGCCGTAAGCGTGGTGAGTATCCCGACCCGGCACGTCGCGCCTTTATCAATCCAGCCGTATGCGAAGGCTGCGGCGACTGCTCAGTGGCGTCCAACTGCCTGTCGGTGGAGCCGATGGAAACGCCACTCGGCACCAAGCGCAAGATCAACCAGAGTTCGTGCAATAAGGATTTTTCGTGCCTTAAGGGTTTCTGCCCGAGCTTCGTCACGGCCGAGGGCGCCCAGTTGCGCAAGCCGCCTGCGGTTGAAGCGAGCCGCACTGGGCAGTCGATCGTGGTTCCCGAGCCAGTTCTTCCGTTGCTCGACAAGCCTTGCGGAATCGTCGTGACCGGAGTTGGTGGGACGGGCGTCGTCACCATCGGTGCACTCATCGGCATGGCCTCGCACCTCGAAAACAAGGGTGTCACCGTACTCGATATGACCGGTCTGGCACAGAAGGGCGGGGCGGTGATGAGCCACGTTCAGGTGGCGGCGACACCGGAAGAGATTCATGCCACCCGGATCGCGACCGGCGAAGCGAACGTGCTGATCGGCTGCGACGAGATCGTATCGGCCTCGGGCGAGGTCTTGTCGAAGGTGCGACAAGGATTGACCCGCGCGGTGGTCAACAGCGCAAGGACACCTGCTGCGGAGTTTCTCTCCAATCCGGACTGGAAGTTTCCCGGGGTGGCTGCAGAGAATGACATCCGTGCTGGCGTTGGCGAGGACTGCGAATTCATCGATGCGAATGCACTCGCGCTCCAATTGCTCGGCGATACGCTTTACGCCAATCCTTTGTTGCTTGGTTATGCATGGCAGAAGGGATGGTTGCCGCTGGGCAAGGACGCGCTGTTGCGCGCAATCGAACTCAACGCGGTTGCCGTAGAGAAGAACAAGCAGGCATTCGAGTGGGGGCGGCTTGCTGCGCATGATCGCTCTGCACTGCCTGCTGCACCGGCCGCCCGCACCACCGAAGCGGTGGTCATGGAAATGCCGGTATCGCTCGATCGTGTCATCGCGCGCCGGATCGAGTTGCTGACTGCCTATCAGAATGAAAGGTATGCACGGCGCTACAGCGATGCCGTTGCAAGCGTGCGCGAAGCAGAGCAGCACGTGGTCGGGACTGGCAAGCTGCAATTGACCGATGCGGTCGCTTGCAACCTGGCCAAGCTGATGGCGTACAAGGATGAATACGAGGTTGCGCGTCTGCATGCTGATCCGGTTTTCCTCGACCAGTTGCGCCAGCAGTTCGAGGGCGAGCCCGGCCGCGACTATCAGCTCAATTTCTATCTGGCACCGCCCCTTAGTGCGAAGCGTGATGCCGACGGGCATCTGCTGAAGCGTCGCTATGGCAGCTGGATGATGGGCGCCTTCAAGCTGCTTGCGCGCTTCAAAGGCTTGCGTGGCACAGCGCTGGATCCGTTCGGGCGAACAGAGGAGCGTCGTCAGGAGCGTCGACTGGTGGCGGACTACCTGGCCTTGATTGAAGAATTCTCCACCTCACTCACTGCAGAAAATCTTTCCTTTGCGATCGATCTGGCACGCGTGCCCGAGATGATCAGGGGCTATGGCCATGTCAAAGAGCGAAACATGCATGAGGCGCATGTTCGGCAAACGGCGCTGCTGGTCAACTACCGCAAACACTCCCCAGGTGGCGCGGCGCCATCAGGACGGGAGGTACGGGAGGCACTGCGGGCCTGACTGTTTGAGCGGGGTCCCCTTACGTTGTTTCCCCTTTCGATTTCACCGACTGAGAGAACCATGAACAAAGTTTTTGCATCTGCGTCAGGCGCGCTCGCGGGCCTGCTTCATGACGAAATGACGGTTGCAGCAGGCGGGTTTGGGCTGTGTGGCATCCCTGAGAATCTTATCGTTGCCTTGCGCGACAGTGGCGTAAAAGAGCTGACTATCGTCGGCAACAATGCCGGTGTGGATGACTTTGGGATGGGTTTGTTGCTTCAGAACCGGCAGGTCAAGAAGGTGATTGCCTCCTATGTTGGTGAGAACAAGGAGTTCGAACGTCAGGTTCTCTCTGGAGAGCTTGAACTGCAGCTCACGCCTCAGGGCACTTTGGCCGAAAAGCTCAGGGCGGGCGGGGCCGGCATTCCCGGTTTCTACACGCGGACTGGTTACGGCACGCTGCTGGCCGAAGGGAAAGATCTGCGATCTTTTGGTGGTAAGGAGTACGTCCTAGAGGAAGCCATCTCAGCGGACGTTGCCATCGTTAAAGCGTGGAAGGGCGACAAGGCGGGCAACCTCGTCTACAGGAAGACCGCACGCAACTTCAACCCGATGATTGCCACCTGCGGCAGAGTGACCGTGGCTGAGGTCGAAGAACTGGTCGAAGTCGGCGAGCTTGATCCGGACGATATCGAAACGCCTGGCATCTACGTCGACCGGATCGTCCTTGGCCCCAGCTACGAGAAACGCATTGAGTTCCGGACCGTTCAGGGTGCAGCAGCCTCCAGGAAGGAATCGGCTACCAGGCTGATGATGGCGCAGCGGGCTGCCAAGGAGCTGCGCGACGGTTACTACGTGAACCTTGGAATCGGAATTCCGACCCTGGTGGCGAACTTCATCCCGCCCGGAATCAACGTCACCCTGCAGTCCGAGAACGGCCTGCTGGGTATTGGTCCTTTCCCGTCTGCTGAGGCGGTAGATCCCGACCTGATCAACGCCGGTAAGCAGACCATCACCGCGATCCCGGGAGGCAGCTTTTTTTCCAGTGCTGATTCCTTTGCGATGATTCGCGGCGGTCATGTGGATCTGTCAATCCTTGGCGCACTCGAAGTGACGGACCAGGGTGATATCGCAAATTGGATGGTCCCCGGCAAGATGGTGAAGGGGCCCGGCGGTGCGATGGATCTGGTGTCTGGCGTGCGGCGCGTAATCGTGCTGATGGAGCACTGCTCCAAGGACGGCATGCCCAAGATTGTTCCGCACTGCACCTTGCCGATTACGGGCAAGGCCTGCGTCAACATGATCATCACCGATCTGTGCGTCTTCGACGTCATTCCCGGGCAGGGGCTTGTGCTGAAGGATCTCCATGAAGGTGTCACCCTCGAGGAAGTTCGAGCCAAGACAGGTGTGCCGTTTGAGGTGCTGGCCTGAGCGTTCGCCATGGCCGGTTGAACATGAAAATTGCATGGAGTAAACAATGAAGATCCTCGTACCCGTTAAGCGCGTGGTCGATTACAACGTCAAGGTGCGCGTCAAGGGTGACGGCAGCGGCGTCGAGCTTGCCAACGTAAAGATGAGCATGAACCCCTTCGACGAGATCGCGGTGGAAGAGGCCGTGCGGCTCAAGGAGGCTGGTATTGCGACCGAGGTCATCGCAGTGTCCTGCGGCGTTGCCCAGTGTCAGGAAACCCTGCGCAACGCCATGGCCATTGGCGCGGACCGCAGCATCCTGGTTGAAACAGACATCGAGTTGCAGCCGCTTGCTGTGGCAAAACTGCTGAAGGCGCTGTGTGACAAGGAAGCGCCGCACCTGGTAATCCTGGGTAAGCAGGCGATCGACGATGATGCGAACCAGACCGGGCAAATGCTTGCTGCGCTCGCAGGCTGGCCGCAGGCGACTTTCGCCTCCAAAGTGGTGATTAGCGGCGAAAAGGTCACGGTAACCCGCGAAATCGACGGCGGTCTAGAGACGCTGGAGATGCCGCTGCCAGCTGTCGTGACCACGGATTTGAGACTGAATGAACCTCGCTATGCGACCTTGCCCAACATTATGAAGGCGAAGAAGAAGCCCTTGGAAACAATCGCGCCAGCGGACCTTGGTGTCGATGTGACGCCACGCCTGAAGACGCTTCGAGTGGGAGAGCCACCCAAGCGTAGCGCCGGTGTGATGGTGCCAGATGTGGCTACGCTGGTCGAAAAACTAAAGAACGAAGCAAAGGTGATCTGATGACAATTCTTGTTATTGCCGAACACGACAACCACACGCTGAAGGGCGCCACACTTAACACAGTTGGGGCCTCGGCGAAGATTGGTGGCGAAGTACATGTGCTCGTTGCCGGTAGCGGCTGCGCCGGCGTTGTGTCTCAGGCGGCGGCAATTGCAGGCGTTGCGAAAGTGCTACATGCAGAGGCTCTGCATTACGAAGCGCAGACTGCCGAGAACATCGCTGACTTGGTCGTGGCGATCGCAGAGGGGTACAGCCATATTCTTGCGGCCGCGACGCCAGCAGGCAAAAACCTTTGCCCTAGGGTCTCTGCAATGCTGGATGTTGCGCAGATCTCCGAAATCAGTGCAGTCGATTCGGCTGACACCTTTCAGCGTCCGATTTACGCAGGAAATGCGATTGCAACTGTGCAGAGTTGCGATTCGGTCAAAGTGATCACGGTACGCACGACCATGTTCGAGCCTGCAGGATTAGGCGGGAGTGCCGTCGTTGAAGCGGTGGCCGAACGCGACGACCTGGGAATGACACGCCTGGTTGTTCGTGAGCTGACTAAGAGCGAGCGTCCGGAGCTTGGCGCGGCGAGCATTATCGTTTCGGGTGGACGAGGGCTTGGAAGCGGTGAGAGTTACCGTGAGATGCTTGAGCCGCTCGCCGACAAGCTTGGTGCAGCACTCGGCGCCAGTCGTGCAGCCGTTGATGCTGGCTTTGTGCCTAACGATTATCAGGTTGGTCAGACCGGCAAGGTTGTGGCGCCTCAGGTGTATTTCGCAATTGGTATTTCCGGCGCGATTCAGCACCTTGCCGGCATGAAGGACAGCAAGGTGATCGTGGCGATCAACAAGGATCCCGAGGCTCCTATCTTCCAGGTCGCTGACTATGGGCTGGTCGGTGATCTCTTCGCTGTCGTACCTGAACTGCTCAGGGCGCTCTGAAATCGGATTCTTCGGTGAGGCAGCGATCCCTCTCCCGCGAATTGCCCACCGAAGATAGCTTGACCCATCGGCCTGCGGCCGGTGGGTTTTTTTTGCTGAACATGATTGGTCACCGCATCCTCAGCGTGGAATGTATGCGTCGATGATCACGTCAATTTGCATAAAAATAGACGTAATACAGAAAAGTGTGCAAAAAAACTTGTATTCTGCTATTCGCTGAACTAATCTGACACAGGAATCAGTATTCCACATAAAGAATCTGCCGCTCGCTAGAAGTGGTGATCGATTGGTGACAGGAGGAGGCGTGATGATGATCAAGACACTGGTATTGAGCGTTGCAGCAGGGGTGATGCTTGCTGGGTCGAACGGAATGTTCCCCAGCTTGTTGATTGGTGAGGAGCTTGGATGCGATCGGTTGGCGCCTTGTGATCTTCAGGCTGTTCTGGACAACCATCACCATGCTTATCATCCGCATACGGAAAATACGCCCGACGATTTTTTTCGGCTCGCAAGCTTTGCGAGGTGAGCGGGGCCTTCACTTCATTTTTCAGTACAGAATCGGGTGCTGTTTCGTTACTCAAGCTTCGGCGATGTAGCGTCGAGTCTCGCTCCGTCCATCGTGGCTGAGTGCTAGGAGTTGCTCTTCCAGTTCCTGGTCACGACGAGTTATCCGGTCGCGCTGGCGTAGATAATCGAGCCATGAGTCGACCAAGAAGCGTTCAATCTGCTGCTCCGGGTGTTCAAGGTCGCGATAAAGCCGCCATGCGATCGCACCATTGCGTTTGCGGGCAAGGCCGAGTTCGCGAGCCACGGCAATGAAATTTTCGTGGTGCTCTGCACGAATCGAATAGCGAATTTCGACCGCTACCGGTCCGGCGTTGTGGTCCAGCGTTTCCGCCTCGGCTGAGACGCAGTCTAGTGCAGCGCCTTCGACAGTACCGAAGTCATTCTCGGACCCGAGATGCATGTGGGCGCGTCCAGTCAGCATCAAGCCAACAACGATGCAGGCAGCAGCAATCCACAGACTCCCGGCGACCCCTGCGCGCTCCGCTACTGCGCCCCACAGGACGCCACCAGCCGCCATTGCTCCCATGATTACCAGCAGGTAGACGGAAGCCACGCGTGCGCGCACCCAAGCAGCCGCCGAGGTCTGGATGACCGTGCCTGAACTGGTGTTCACCGCCATCCATGCCATTCCGCCAATTGCCAAAAGTGCGCATGTCAGCGCTATGTCAGTGACAAACGGAATTAACGCGGTGACGGCAGCGAACGTTAAAGCGCCAATGGTGACGATTCGACGTACAGAAAATCGTTTGTAAAACCGTGCGATCTGGAGAGCCGCTACAACGGCGCCGACGCCAAGGCTGCCCAAAAGCAAGCCGAAGCCACCTGGCCCCAGACCCAACTGCTCTCGTGCCACGAGTGGAAGCAAGGCCCAGATTCCGCTGCCTGCGGTTACAAAAACAAATACGAGGCGCAAGGTCTGGCGAATCTGCGTAGAGTGCCGCATGTAACGCAAACCGCTGCGGATGCCGTTCCACATCCGTTCTGGGGGAAGGCTTGGCCGCGCGGTCGAGTCAGGCATTGCGCGCAGCAGGAGCAGCGAGAGCAAAAAGCCGAGTGTGACGAGTGCGAACAGGGTGGGTGTACCGGCCACGGCAATCAATGCGCCGGCGACTGCCGGGCCAACCACTCTGGCGATATTGGGCGTTACTGTGGATAGTGCTATCGACGCCGGAATTTGGCCTTTCGGAGCGCTGTCAATATTGGATGCCACCCATGCCGACATGCCAAATGCGTTACTTGTGCCCAGCGCAAACGTAAGCCCGAGCAATAGCCACGAGCCCATCACGCCCCCATAAGCGAGTGCGGTGAGGAGAGCAGCGCTAGCGAGAGAGCAGGACTGGGTGATGATCAGGAAGCGCCGCCTGTTAACCATGTCCGCGAGCACGCCGCTGGGCAGGCCAAGGAGAAAAGCGGGTAACGCCATGGCTGTCTGCACAAGCGACACCATCAGCGGAGAGTCGGGTTCAAGCTCGGTCATCCGCCAGGCTGCACCGATGTTCTGCATCCACATCGATAGATTGACAACGATTGCGGCGATCCACAGTGCGCGGAATGGAGGATGCCGCAACGGCGCCCAGGGGCTGTCGTCCTTCACTGGCGGGCGGCACCCATACGTTTCAGACTTTGATGCATGTTGGCGATTCGGGAGTAAATGCGCCGATAGAACTCGCGCTCACCGTTGTTGAAGCGCGGGTCGCCGTTGCGGCCGAATGCGGCGGAAATTTCTTTCCAGTCTTCTTGCTGGAGATGCGTACGTGCGCCGGGGATGATCTCCTGCTCTTCGACTGCGATGTGTTTGAGTTGGCCTTGGGCGAATGCGTCGACAACGCTTGCAAGGTTGTTAGCCTCTTCTTCGGGCGCGGAAACATAGCGGCCGAGCGCTTCCCTGACGCTACTCAGGTGCCCGTCGGATTCGCGGTGCTGTCGCTGAAGATCGGCGATAACCGGATCGAGTGCGGAGGTTCGACGCTGGAGCGCGGCGAAAAGATAGGCATCCTCCTTGGGATGATGGAGTTTTGCCGGGAACTCGCCAAGGTAGTTCAGCATGGAGTCGAGCAGGGTGACGTCTGCAGCTTCGCCTTCACGCAGCGTGCCTGCAAGCATGCGCATGCCGTATGACACAACCGCGATCGCTCTGTGCTCGTCCTTGATGATGGCGCACACCTTGGTCATGTCTGGGCTTGGATCGTTCTTTTCGACGGAGGAGACAAGCACCGGGACGCGGCTTGCGGCAAGAACTTTCAAAGTTTCCGATCCCAGCATCAGTCCTCCAATGCTGCGCGGACCGTGCGAGGCCATGAAGATGAGGTCACACCCCAGTTCGGTGGCTGCGGCGAGGATTGCCTCATGTGGGCGATTGCTCGGGCGACTGACGCATTGGCAGTCTATCTCGCTCGCACGTGCGGAGACTTCAGCCTTTGACAAAATCTCGCGCGCGCGACCGCCAAAGTCATCTTGGTAAAGCGCCGGATCAAGCAGGTGAATCAGTGCGCCATCTTCCGTGAGCGAGGCACTGGCGTCGATGTCAGCGTAGAAAAAGGTGATGCGCGCACCCACGCTGCGGGCGAAGTCAATCGCCTGGGAAACCGTCTGGCTGGAGAGATGCGTACCATCGGTGGGAACAAGAATATGGCTGTACATCGATGACTCCGGTGATGGATATGTGCGTCATCGCACGAGAGGAATTCGAGTAGGCGTGGGCGCGATCTGGCCGTCCTTGCAGACGCGGATGTTCAGCGCTTGAGGGCGAGAACTTCCGGGTCGAAAATCTCCTCAGGCGTCTTTACGCTGGGGCCGAGAATCGGGCCGACAATCTCATGGCCCCATGTCGACAGCTGCTCAGGGTTGAGTTCAAAGCCGTCTTCGTGCCACGGTTCGAGCTCCGTGATGCATTCGATGGCAAAACCCGAGGGGGTGAAATGATAGAAGGACATATGCGGGTCCTGAGTGTGCTGACCCAGCGTCATCATCATGTCGTGTCCGTGCTTCTTCACAAGGTCGTACGTTTCGCCCACATCACGCACGTTGCTCACAAAGAGCCCGATATGCTGCACGCCAGCACGACCCGGACCAAAACCGTAGGCGATGTCATGGCTGGTCTGGTTGTTGAGCTTTGAGCGGAAGAACCCGGTTTTGCCCTTTCCTGCCCCCGACCCGTACCAGTGCATGCCCATGATGCCGGTGAGAAAGTGATCAAGCTCCGGCGTGTATTCGGGCGTGATCAGCACGACGTGGCCGACGCCGCGGGCACCGCAGACGAATCCGCCGTGTGGCCGACCTGGAACGAAGGAACGCGGCGACCATTTTTGCGCATAAAACAGCTCATGCTGGTAGCCAACAGGATCGCGGAACCGGATGAGCTCCTTTACGCCGCGTGTCGCGCAGAGTTCGGCGTCTCCTACAGTGATCTCGATGTTGTGATTGCGAAAACGCTCAACGGCCGCATGAAACTCCAGTTTGCCGCGAGCCTCCCAGCCGATATAGGCAATTCGGTCAATCTTGCCGGGATGAAGCGCGATTCTGTGACGCCGGTCATCCAGCTTGAAATAGAGCGAATCAGGGTCGGATTCGGGAGCGTTACCGATCTGGAAACCCATAACCTTGGGGCCGTAATCGCGCCACTCGTCGAGTTTGGTGGTCTCGAAACCAAGGTAGCCAATGCCGATGATGTCCATGCTGTCTTCCTCCTAAGTTGTGAAGCCTGCGCTCGCGAATTCCACCGCGATTTGCACTGATTGCTTTCAGTTCGTTTGTGCCGAGAGGGCATTCATTCGCTGTTGGGCGGGAGAGGGCTGTCGGTGCAGTCAGACCGCCAGCAGCCCTCCGTCGATGACAAGATCAGATCCCGTCATGAAGCCGGCTTCGTCCGATGCAACATATAGTGCGAGGGACACGACCTCGTCAGGCTCACCCGGGCGATCCTGTAGTACGCCGTCGAGAAGGGCCTTGCGCATCACTGGGTTGTCCACGAACGCAGCCGTCCCCGGGGTTCGGACAAAGCCCGGACTGATGCTGATCGCACGGATGCCAACTGGAGCGCCCTCCACCGCGAGTTGGCGGGTAAAGGACACGACCGCACCTTTGGCCGCGCAGTGTGCGCTGATGCCGGCGACCCTCGAACCGGCCCACGCCGCAGTCGATGCGATGTTCAGGATCACCCCACCGCGAACGGCGAGGTGATTCCATGCGTGCTTGGTGGTAAAGAAGATCAGGTCGATCTCGTTGCGGATGGTGTAGTGCCAATCCTCGATCGACATGTCTGCGACCGGAGCGAAGCGTGCTGCGGAAGCGTTGTTGTAGAGGATGTCGATCCGCCCGAACTGGTCTGCTGCGGACTGGACCCAGGCCTGTGCCTGGGCATGATCGCCAAGGTCGACAGGGGCTGCTCCATGAAGCTCGAAGCCTTCTGCGTTCATCAGACGGCGGGTCTCTTCGTGCGCTGCAGCGTCGGTGTCGCAACCAACTACGAGGGCGCCTTCGCGCGCGAAGCGTAGTGCGGCGACGCGACCCTGGCCACCGCCCGTGCCCGTGATAAGGGCAACTTTTCCTGAAAGGCGACTCATGTGCTATCTCCAGGGAACTGTGCAAGTCCGCGTGATGGTGCCGGGTTCAGTCCGCGGGGGCTTCGATCTGAATCGCTTCCGCAGGGCATGCGGCAGCTCCCTCGATGGCAGCCTCTTCCTGGCCCTCGGGCACATACTCACTCTCAAGAAAGACGATACCGTCGGCATCCAGCTTGTAGACGTCGGGGCACAAGGCGGCGCATAGGCCGTATCCGCAGCAACGGCTGCGGTCAACAATGACTTTATGTTGTTTTGCGTTCTGTTCGCTCATGGCGTGTCTCCTGTTCTATGCACGATCTTCAAGATCGATGAAAAGATTATGCACAGAATTTAGAAAACTGTCACGTTTAACAACGAGCGAACATGGATCTACTTATCGGCTGTGTTGGAGGGGCCGGTGAAGCGCTAGATCAGGAGGTTGGAAAGCTTTTCCGCCAGACGGCGTATCTCCACGCCGATCTTCGTCGCTTCGTCGCCGATGTACTGACCGCGAAACATGACTGCCGATATGGTGAAGGACAGTTCACCGTATCGGTCATGGATGGGAGCCGCGATGGCCATGATGCCAGCTGAGAAGTAGCCGTCGTCCATTGCCCAACCGTGTTCGCGCGCGTGCTGAACCTGATCGCAGTATTCGCTGAAATCAAGCGGACGTGCCCAACGCATGCGATCGAATACGGTTCGCATGGCGTCCTCGTCGAGTTTCATGTGCGCCGCAAACAGTCGCCCACTCGCGCCCATAAGGATCGGAAGCCGTTGACCAATGGCCATGTCGATACGCAGATCGGTTGGACTTGTCTCCGATTTGACCAGGACGATCCGTTCGCTGCTCATCTGTCGCCACAGGGTGACCGTGACATGAAATCGAGCTGCGAAGTCCTGCATCAAGGGCTGTGCAACATCAAGCCGCTGGCCCTGGCTGACGAGATGCCCCACCAGTCGTGCGAGACCAAGACCCGGGGTGTACGTCTTTGACACGGGGTCGAAAGTGACCATTTCCTCACTGGCCAGCGTTCGCAGAATATTGAAGCACGTGCTTGGATTGATCGACAGTGCGCGCGCCATATCTGACGATCGCTCCGGCGAGCCGCTCTCCGTAAGGTGTTGCAAAATACGTATGGCATTAACGACCGGCTTGACGATCACTGTGCCCGTGCTGCGGGTTCCACTGTCGTCGTCTTCTCGCTCTTTCATCGCTTCTCCTCGACATGGTCAGCGTTTGACCGAATCGATCTTCAGTTTTATCTCTTTAAAGAATTTTATTCTGAATAAAGAATACTACGAAAGATACGAAAAGGCGATTCAAGATGCTGTGTGGGTGGATTGGCTGGATGTTTCCTGTAGCGTTCAGGGCTTGAAATAGCCGACAGCAACGATGTATCGATCCACAACCTTGAAAACCGTGCGTTTTGGTTCGGTCTTGCGGGTTACGGGATTCTTCCAGAGGTAGTCGAGTTCTCCGCTTTTGTCGCGCGCGGCTTGATCAAGCATTGGACGAATGATCGGTGTGCCAGCCTTATCGCGTAGTTCGCTCCCATCAGTGCCGACGAGGCGCGGCATGCTGCCGTGAGCGACGAAGTGACCGCTCTCCCGATCGATCACGAAGACATACAAATCGTCCTGTACGAACCGTCCGTCGAGCCGGTTGAATTCTCTGATTGCGCTTGACGGCTCGATTTCCATGGCTTCGACTGCGCGGTCCAGAAATGCGCGTGTCTGTTCGGGTGAGGAGCGATTGATGTAGTAGCCGACGGAGAGGATCCGATCCCCGACTTTCTCGAAGTAGGCATGCTTACGCTGCACCGAATTGTCGGCCCAGTTCAGCCAGCGATAGTCGACCTCTCCGTAACCAACAGTTCGCGCCTTATCCAGTATCTCTGCGAAGAACGGTTTGCCCGTGACGTCTCGCATCTGCGAGAGGTTGCGGCCGATCAAGGTCGCTGACGAACCGCCGCTGGTGAGCATTGTTCCATTGGTATCGAGCACGTAAACATAGAGTTCCTTGTCGGTGAATTCCCCCTGCCGTCCGAATTCCGCGAGCGCGCGGTCGCCGACCTCTTTAATACGTGATACGGCACGGGCAAGCAGTGCCTGCGCACGCACCGCATCAGAGGAGGTTTCAGTGATCCCCGCTGCGGAAGAGGTTGGTTCCTGAGCCGAACTCACTTGTGGTGTGGCGGCAGCGAACAGAATGAGTAATACGGCAAGCGTTGCGCGTTTCATTGTTGGTTCACCTCTCACGGTGTTTTTGTTCGGATGCAAATGAATGAAGAGACGTCTGGGCGTCTTCGTTCATTCCCTAACCAACAGGAGGCTTCCACCCAGGGGGCCTCCGCCGGCAGCAACAACTGAAACGTTATGCGGTTTGACCTGGCGATCTCCGGCACGTCCCCATAGTTGGCTGCATGCCTCGTGAACATAGCCAAGGCCGTGGGTGCGACCGCCGGAGAGTTGTCCTCCGTTGGTGTTGATCGGTAGCTCTCCATTTCGGGCGATGCGCTGCCCGCCTTCAACGTAGCGACCGCTTTCGCCGCGGGGGCACAGTTTCAAGCCTTCCAGCCAGAGCATCGTGAGAATCGAAAAGCCGTCATAGAGTTGTGCAGACCCTACATCGGACGGCTTCAGGTCGGTGCGCGCCCACATCATCTCGCCGACATCGCGGGCTGCAGTAGCGGTGAGGTCGATCTGATCCCATGACCATGGCTGGTGGAGTGCTGCACCCATGGCTTCGATGCGGATCGGACGGTTGGGGCCATCCTTTGCTGCGTCGGCACGCGACAGGATGATCGCGGTCGATGCATCGCAATGTACGTCGCAGTCGAGCAAGCGCAGTGGCGTGGAGATCATCCGTGAGGACAGATAGTCGTCCATGCTGAGTGGCGTTCTGTAGATCGCTTTTGGATTGAGCGCAGCGTTGGCGCGACAGGTCAGAGCGATCTGTGCAAGTTGCTCCGGAGTCGTGCCGTACTCATGAAAATGGCGTTGGGTGTAGAGCGCCATCAGATTGATTGCCGAGAGCACGTTAAACGGCGTATACCACTGCCAGAAGAAACTGCTGTCGCGCCCCACCGTCTTGTTCGTGAGTGCGCCGGCGTTCTTGTCGACCTGTCGCCGGCTGGCTTCGGTGATCGTGCGAAATACCAGTACGTGCCGACAAAGCCCGGCAGCAATGGCCATGGCGCCATTGATCACACCTGCCAGGGGGCCGGGGCCTTCGTATCCACCGCCATACCAATTGACCTTGAGCCCGAGCGTGCCGATCAGCGCATTGGGGCCGACCGGTGAAAAGGCATCACCATTATTGTTGTCACCCGGCCAGCAGGCGACGCCGTCAATATCGTCACGGGTCAGGCCCGCATCGGCGATGGCCTCAAGGCAGGCGTCCAGGGTCAGTTGCATCCCGGAGCGCGCAAGTGGGCGCCCAACGGCCGATTGACCGACGCCGCTGATTGCGACGTCTTTTTCGAAAATACGATCAAACATTACTCGTCCTTCTCGAACACGGGGAGCCATACGTCTTCTTGTTGTTCGAAGCGCACGCGTACCGGCATGTCGATGCGCACGGCCTCCGGAGGCAACCCAACGATATTGGTTACGAAACGTAGTCCCGTCTGCTCAGGCAACTCAACAATTGCCACCACGTAGGGGACATCGAGGTCGGGGCGCCAGGCCTGATGGTTGATCGTAAAACTGAGGACCTTGCCTTTGCCCGAAACCGGTTGAGGTGCGACCTCCCGGCTGCAGCAGCTCGGGCAGATCGGCGCGGGCGGGTGGAAGTAACGATTGCAGGCTGCGCACTTGTGTATCTGCAATTGCCCGCTTTCGCCGCCTTGCCAGAACGGCGCGCTATCCGCAGTAATCGCAGGAAGTTTTCGAGTCATGGATGTGTCCAGTCGATGTTTGACCCGTGGTCAAGCAGGGTCACACATTAACATATAGACAGAAGTTTAAAAACTGTCTAAAGTTTGTTCGTCAATGGTGCCTTCAGAGATTGAACGTTGAGGGCCATATCAGGATGAAAACGCACATGACTTGCAGACTCGAAGGCCGTTCTATTGTGGTAACAGGTGGGTTCGGCGCGCTTGGCCGCGCACTTGCCCGTCGCTTGATCGAGGATGGTGCGCGCGTTGCTCTGATCGATCGCGCAGTTGAGCCCGCAGGTGCGCTTCCGCCTGGGGTCTCTATCGCTATTGGTGCCGTCGATCTTGGTGATGAGTCTGCTTGTACTGCTGCATATGAGCAGGTCCGCGAAGCATTGGGTGCGATCCATGGGGTCGTGAATGTTGCGGGCGGCTTTACATGGGAGCCGGTCGAAACTGGCTCACTCAAGACATGGGATCGCATGTACGAAATGAATGTGCGCACCGCAGTGGTGAGCTGTCGGGCAGCCCTGTCTCACCTGATCGAAACGGGAAACGGACGCATCGTCAATGTCGGCGCACTTGCCGCACTCAAGGCGGATGTGGGTATGGCGGCGTACGCTGCATCGAAGTCTGGCGTACTCCGCCTTACCGAGTCGCTTGCTGAAGAACTCAAGGATCGCGGTGTCACGGTCAATGCGGTGATGCCGAGCATCATCGATACGCCAACTAATCGAGCCGATATGCCGGAGGCGGATTTCAGCCGTTGGGTGCCATCGGAGAAGATCTCCGCGGTGATTTCATTTCTGCTTTCGGATGATGCGTCCGCCGTGACCGGCGCAAGTGTGCCGGTGGCCGGAAGGGTGTAGGCAGGCTTTCACGGCCCCAACGGGTCGGCAGTCACCATCATCCAAAGACACAACAACGAAGGCCTGACCGGATTACCCGGTACGGGCCTCGCAAAAGGAGACACAGATGAGGTTGGTTACTTTTCGCGACGCCGTTGGCCATCAGCGTGCAGGCGCATTGATCGAGTCGGATACGCTGATCGTAGACCTTGCGCAGGCGAGCGGCATTCTGAATGGCTCGGCCTTGCCTGTGTTCGGAAGCACACTGGCGCTGGTTGAGGGCGGCAGCGAAGCACTGGCTGCGGCACGCGCGCTCGTTACGCGTGCCCCGACTGAGGCGGTCATTCCACGCAACACGGTGAAACTTTGTGCACCGATTCAGCCGCCACCGCAGATGCGCGACTGTTCATGTTTCGAACTGCATCTGAAGCAAGCCTTTGCTGCCGCTCGGCGGTCCAGGGTGGCACATCTGCCGGATCCGGAAGAGGCCTTGAGGCAGATGAACACGCGTGCGGACGAGCGCGTCATCGACACCTTTAACCGCCAGCCGATCTATTACAAATGCAATCGCTTCGCCGTGATCGGGCCGGATGATGAAGTGATCTGGCCGTCGTACAGCAAGGCGATGGACTTCGAGCTTGAGTTCGCTTGCTACATCGGGCGCAAAGCGAAGGATGTGCCGCGCGAGATGGCGCGTGACTACATTGTTGGCTACACGATCTTCAATGACATGAGTGCCCGCGATGCTCAGGCATTGGAGATGCCCGGAATGCTCGGGCCCGCCAAGAGCAAGGACTTTGATACCGGAAACGTGATGGGGCCCTGCCTCGTAACGGCCGACGAACTGCCTGATCCCTATGACCTGACCATGATTGCGCGAGTAAACGGCGAAGAGTGGGGCAGGGGGACGACGCGCGACATGCGTTGGACGTTCGAGGATGTGATCGCGCATATCTCCCGCTCGGAAACCCTGTACCCGGGCGAGGTTCTCGGATCTGGCACCGTCGGAAACGGGTGTGGACTTGAGCATCTGCGCTATCTGAAACCCAATGATGTGGTCGAGCTTGAGGTTGAGGGTATCGGTGTCCTGCGCACTCGCGTAACGCGACCCTGACTTCCCACAGCCGTCCCCCTGAGTTGAACGCAATTCATGCGTACCCGGCGTGATCCGGACAGACAAGTAAAAGTGGCCGGAAAGGCCTGATGAGTCGATCCCGTCCTTGTGGCGGTCTCTAACCCTGAGAGGAGATATCAATGTCAAGTAACGCAGGCTATACGCTGGCGGATGGCACCCGTTTGGAGGATCTCGTTAGCGTACCCACGCGCGAAGTTCAGATGCGTGCATTGTCCGATCCTGAGATCTATCAACTGGAGATGGATCGCGTCTTTGGCAGGACTTGGCTGTTGCTTGGCCATGAGTCGGAGATTCCGGCATCCGGAGACTTCATCGTTCGTGACATGGGGTCCGATTCCGTGATCGTTGCGCGGGCAAAGGATGGCGCAATTCATGTCTCGCTCAACGTCTGTCCGCACCGGGGCATGCGTATCTCCACCGTCGACGCGGGTAATACCCAGATTCACAAGTGCATTTACCATGGCTGGGCGTTCCGGCCAAACGGCGAGTTCATCGGTGCGCCGGTCGAGAAGGAGTGCATGCACGGCCGCATGATGCCCAAGGAGGAGCTCGGTCTGCCCCAGGCACGCGTCGCGTTGTATGGCGGAATCATCTTTGCGACGTGGGATATCGAAGGTCCGTCCTTCGATGAGTTCCTTGGCGATGCCAAATGGTATTTCGACACGCTGTTTGAGCGCAGCGACAACGGTCTTGAGGTGCTCGGCCCACCGCAGCGCTTTATCGTAAGAGCCAACTGGAAAGCTGCTGGTGAGCAGTCTGCTGCAGACGGATACCACACGCTCACCCTGCACCGCTGGTTGGGTGAGGTTGGCAACTATTCCAAGAGCGGCGATGGCGGCAGTGCCGATCTTTCTCCCGAGATGTATGGGGTAGAGGTCAGCTCGCCACACGGACATGCACTGCGATGCATCGATCTCGGCCGCAAGATCAAGAAACTCACCGGACTCGATCCGGCGGAGCTGAGCGTGGAGCAAAAGCTCGAGGCACTTCCGCCGCCTGGTGTAACGCGCGAAATGCTGCCGCAGCTGATGAAGCGACTGAGTAAGGAGCAACTTGAGGTCGTGGTGTCGATGCCACCTCAGGTTGGCGGGATTTTCCCCAATGTGCTGTTTGCTTTCGTGTACATCCCCCAGGCAGACGGAACGGTACTCGGTCTCACCCTGTTGCATGCCTATGTACCGAAGGGGCCCGATCAGCTTGAGTTCGTGAACTGGGTGCTGGCAGAGAAGGATGCGCCTGCCGAACTGAAGGAGAAGATGCTGATGCAGAGCATTCAGCTCTTCGGTACGTCTGGCATGGTCGAGCAGGATGACTCCGACACTTGGCCGCACATGACTCTGGCGGCAAAGGGTGCGCGCGGACGGCGCTCTACGCTCAAGTATCAGGCTGTGTATGAGACGGGTGCGCCGAAAGGCTGGCCGGGTCCCGGCATCGTCAATGAGGGCTTCACGAAGGACGACACCCAGTGGCACTGGTGGTTGTACTGGAATGAGCTGATGAACGCCCGCACCTGAACCAGACGAATTCCTAGGAGCCAGACATGAACGCTGCACAACACGAAGCTGAAAACACCGCCCCCACGCGTGGCGAATCCGTTCCGTACGGGAGCGAGACCTATAACCGCATCGTCAGCTTCCTCTATCAGGAGGCCGCGCTGCTCGACTCGATCCGACTTAAGGAGTGGGGATCAATCCTCGCGACAGACCTCGTCTACACCGCACCGCTGCGCCAGACTCGTCCGATGTCGCAGCAGGCGCAGTCGATCATCCGCACTGTCCAGCACTATCACGACAATTACCGCTCGATCATGGGGCGCATCATGCGGCTCACCGAGACCCGGAGCGCGTGGGCGGAGGATCCTCCGTCACGCACCCGCCGGATTGTCGGCAACGTGCAGGTTTTTGCGACCGCAGAGAGCGAAGAGTTCGAAGTGATCAGCAATCTGTTGATGACGCGCAGCCGTTTCGACTCGCCCGACATGGACCTCATCAGTGGCGAACGGCACGATGTTCTCAGAGCTGACGGTTCCAGCTTCAAACTTGCCCGTCGTGAGGTGATCCTCGATCAGGCGGTGCTCGGCACGCCCAACTTGGCGATTTTCCTGTAATGAGGGCGGGCGCTTTCATGGAGTGTCCAGCGGCGCCCGCAGTCAGCGCGAGGGGAGCAGGGCAATGACAGCAGGTGCAAACCGCGCGGCAATCAACCTCGATGAGTTCAGGCAGGGTTGGCAGATCGTCGCCCTGTCTGTGGTGGGCGTTGCGATCAGTATCAATGCGGCCCTGCTCTACGGTTTTGGCGTGCTGGTGATTCCACTTGAGCAGGCGTTTGGCTGGCAGCGCAGCAGCCTTCAGGCGGCCATTACCTTCCTTTTTGGCGGCGCAGTCATTGGTTTGCAACTGGTGGGCTGGCTCAACATGCGTTTCGGCATGAAGCGCGTCACGGTGCTTTCGCTGCTGTCGATGGCGCTGGGCTACCTGGCGACGACCTTGATTGGAGGGTCTATCTGGTCGCTCTATTTCGCGTTCTTCATGTTACCGATCATTGGCATGGGGGCGCTGGCAGTGACCTGGACGCAACTGCTCAATCTGTGGTTTCACCGCAACCGGGGTCTGGCGCTGGCGATCGGCCTCTCTGGCACGGGTATCACCGCTGCCTTGGTACCGCGGCTGCTTAGTTGGGGCGTGGACGCCTGGGATTGGCGTGCAGCCTTCGTGATTCTCGCGTTGCTCAACGTATTCGTCGGGATTCCGCTGACGCTGTGGTGGTTTCGATTGCCGGCCGTCGTGGACAAGGCGGCACACGGCAGGGATCAAGAGCCATTGTCCGACGCTGGCCCGCGGCTTCTGATCACCGGCATGAGCTTTGCGGAAGGCTTGGCGTCGCCTCGCTTCTGGATCTGCAACGTGGCGCTCTCGCTGGTCGTGTCGGCAGTGGTCGGCCTGGTTACCAGTACCGTTCCGATGCTGCGCGATAAAGGGCTCTCTGCTGCAGATGCCGCCGTCGTGTTCGGCTATTTCGGCGTGTCGCTCATATTGGGCCGGCTCGTGGTGGGCTATCTGCTCGACCGCTTGTGGCCGCCCGGTGTGGCAGCGATCAGTCTGTCGCTGCCTGCTGTCGGCTGTCTGATCTTTCTGTCGGGACAAACCGAACTTGGAATGCTGAGCGTTGCCGCAGCGCTCATCGGACTTGGTGCAGGTGCCGAGTTCGATATTGCCGCATTCCTCATCGCACGATACTTCGGTCTCAGAGAGTACGGTCGTCTGTTCGGCCTGCATCAGGGCCTGATTACCGTGGCTTCGGCAGCAGCCCCTTTGCTGTTTGCAGCGATGCTCAACCTCACCAGTACCTATTCGGCAATGCTGGTTTATTGCACTGCCGCCTCGCTATTGGGTGCCGTGTTGTTGCTAGCGCTCGGGCGTAGCCCTCTGTACGAGCTTCAACCCGAAGCGGCGAAGGCCTGAACTCATTCCTGTCACCAAATCGGAGAACCACGATGCCTACCATCAATGTGATTGAACACAACGGGATTGCACATCAACTTTCTGCAGACGTCGGTCAGTCGGTCATGCAAGCAGTGACCTTTGCCGGAATATCCAGCATGTCGGCTGATTGCGGCGGTGCCTGCGCCTGTGCAACCTGCCATGCCTACCTCGACGAAGCGTGGATGGACCGCTTCCCGCCAGTTCAGGAAACCGAGGATGCGATGCTCGACATCGTTCCGGAACGTCGTCCAAACAGCCGTCTGAGTTGTCAGCTGGTACTGACCGAAGGAATGGATGGACTGACATTACATCTTCCAGCAGCGCAGTTCTGAGTTGGCGGTCGAACAAGAACAAAAAACTGGAGGCAGGAACATGTCAATTAAATCAGTCGTGATTGTGGGGGCTGGCCATGGCGGTGTGCAGGTTGCCATATCCCTTCGTCAGGAGGGATTCACCGGTCGCATCGTGCTACTCAATGACGAGGAAGGCCTTCCTTATCAGCGACCGCCGCTGTCAAAAGCCTATCTGCTTGGCAAGATTGGTGAGAGTGCGATGCTTTTCCGCCCCGCGACTTTCTATGCGGAGCAGCGAGTCGAGCTCATTCATGACCATGCACATGCGATCGATCGCACGAACCGGCGCGTTCTGCTTACCTCGGGGGGCGTGCTTGACTACGATCATCTGGTGCTGGCAACGGGGGCTCACAACCGCCCTCTGAACATTCCTGGTGCAGAACTCGCGGGTGTGTATGGTGTAAAAACAAAGGCTGACGCCGACGCACTCTCACCGCTGGTGAAAGCTGCGAAGCATGTCGTCGTGATCGGTGCTGGGTTTATCGGCCTTGAGTTTGCAGCTGTCGCTGCTGCTGGCGGCGCGGCAGTAGAGGTGCTGGAACTCGGTGACCGCCCAATGGCGCGTGCGGTGTCTCCACAGATGTCAGATCTTTTCCGCTCCGCCCATGAATCGTGGGGCGTTCATTTCAATTTCCGCTGCGGTGTTGTTGCACTCGAAGGTGAAGCGGGGCAGGTCACTTCTGTCACGACCACGGATGGTCGCCGCCTGGTGGCCGATTTGGTGGTTTATGGCATCGGCGTTATTCCGAACGTACAGCTCGCGCTTGAGGCAGGTCTGGATGTCGATAACGGAATCCGGGTGAATTCGGCACTGCTGACGTCTGATCCGGCGATCTCGGCCCTGGGTGATGTGGCCGCCTTTCCGTGCGTGCAGAACGGCGAGCGATATACCCGCCTGGAGTCGGTACAGAACGCTGTTGACCAGGGCAAGTCGATCGTAGCCCGTCTGATGGGGAAGGCCGCGCCGTATGTCGCGCTGCCATGGTTCTGGACTGACCAGGGCGCACTGAAACTGCAGATAGCGGGTTTGTCGATCGGTGCCGACAACTATGTGGTGCTCGGTGATGCCGGTGCGCAGCAGATGTCCGTGCTTTGTTTTCGCGGCGAAGAGTTGATCGCTGTCGAGTCCTGCAATCGTCCAGGCGATCACATTTATGCCCGCAAGATCCTCGCGCGGCCACCGGCGCTCACGCCCGTCGTTGCGGCGGCTCAGGGGTTCGACCTGAAAACGTGGGAGGCGGAGAACCGCCGCTGAAATTCGGATTCGACGGCTTACTCCAGCGGCAAGCCGTCATCAAGCGGGCGAGGCGGTTCGTGGAGTGCCGCCGTCCTGACCGCGTGTATGTACCAATTGAGGAGATTGTCATGAAGAAAGTAATTGTGTCCGCTGCATTCTTCGGAGTGCTGGCAATGCCGGCGTGGGCCGGGGACGTTGAAACACTTGCAAAAGAGAAGGAGTGCATGAGTTGTCATGCGCTCGACAAGGATGCGATCGGTCCTGCTTTCGCCAGCATCGCGAACAAGTACAAGGGTAACGAAAGAGCCGAGGCCATGCTGGTGAGCACGGTATTGAAAGGATCGCCCAGTGCCGGTGGATATCACTGGGGTACCAAGAAGATGCCACCCCCCAGCGTACGCCAGAGCGTCAGTGCAGATGAGGCTAAGGCGCTGATTGACTGGATTCTCGCAATGTAGCGTCGTGGCGGCGTGAGTGCGGGGTCTGACTGCGGCGCTCACGTCATCTCCAGGGCTGGGTTGGCCACTGATTGCAATGTCGGTTGGTCAGCTCTTGATCAGAGGGCACGGTCAGCCGACAGAAGTGCCCGGAAGCATTGCTTGTCGGATATGTGCGACATGCGGTGTAGGTGATGTGAGTGGCCTCATTCATCCGGAAAAGCGTTGAAGCCATTCGCTGTCGTCTTGGCAAAGTGCCCAGCGCCGCTCACTGAAGTCCCAAGTCGAGCCCACGATGCGGATTGCCTGTTGGGCGCGTTCAGGCTGTTGGGCGTAACAGCGGCCGCTCGGTCGTGCATGCACTTCCTGATCAATGTCCTTGTTTCGCCCAAGCGAGATGATTGCACAGCGGCGAAGTACCAGCGCTGCTTCCGATTCGTCGGCTGGAAGTGTGCTGAGTGCCCAGCGAGCCATCCCTTCGCGAATGCTCACCCCAGTGTAGGGGGCGGGGCTGAGGATGCATGAATTGTGAATGTCCCACTTGAGCTGTAAGCCGTCGTCGCGCGCAAGCCTAGCCTGGGTTTCGCCGTTCTTGTAACGCGGAACCTCAATCTCGTAACCCCTGTAGTCATGGCCGCGCGCGGCCAGTGCGATCGCAAGCCCGGCCAAGTCGAACATGTGCGTGCACTGCAGGCTGGCGTCGGTATGGCGGCTGACTGAGTTCGCTATCGGGTTCAGCACCATGCCGACGAGTCCGGCAAGCGCGGCAGACGCTTCTGGACAGGCGCTGAACGGATGACGTGGTGCTTCCGCGCTGATTTTCTCGACGATGCCGTTGTGGTGGATCAGGGCGACCCGGAAGTGATGGAAGTCATCTTCGAGCACCGCGCGCACCTCTCCACCTTTGGGCGAGCGGCGAGCATTGATCTGTATGCGTCGTCTGAAGCAAAGCATGTTCTCGGTTCCTGTTGGGGGTGTGTTTGTTGTTTTAATGTGTACAATAACATCAATAGTGTTTAACAAAAATTGGAGGCGACAATGGGCTTGCTGACGAACAAGGTTGCGCTGATCACCGGCGCAGGCGGCGGCATTGGACGCGGCGTTGCCCGCCGTTTCGCGCGGGAAGGCGCAGCCGTGGTGATTGCCGAGATTGACGAGAAAAGCGGTGCCGAGGTGGCGCTGGAGCTTGAGTCACTTGGCGGGCGGTCATTGTTCGTTCGGACGGACGTGATGGAGAAGGCATCGGTTCTGGCTGCAGTGGACGCCGCGGTGCGGCATTTCGGTGGCCTTGATATCCTGATCAATAATGCATTTGTGCCGACGCCCAATGTCCGCTTTGAGGACAAGACTGACGAGATGCTTGAGCAGACCTTGACCTCAACGATCAAGGCGTCATGGTGGGCAATGCAGGCGGCCATGCCGCACATGCGCAATCGCGGTGGCGGCAAGATCGTGAATTTCTATTCGATCGATACAGAGATCGGTGCCTGGCTCCATGCCGATTACAACACTGCAAAGGCGGGAATTCTCGGCCTTACCAGGAGTGCCGCAGCTGAATGGGGGCGCTTTAACATCACCGTGAATGCCATCGCACCAACCGCAATGGGGGCGACATTCCACAAGCTGGCTGCCGAGAATCCAGGCTTCGCCGAGCGCGCTGCTGCAATGCGTCCGCTAGGTCGCTGCGGTGACCCCGAAGACGATATCGGCCCGGTCGTGGTTTTTCTTTCGTCGAATCTCTCCCGCTATGTCACTGGTGAAGCAATCCACGTCGACGGTGGCTTGCACTTGCCCGGGTACAACTCGAGACCCGCAGACGTGCCTGTCCGCGAGACCTGATTCAAACCATCACCGGCAGCGTGACGTGCGACCTGAAGTTCCGGGAGGTAAGACCATGAATGAGCCCGTTCGACGGGATGGAGAGCGAATCACCCGTAATCGGCGCTCGGATGCAACTGTCAGCCGAATACTGGCAGCGACCGAAGCGGTTGTGCTGAGTGGAGGCGCGGAGCGCATTTCAATTATTGAGGTGTGTGAACGTGCTGGTGTATCTCGCGGTACGTTTTACCGCTACTTCTCGTCACAGGACGACCTCCTGGATGCCTTTTCGCGTCACAAGCGTGAGGGTTTTCATCAGTCCATGCTGGCCGCAACAGAGCATCTGAATGACCCCGATGAGCGCTTTCGAGCTCTGATTGCCTACCTTGAGAACTACGTGGCTCACGGGCAGGCACGTCAACTGCTACTGGCTGCGCCCGAATATACCCTGCGTTTCTTTCAGCGCATTTTCAATGATTCTCTCGTCCGTCTTCAGGATGTTCTTCGCGTGGTCTTCGATTCTTGGGACGTGCAACTCGGAGTTCGCATCGATCGCGAACTGGTCTGCGAGATGCTGATCCGCTACGTCCTGAGCGAACAACTTGTGCCTCACAACCGAGTCAGTGAGGGAACAGATCGGATCGAGCGTCTTGTACGTTCTCTGGTGATGCCATCGATCGAGAGCGCCGGCTTCGCCCCGAAGTAATCTCTGCAGTTGTGACTGGAGTGATTTTCCTGACTAGTGAATAAAAACATTAAACAGAATTGCAAAAACTGTTTATGTTTGGCATGATGACTTTCATCGATTCACAGACACCGCACGAGTGTCGCAGGCAGGAGACAACTAACAGCGTCTAGCGGCCACCCGCTGAGACAACGGCTGTCCCTTGTCCGCGAATGCGGCGCTCGCCGGGCCCACAACACGGCACAAGGAGACTCCAATGCTGATCGATCTTCACGCACATGCACCCCATCCCGATTACTACGACCAAGATCCCTACTGGGGCCCCGCATTTGAATCGCAGCCGGATGGCGACATCAAGCTGCGTGTCGGCGACTGGGTGCTCACGCTTGGGGCGCCTGAACGCAAAGCTGCTTTGCGCAAGGCCAAGGCCGAGGGCAACGCGCTGAACGTTCAGGAATACATGGCACGCTGGCGCGATCCGAAGGTGCGCCTCGCAGGCATGGATGCCGCGGGTCAGAATGCGCAGGTGCTGTCCGTACCTTCGCACTGCTACATGTACTGGACGGAACTCGAGTACGCGACTCGATTCTCGCGCAAGGCGAATGACGTTCTCGCGGAATACTGCTCGGGCGCGCCGGACCGCCTGATGTTCTGGGCGCAGGCACCGCTTCAAGACCCAAAGGTGGCAGCAGCCGAGATTCGTCGCGCGTGTACGCAGCTTGGTGCCAAGGGGCTCGGAGCGGGCGGCTCAAACTTTGGCGGGCTTGAGTTCGATTCGCCCGAGATGGATCCGGTTTGGGAGGCGCTGTGCGATCTCGACCTGCCCATGTTCATTCATGGCTATAACCAGTCAGTGACCTGGGGCAAGAAGGCCAATACCGACCGCTACGAAACGACCGCGATTGTCGGCATGAACTACGACGAGACCAAGGCGTTCTGGTATCTAGTCAATGGTGGCGTGTTTGACCGCTTCCCGAACCTGAAGGTCTACATCACGCATGGTGGTGGTTTTGTACCCTATCAGCTTGGACGTCTCGCGCAAACGAACCCCAACCTTGATACCCATCACAACAAGAAACCGGTCCTCGACTACCTGCGCAATTTCTATTTCGACGTCGAACTCCACGAACTGCCGATGCGTCAGGCCTTGATTGACGTGATCGGTGCGGATCGCATTCTCTACGGCTCGAACTTCGGCGGCAGCGATGCTGTTCGGCATGATCTGACCGAGGGCTTGCGTCTGTCTGACGATGATCTGCAACGTATTCGCTGGAAGAATGCCTGCGAACTCTTGCACCTTGATCCGGCAAGCGTTGGCGCGGTCGCCAAGTCTTTGGTGACGGCATGAAGCTCGCCCGTGCGTGTGCTCCCGGAGTGAATGGCGGTGCGCCATTCTGGGCGCTCGTCGGCGAGGGCCAGAAGCTGTTGCCCATCGCCGGGAGCTTCAATGAATGGGGGCCGGCGCTGACGCGGGCGATTGCGGCGGGGCAGGCTGATGCCGGCCGAGCGGCGCTCCCGCTCACCGGCCAGAACTGCCCGTTAGATGCTGTTCGTCTGTTGCCTCCCGTGGAGCCGGTGAATCGTGTCGTAGTGGCTGGTGCGAATTACGCCAAGCATCTCGCGGATGACTTCGGCCTCAAGTCGCCTCCTCAGCCTGTGGCCTTTCTCAAGGCTTATGGTGCGCTGATAGGCGCAAACGACCCGATTCGCTATCCACCGTTGACGCGAGAGCTTGATCACGAGGTCGAGTTGGTCGTTGTGGTTGGTGACACGCCCAGCGGCACAGATCCCTTGGCTGCGGTGCTCGGATACGCGGTTGGAAACGACGTTTCAGCGCGGGACTTACAACGCAGCGGGCCACCGGGCATCGGTATGGACCTCTTTGCGGCCAAGAGTCAGGACAAAACGACAGGTGTCGGACCCTGGATTGTGACCCGTGACGAGTTTCCGCAAGGAAGTCCGAAGCTGCGGCTGACGCTGAAGGTCAATGGCGAGACGCGGCAGGACGGTCACACCTCTGAAATGACCTGGGATGTTGCGCAACTGGTGACCTTTGTGCAGATGCGCTCGAGCTTTGCTCCTGGGGACATTCTGTTTACCGGATCACCGGCTGGCGTCGGGCAGGGCACGGGTCGCTTCCTCAATCCCGGAGACGTCGTCGAGGCGGGTGTGGAGGGGATTGGCACGATAACCAACATCGTCGGGCCACGTGCCGACGCTTGAGGAGAAAGCCGAAATGGTCGACTTGAATGACAAGGTTGTAGTAGTCGGGGCGGGCCTGATGGGTACCGGAATTGCTCATGCTTTTGCCAGCAGCGGCTTTGAGACGCGCTTGGTCGATACCAGTGAAGAGGCGCTCGCCAAGGCACAGAAATCGATCCATGGCATTCTCGATAGCGGAGTAAAACTGGGCAAAATCACCGATGCCGACGCTGCTGCTGCAAAGGCGCGATTGACGACATGCACGATACTGAAGCAGGGCGCAGAGGGGGCAAAGCTGCTGGTTGAGACCGTGTCGGAGAACCTGGCTATCAAGAAAGCGGTTTTCGCCGAGGCGGTGCCCGTACTGCACGAGGCCGCTGTGATCGCTACCAATACGTCTGCGTTAAGCGTGACCGAGATTGCCGCTTCGGTCGTCACGCCGGAGCGGGTCATCGGCATGCACTTCTTCAATCCAGTGCACAAGATGAAGTTGGTCGAGCTGGTTCTCGGCATCGCCACTGACGAGGCAACAGTAGCCGCCAGCCGTGCGTGGTGCGATGCGATTGGGAAAACCTCCATCCTGGTCAACGAATCTCCGGGCCTGACCACTAGCCGCATGTCAGCGATGCTGGGTAATGAGGCGATGTGGATGCTGCAGGAGGGTACCGCCAGCGCCGAAGATATCGATACTGCGCTGCGAATGGGGTTCAACCATCCAATGGGGCCACTTGAGCTTGGCGATCTGACCGGTTGGGACACACGACTTGCGGTGCTGCGCTACTTGCATTCGACTTTGGGCGAAAAATTCCGTCCGTGCCCACTGATCATCAAGATGGTGGCGGCAGGGCGCTATGGACGCAAGACGGGTCATGGCGTCTACAAGTACGACGACAAAGGACAGCGAGTCCTTGGTTCAGGTTTGAGGGCGAGTAACCTATGAGCGATATTTTCATCGTTGATGCGGTCCGCACGCCAGTTGGAAAGTACAACGGGAGCCTGGCGGCTGTAAGGGCAGACCACTTGGGCGCGCACGTCCTGAATGCGCTTGTCGAGCGCGCCGGAATTACTGCCGCTGAAGTGGATGACGTCATTTTCGGGTGCGTCACACAGGTAGGTGAGCAGTCGGCAAACATCGCGCGGACTTCCTTGCTCGGGGCTGGTTGGCCGGCAACGATCCCCGGGCTCACGATCGATCGCAAATGTGGCTCTGGTGAAGTGGCGGTCCATGTCGCAGCCGGCCTGATTGCGTCGGGCTCCGCGCAGGTGGTTGTCGCAGGCGGTGCCGAAAACATGAGTCGGGTACGCATGGGTGGCAACCGCGAGATCTATGGCGAAGCTTTTGGCTGGATGGCAGCCGAGAGGTATGAGCTGACGAGTCAGGGCGAGGCTGCCGAACGTATTGCCGACAAGTGGTCGCTCAGCCGGGAGGCGCTCGACGCTTTCTCGGTCGAGAGCCATCGTCGAGCAGCCGCAGCAGCCGAAGCGGGGTATTTCCGTCATGAAATTGTTCCGGTGCCGGTCAGTGCGCTCAAGGAGCGTATGTATGCCGAGCCCACACCTGATGTTTTCGACGCGGATGAAACGATCCGGCCTGCAACCCGTTCCGAGAAGCTTGCAACGCTCAAGAGCAGCTTCCGGGAAGACGGCAAGTTGACTGCGGGAAACTCTTCTCAGATCTCCGATGGCGCCGCTGTTCTTTTGCTGATGTCCGGCGATGCGGTGAAACGCCTGAAGGTGAAACCGCGCGCGCGAATCAGGGCATTCACCACTGTAGGCTCCGATCCGACGCTGATGCTGACGGGGCCCATCGGCGCAACCCGCAAGGTTCTGAGCATGGCTGAGGTCTCAGTCGATGAGGTTGAGCTCTTCGAAGTGAATGAAGCTTTCGCACCTGTGCCCATGATCTGGATGAAGGAGCTTGGGGTGCCTCACCACAAGTTGAATGTAAACGGTGGGGCCATTGCCCTGGGGCATCCCCTTGGTGCGAGCGGTGCCCGAATCATGACCTCGATGTTGCATGAACTCGAACGTCGTGGCGGGCGATACGGTTTGCAGGCGATCTGCTGCGCGGGTGGTATGGGCACGGCGACGCTTATTGAGCGCCTTTAGGCGTTTTTCCCATCAGCCCGCTGCGGGAAAAGTGCCACGCATCGGATTGATTGTATGCAACGACAGTCAGTTCGTACTTCCGCAGGGGCCAGTAACGGAGGAAACGGGTCATGCATATTGATCTGAGCGACAAGAGAGTGATCGTCACCGGAGCATCGCGTGGCATTGGACGTGCAATCGCACGTGCTTTTGCAGCAGAAGGGGCTCGGGTTGCGATCTGTGCGAGAACCGCTGTTGCCGTTGAGGAAGTGGGACACGAATTGGCCCTGAAAACAAAGTCGGTGATCGCCCGTGCAGTGGATGTTACCGATACGCTGGGAGTGAAGGCCTTTGTTGATGAAGTGGCGGCGGAATGGGGCGGGGTCGACGTCCTGATCAACAATGCCGGCCAGGGCCGAGGCGGCAATCTCGATACGCTCACTCCCGAAATGATCCTCGAGCACGCGAACATCCTGCAGATGGGGCACTTCCGCTTCGTTCAGGCAGTAGTGCCCCACATGCGCAAGCAGCGCTGGGGGCGCATCGTGGAAATAAATGCATTGGCAGGTGTGATTCCCACACCTGACGGCATCCCTTCTGTCATCAACCGCGCCTCATGCGTGGCGCTTTCGAAGTCTCTAGGCATGTCCCTTGCCAAGGACAACATCCTGGTCAATTCGCTCAACATGGGATGGATTGACACCGGCCAGTGGGACCGTCATTTCCAGGAAGCCGGGCCGGGCGTATCGCGGGAAGAGTTCGATGAGATGGTCCTCAAGGTCGTTCCTCTGGGCCGGTTCGGAAAGCCAGAGGATGTAGCGGGGATGGCGCTTTTTCTTTCCAGTGATTATGCAAGTTTCATCAGTGCGGCATCGATAGACATTGCCGGTGGTCTGCAGGGTCAGATTGCTTATTACCCAACGCTAAAGCGCGAGTTCACCGAAGCGGTCAAAAGACGTGCCGAACACGCATCGGATCTGTGATCCATTGCACACGTGAAGCTCGCCGGCAGCGATGTTTGGGGTCCGGTTAGCGTGAGAAATGGAGACGGGCGGGGGGCTTCGAGTTTGTGTTCCGATCCTCAGGTGCATCTGACTCAGTCGAAATTCTGTCATTAGAAACAAAATCCGGTGGTAGAATTTAAACAGAAATGGGATTACAATTCAGAAACCGTACAAAAGTATTGTTCGGACGCGCATTCCGAACCTGATGCGTAGCTGGCAAGGGTGCTTGAGGCAGGCAAAAACGATCCGATAGACGGGCGACCCGGATCGTAATAACGAGAGGAGACAGATTCATGATCAACAGGAACGAAACGACGGGCCGACGTTACGTGCTGCATGGCGTTGCTGCTGCGATTGCGCTTGCTTTTGGCGGGCAGGCGCTTGCATTTGAGATAGACACCGGAAACGATGACCTCAAGATGCGCTTCGACAACACGATTCGTTATACCGCCGGCGTTCGTATGGAAGATCGGGATTCGCGTCTGATGCGCAACGCGATCTACGACGAGGGTGATGCGAAGTTCGGGCGCGGCGATATGGTGACCAACCGTATCGATCTGTTCACGGAAATCGACCTAAATTACCGCGGGGAGTTTGGTGCGCGGGTCAGTGGCGCTGCCTGGTATGACCAGGCCTACGACGACGACAAGGTGACTGCGCCTACCGGAACGGCAACGGCTTACCGGGATAGTCGTTATAACAGCACGGTCAAGCGCTACGTCAATGGTCCGTCGGGCGAATTGCTCGATGCCTTTGTCTGGTCCAACTTCTACCTCGGTGATATCCCGGTAAATATCAAGGTTGGCCGTCAGACCAACGTCTGGGGTGAGGGCTTGCTGTTGGGGGCACATGCGATTTCCTACTCGCAATCGCCGGTTGATGGTGTAAAGGCCGTTTCGAACCCGGGTATTGAGACGAAGGAGGTATTCCTTCCGATTGGTCAGGTATCGGTGAATGCCGTGGTGACTGACAGCGTGACGCTGATGGGTCAGTACTTCTACGAATGGGAGCCGACGCGCGTTCCGCATGCCGGAACCTACCTGATGGGCGCGGATACTGCGCCGAGTTCCGACTTCCTTGCCTTCCCGATTCCGGGGGACTTCAAGGCCACGATTATCGACGCCAAGAAGCCCAAGCAGTCTGGTAACTGGGGTGTTGGCGCGCGCTGGAACTATGAGCCGCTGGAGTCGACCTTCGGCGCCTATTACCGCAAGTTCGACGACTACTCGCCGGAGCTCGGAGTGCAGCTTTCCAGCTTTGTTCCTTTCGGGCCGAGCTTTCTGCCGACCAAGGCCCGCTTCCTTTACCCCGAAGACGTCGAGATGTATGGCGTGAGTTTCGCACGAGTGATCGGCGGTGTGAGCGTGGGTGCAGAGCTCTCCTATCGCGTAAATGGGGCACTCAACACGCCTTCATCGCATACCCTTGATACTGGCGCACGCGGCGACACCTGGCATGCAGTGCTGAACGGAATCTACATGCTGCCGAAAACGGCATTCTGGGATACTGGCTCACTGATTGCCGAGATTGCCTATAACCGACTGGACAAGGTTACGAAGAACGAGCAACTCTATCGTTCCGTCGGTTCCAGCACCTGCGTCGACAGTCGCACCGGTGTGGCTGGGTCGGGAAACGAACGTGATGGCTGTTCCACTCGTGATGCGACCCAGATCGCGCTCAAGTTTTCTCCGCAGTACCTGAACATTCTGCCTTCATGGGATCTGACGGTGCCTGTGAGTTTGAGCTACGGGTTGTCCGGCAATTCGCCGACCTCAGGCGGTGGCACGGAGGGCGAGCTTCGCTGGTCGATCGGTGCGACCATGAACTACGCATCGAAGTACGAGTTCTCCTTGCTTTACTCTGATCGCACACTGCCGGTTAGGACGAGGATGGGCGCATCTGGCGAGGTGATTACCGGTGGTCAGGCCCATAGCAATTCTTCGGTCGGTGCAATCGATCGCGGCTGGCTGGCATTCACTTTCAAGACGGCATTCTGATTGACCGTATAGAGGAGACAAATAATGATCAAGAAGAAGCATCTAATTTGGGTGGCGATCGCTGCCATGGCGAGTCCGGTCCTTGCTGCTGTCAGTGCTGATGAAGCAAAGCAGCTCGGTACGACCCTGACCAAGTACGGCGCCATCAAGGCGGGAAACAAGGAAGGCACGATCCCTGAATATACGGGAGGCTTGACCACGGCGCCGGCAGATTTCAAGCCGGATAGCGGCTACTGGGCTGATCCCTACCGCGACGAAAAGCCCGTGCTGCGTATTGACGGCAAGAATGTCGACCAGCACGCGGAAAAGCTGAGCGCGGGTCAGCGCGAAATTCTCAAGAAGAATCCGTCGTTCTACATGGATGTGTACCCTACACATCGAAGCGCAGCCGTGCCCGACAAGGTGCTGGCCGCGACCGTGCGCAATGCGACGACCTGCAACACACTCAAGGACGGTCTCGCGGTCGATCCTGCGTGCCGGGGAGGTCTGCCTTTCGCGATTCCGAAGACCGGTAACGAAGTGATGTGGAACCTGCTGCTGCGTTACAAGGCGGAAACAACCACAAAGTCGTCGCGCTCCTGGGTGGTCGATTCCAACGGCAAGGCTGTGATGACAGCTCAGCAGAAAACCCTTGAGGAGCATCCGTACTATCAGGACGATCTTGATGGGCGCGATCCGCAGATGTTCTGGCGGACCTACTCCGTGACTCAGGCTCCGATCCGCAAAGCGGGCGAACTGACCGGTCTGATGGATTTTCTTGATCCGACCGAGAAGCCACGCCGTGCCTGGAGCTACACGCCGGGCCAGCGCCGTATCAAACTTGCGCCCGAGTTCTCCTATGACACTCCCGTTTCGAGCATGGGGGGCGTGACACTGTTCGACGAGTTGTTTGTGTTCTCAGGTCAGATGGATCGCTTCGACTTCAAGCTTGTCGGCAAGAAGGAGATGTATGTTCCCTACAACGCCTACAAGCTCTACTTTGGCTGCGGTGTTCAGGAGCAGTTCATGGAGAAGCACCCGAATCCGGCTTGCTGGCGCTGGGAGCTGCACCGAGTCTGGGAGGTAGAGGCGACGCTCAAGCCGGGCTTCCGTCACGTCTATACCAAGCGGACGTATTACATCGACGAGGATAGCTATGGCGCCATGCTCTATGACGCTTACGACCAGAACGGTCAGCTATATCGCTCGATCTTCAATGCAATGATTCAGATGTATGACGTCAAGGCTCCCTATATCGTCAAGAACGTCGTGTTCGACTTCAACAAGGGGATGTATGCCCTGGTGAACGATGCGATCGAGGGCGGTTATGGCGTCATGAGCGAACCGTTGAAGAACCGGGAGCTCAGTCCCGAAGCGATTGTCGGACGCGAAACGGCGCGCTGATCGCTTTGACGATTGCGAAGGGCATCAGCGCACCGATGCCCGTCTTCAAGTTTTCCGGAGCGGCCATCAATGATGATCGTTCCGGGAAGGCTGGAAGCATCAATCTATCGTGACTGGAACGCATCCCTTGAAAAATTATCGAAATCGCATTCTCCCGCGTTTTGCGCGGATGGGCGTGGCCTGTGCGTTATTGAGCGCCGCCGCAGTTGCGATGAGCCTGACGCCGGTTGTTGCCGATGTGCTCGACATACCTGCGACCCTCTCGCCGCTCGCGTTGCGCAGTCCTGTGACGGGAATCGCGTCCTCTGGCGGTGTTGCGATCGCGGTGGGTCCTCGTGGCGTCGTGCTGCGGTCGACTGACAGTGGAGAAACCTGGAAACAGATCCAGGTGCCGAACAGCGCCGATCTTGCAAGCGTGCGTTTCACCGATGACAACACCGCATGGGTCATGGGGCATGACGGCATTGTGCTGCGCTCGACCGACAAAGGTGAAAACTGGACCCGAATACTTGATGGTCGCGTCGCGTTGAGTCTGATTGATGCTTACTACGCCAAACAGGCCGCCGCAGGTGATGAGGGCGCTGAGCGAGTGCAGGTCGAGATCGAGCGTGCAGCTGCGCAGTCGGCGACACCGGGTGTGCTGTCGTACCCTTTCTTCGATATCGCGTTGAATGCGGATGGTGAGGGTTTTCTGGTTGGTGCATTTGGTTTGTTGCTGCATACGACCGATGGCGGCGCAAGCTGGGAGCCCTGGCTTGAGCGGGCCGAGAATCCCAGAAGAATGCACCTCTACATGCTGAATACGGTCGGAAATGAGGTCTATCTTTCGGGTGAGCAAGGTGTAATGCGGCGGCTGGATCGTGCGTCAGGACAGTTCGTCACCATCGAGACGCCTTATGGCGGAAGTTTTTTCGGCAGCCTCGCCTCGAATGAGACCCTGATCGTGTACGGACTTCGTGGTACTGCCTTGGTAAGCACGGATGGGGGCCTGGAATGGAAACCGGTGAAGCTTAATGTCGATGCTTCCATTGTCGCCGCCTTGCCAGCAGCGGATGGGCGATTGGTGTGGGTGTCGCAGGATGGACAGGTTCGCTTGAGTGATCGTGACGGATCTTCTGTCACGGAGCTCGACATGCCCCGCGCCGGTGAAGTGCTGTCCGCTGCATTGGTTGCACCGAGACGGCTTGCGCTCGGCACTCACCAGGGTGTTCGTTTAGTGGACATCCCAATGGGTCGTCCTTAGGCCGGATTCTCCTCAAAAAATCATCTATTCAAGAGATCTCCATGGCAGGCCATAGCGAAAACCCGGCAATGCCCATTGTCCGCGAACTGAAGGATTTTGACCTGCAGTCCGGAAATGGACTCGAACGGTTCATCTTCAACAATCGGGTTCTCGTGTTCCTCGCGTGCCTGATTGCTACCGTCCTTCTCGGCGTTGCTGCTTCGCGCATTGAGGTCAACGCGAATTTCGAGCGGATGATTCCGATCGGCAGCCCGTACATCCAGAACTACCTTGACAACAAGAGTGAGTTGCCCGGTCTTGGCAATACTGTGCGGGTCGTGGTCGAGAACAGAACGGGCGATATTTTCGACCGCGAATACCTCGATGTTCTGCGCAAGATCAATGACGACCTCTACCTTATCCCTGGGGTTGATCGTTCGTGGATGAAGTCGATCTGGATGCCGATCGTGCGCTGGCGTGAGGTCACGGAGGATGGCATCAACGGCGGAGCGGTCATGCCGTCAAATTACAACGGCGACGCGGAGTCGATCTCGACGCTCAGAGCAAATATCGCAAAAGCCGGCATTGTCGGTCGCCTGGTGGCGACCGATCTGAAGTCCAGCATGATCGTGGCCCCTTTGCTGGACATCAACCCCGATACCGGTGATGCCTTGAACTATGGGCAGTTCTCCAATGAACTGGAGCAGAAGATTCGCGCTTATGAAAGCGACCGGATCGGCATCCATATCGTTGGTTTCGCAAAGATCGTCGGTGACCTGATCGATGGTTTGCGCGAAGTGATGATGTTCTTTGCGGTTTCTGTGGCTGTGGCAGCGTTGTTTGTGTACATCTATACCCGGTGTGTGCGCAGTACGCTGTTGCTGGTGACGGTCGCCGTTATTGGTGTGGTCTGGCTGCTCGGCTTGATGCAACTGCTTGGCTACGAGTTGGATCCGTACTCGATTCTCGTGCCCTTCCTGATTTTTGCGATTGGTCTTTCCCACGGTGCGCAAAAGATGAACGGCATCATGCAGGACATCGGGCGCGGTACGCACAAGTATGTAGCCGCACGCTACACCTTCCGCCGCCTGTTCATGGCAGGGCTGACCGCATTGCTTGCGAACATCGTCGGATTCGCTGTCCTGATCATCATTGACATTCCGGTTATTCGCGATCTCGCACTGACCACCAGCGTTGGCGTTTCAGTCCTGATCTTCACCAAGCTTGTGTTGATCCCCGTCGCACTGTCCTATATGGGGGTCAGTGAATCGGCCGCGAAGCACGCCATGAACGATGGCAGCAATGATTCCGGGAAACAATCGTTAACGAGCAGGGTCTGGGTGCTTCTTGACGAGCTGACAGAGCGTCGCTGGGCACTTGTTGCGATTGCGATTGCGGTGCTGATTACCGTGGTCAGCGGAGTGGTGATGCAGGATCTTCGTATCGGTGATCTGGATGCAGGGGCTCCGGAGCTGCGCCCGGACTCCCGATACAATCGTGACAACGCCTACATAACAGATAACTACGGGCTTTCGAGCGACCAGTTTGTCGTCATCATGAAGACGAGTGACGAGGGGTGCCGACTGTATTCCTCACTGCAGAAAATGGATGCTCTGTCCCAGGCTTTGCGGGCCGATCCGGCGGTGCAGACGACAACCTCATTGGCAGAGACGGTAAGATTCATCACTTCGGCGATGTTCGAAGGTAATCCCAAGTGGTTGACGTTGAGCCGCAATCAATCGATTGTCGACTCGGCTGTTTCAGCTGCGATCATTGGCACGCCCGATATCACCAATCAGCCGTGCTCGGTTTCGCCCTTGATCGCCTATTTGTCCGACCACAAGGCCGATACGGTCGGTCGTGTACTGGCGACTGCCGAAGCATTTGCAAATGCTAACAACACTGCAGCGGATGCCAATGAGCCCGTTCAGTTCTTGCTTGCGGCGGGTAGTGCGGGGATTGAGGCCGCGACCAATATCGAGGTGCAAAAGAGCATTGTCACGATGTACCTCGCCGTCTATGGCGCTACGGCGTTGCTGTGCCTGATTACCTTCAAGAGCATAAGAGCCACCATTGTTGCGCTCATACCGCTGGTGATGACGACGATCATTTGCAAGGCCTTGATGGTATGGCTTGGGATCGGTCTCAAGGTGGCGACACTGCCGGTTATTGCAGTCGGGGTCGGGGTGGGCGTTGACTATGCGCTTTACCTGCTTAGTGTCCAGATCGCGGTTCAACGTCATGGTGGCAGCTTGCGCATGGCTTACCGGCGCTCGCTGGATTTCACCGGTAAGGTCGTTGCGCTCGTTGGCCTTACGATGGCGGCAGGCGTTATCACCTGGGCGTGGTCGCCAATCAAATTTCAGGCGGACATGGGCATTCTGCTGACCTTCATGTTCCTGTGGAACATGCTGGGTGCATTGATCCTTATTCCAGCCCTGTCCCATTTCATGCTCAACCCGCAGCGCGGGAAAGCGTCGCATCCTGCATGACGATTATCTGAACACCCTTTCCGCGCGGTATCGCGAGGAAGATTCCGGATGAGTGCAGGGCGTGTGCTCCTGTCGCTCCAATTTTGGTGGTTTGCATGAGCTGCAAAAGGCAGTAGGGACTCGTGCGGCCAGATTGATCACGAATGGAGACAAATATGTTCGATCTGTTGATGAGTGCCGACATGATGGTGCCAGATCCTGATGGGATGGCCGACCTTCTTGCCGACAAGCTGGGTGTTCATAAGCATGAGCGTTGGCGCCAGGCTTTCGACAACCATCCGTATATTGCTCACTTTCTGAGGGTGCACAAGTCGCTCGCCGTCTCGCCGACAAGGGTTGAGCCACAGTGGCACCTCGACTTCGAGAACCCCGGTGATCCAATGTTCCACGAGTTCCTCGAGAGCCTGAAGGACTTTCAGGGGCGCCATCGTCCGATGATCACCCACTCGGTTGTGCTCGCACTGCACGGGCCAAAGTTCGACACTTTCGTCGAAAGGCTGATGCGTCGAGGCCTGGAATTCCGTATGGCCCAGCGCACGCCGGAGATGCCATTCGACCGACTGTGGCTGGGTGCAACGCCAGAGCGCCCGCGTTATCAACCGACGGTTGATGGCGGTCTCTGTATTGAAGTGATGCCGATGGAGCCGCTGCAGATGCCGGCGGAGACGTTCTCTGTACCGCCTGCGCAGCCGCGCGATGCAAAGCCAGGTGACATGGTGCGTGTTACTGCCCGAGGATTCCTTGTTCGAAACCTGAACGAAACCCTTCGCAAGTGTTCGGTGAATCTCGACTGGGAGCCGAGCGGCGAGATCGAAGCCCTGCACCGCGAGGGCTATTGTCGGGCAACCATGCCGTTTACCGTCGCCAACAGCGCGTCGCTCGACATCATCGAGCCGACCCGTTGGGACAGTCTTGCCGGGCACTACCTCAACAACTGGGGGCCGGGCTTGTACTACATCCGAATTGGTGTCACCGACCTGAAAGCCAAGGCTGAGGACCTCAAAGCTCGCGGGACGCGTTTTACCTGGGTGGAGGAGTCGGAAGCTGTTGGTGGCGGGTCATTGATTCGAGTCGACCCTGACCAGCTTCGCGGCCAGGTGTTCGAGTTTGAGGAGTGCTGAAATGGTGACGAGCATTGAGAAGCAGGGCGAGGCTGATCTGGAGACGACGCGGGTACGTGCGATAAACGCGGCGGTGACAGTGGAGCAGCGTGGCAGTGTCGGTTGGATCGTCCTTAACCGGCCCGCTCAGATCAATGCCATCAACGACCACATCCGAGTCGGTGTACCCGAGGCTTTGCGCGAGCTAAACGCGGATGCTGAGATACGGGTCATTGTGATCCGCGGTGAAGGGCCACGGGGGTTCTGCGCTGGCGCTGATATCAAAGAGCAACGCGGGGCGGAGACCGCAGTCCAGGTCCGCGGGCGAATGGAAGGGGCGCGCTGGATCGAAGCGTTAGATGAAACCGAGAAGCCTGTCATTGCTGCTATTCACGGATATTGCATGGGTGGCGGGTTGGAACTCGCGCTTGCATGCGATATCCGCTACGCGACGCCAGATGCGATTTTCAGCCTTCCAGAAACAGCCTTGGGCCTGATACCTGGCGGTGGGGGAACCCAGCGTCTTCCTCGTGTGGTCGGTCCCGGACGTGCGCTCGACCTGTTGCTGACGGGAGACAAGGTCAACGCGGAGCGCGCACGCGAGATTGGCCTCATTACCCGGGTTTCTACTAAGACTGAGTCCCTGCTTTCAGAGGTTGCTGATTTTGCGGCCAGCATCGCGGCGCGGTCACCGCTTGCGACCCTGTTTGTAAAGAGGGCCGCGCGTGCGGCTCTTGATCTTGATCTCAAGAAGGGGCTCGACCTCGAACTCGATCTGTTTGCACTTTTGAAGCCGAGTGAAGACGCGGCTGAAGCCGCGCTTGCCTTCAAGGAAAAGCGACCGCCGCACTTTGCTGGACGCTGAGGTGGGCATCACAGGTTTGACAAGAACAAAGATATTTGGAGACCGCAGTCATGAGTGATCGAAAACTTGAAGGGCGCGTGGCGATCATTACCGGCGCAGGTGGCGGACTTGGAGCCGAGTCAGCCCGGGTCCTGGCGATGCATGGTGCTAGCGTGGGTGTTATCGATATCAACATGGAGGCGGCCGAGCGCGTCGCGGCAGAGATCGTTGCCAGCGGCGGCAAGGCCTTGGCCGTGCGTACCGACGTCTCCGTAGAGGCGGACGTCAAGGCCATGGTTGAGGCCATTGTCGTCCGTTTCGGGCGTGTTGACGTGCTGTACAGCAACGCGGCCTTGTTGAGTGTTGATCAACGCCGACTTGATCGTGATGTAATTAATATGGACGTCGATGCATGGGATCGCGCCATGGGCGTGAACCTGAGGGGCGCGATGCTGTGTGCGAAGTATGCGGTGCGCGAAATGCTCAAGAACGAAAAGGGGTCGCTGATTTTTGCAACCTCCGGCCTTGGGGTTCAGGGCGATTTGTCGCTATCCGCATACGCAGCATCCAAGGCCGCATTGATCATGCTCAGCCGGTCCATCGCTACGCAGTATGGCAAGCAGGGTATTCGCTCCAATGCGATGCAGATCGGGTTGGCGCCGTCCGAGAATGCTCACGGCAGCATGCCCGCCGAGGTCATCCAGATTCTTCGCGACAACCATCTGACACCGGATGTGGGAACACCGCGCCAGATCGCGGATGTCGTTGCCTTCCTCGCCAGTGATGAAGCTGCATTCGTGACCGGGTCGACGCTGGTGGCAGATGGTGGGTTTTCCGCCCACACACCTTCACTGGTTGCGATGAAAGCGCTGTTTGCGCAGACCGGCGCGAAGGGCATGTGAGGAGCGTATCGTGAAAGCAGCCGTCATTAGCGAGCGGGGCGCAGCCCCCGCAGTGCAGGAGTTTCAGGAGCCGGTGCCACTGGATGGTGCCGTGCTGATCGAAGTCGATACCGCGGGTTTGGGTGGTTGGGACGTGTTGGGTGCTTATCGCATGGGGGTTGAATACCCCTGCGTGATTCGCGGCGAAGGGGTTGGTCGGGCCACAGATGGGAGGCGGGTCTATTTCGGCGAACGCTCGGTCATGCCTTTCGGGGCCTGGGCGGAGCGTACGCTGGTGCCCGAAGCCGAGGTCTGGAATGTACCCGACTGGGTGGACGATAGGACTGCGATCACGATGGGCATTGCTGCGACGGGTGCTCTGGTGCCGCTTGAGCATGCAAAAATCCGCAAAGGGGAGCAAGTGCTGGTGCTGGGTGCTACGGGTACGCTCGGGCAGGTAGCGCTTCAGCTCGCACGTTATCTTGGCGCTGGCAGGGTGGTGGCTGCAGCACGATCTGCGGAGAGTCTGCAGCGGCTAAAGGCCCGTGGCATTGCCGACGAGGTCGTTGTGCTCGGTGGCGAGGACGATGTCGGTGCGCTCAAGGCAGCGGCTGGCGAAGGCTTCGATGTCGTGCTTGATCTCGTCTGTGGTCAGCCGATGCTCAATGCGCTGAAAGCGACCCGCTGGGGGGCGCGCATTCTCACCATCGGAACCGGCGCTGGGCGTCAGGTCAATCTGGATATTGCCGATCTGCTGTTCCGAAGTCTCGCGTGTATCGGTACTGGCCAACGCCCCCCATCTGAGCGCAGGGAGATCTGGGAGCGCCTATTGCGAATTTCACGCGACGAGAACATTCAGGTCGACTACCTCGACTACACCCTGGATCAGGCTGCAGAGGCATGGGCTTCGCAGGTTGCCGGGCCACACGCCAAGATCACGGCACGTATCCGTGCCTGAGTTCAACGAAATGTTCGAAAAGAAGGTCGGACGTTGGTGGGCCGTCGCGCTGGCTGAGGCGGTGAAGGGCGACAAAGCCCTCGCCGTAACCTGCGAGGGTGAGCAACTGGCACTTTTCCGCAACGACGCAGGCGGGGTGTTCGCGCTGGAGGATCGCTGCCCCCATCGCCGCGTGCCCTTATCGCCCGGGCCGGTGAAGGCGAACGGTCTGCAGTGTCCCTATCATGGCTGGACTTTTGATGGCGCAAGCGGGGTGTGCGCTGACATTCCCAATCTGCGGCGGGATGAAAAAGTGCCGGCTCGTTACGCCGCGCGCGCTTTTCCAGCCATCGAGTGCAACGGCTTCATCCATGTATGGCATGGCGAAGGGAGGCCGCACGGGGAGTTGCCATGTTTTGGTTACCAGGCTTTTGGCCCCGAACGCACGGGCGTTGCGGTTGTCGGGCTGGCTTTGCATGACTATCTGGATATGATGCTCGACGGCCCGGAGTGTCTGCTCCGCTTCCCCGGCGTGCAGATCACCGATTTCTTTCTTGGCGACCCGAGACGGCAGGGGCGGCATCTGGTGCTCGACCGCGGTGCAGTATGGACGGGCAAGGGGCCCGGGCCGGCCTTTGTGAGGGATTATCCTCTATGGTTGCGGACGCGGGTGCCGCTTGACGGCGGCGATATCCAGGTTGAGTTGATGACCTCGGACGAAGTCCTGCTCGTCAGTATCGTGATCGCCGCCAGTGCCAATCGTCGCGGCACAACCAGTCTGTGCTGGCGCGGCTTTCAGCGCCGAAACCCAGTTGCTGGGACATCGCTGAAATGGCGCGTGCGTCAGGCAATAGGCATGACCTTGTTCGATGTCTTTGGCGCCGTCGACGGCCGGGCGGTCGCTGCTGTCGAGGTGGCGCCTTCGATTGAGCGTCATGCCTTCGTCGTTGCAAGCACCTCACCGAATCCACCGACCTTTCTCAAAAAGAGTGCGGCATGAACGAGCAGGTTAATCAGAAGACCGTGCCGCACGAAGGTGAGGCAATTTCCAAGCGCGATTGGGTGCCGATCAACCTTGATTTGCGCGATACCTGGTTTCCTGTAGCTTACAGCGCCGATGTTGGGTCAAGGCCGGTAAGGCGGGTCGTTCACAACCAGGATGTCTATCTTTGGCGCGACGGTTCTGCGGTGCGCGCTGCCGAGTTTCGTCCAGACCGTCTGGAGGCGATGCGTTCTTGCGCAAGTGCTTTCACTGGTGGCTCGGGGCGTTATCCGGTCGTGGAGTGTTATGGCTATGTGTGGACCTGGTATGGCGATCCGGATCACGCTCAAGAGGAATTGATTCCGAATATTCCTTTTTTGCCGCGTGACGGTCAGGGCATTCCGCGCTACACGCAGCGCGCAGTGCGTTTCGACGCGGCGTCGCCACTGTCGGTGGAGAATCTCATCGACCTGACCCATGCCGACTTTCTTCATGCCAATGCGATTGGCGACGGTCAGTCGGAAAGTGATGAAGTCGAGGTGTTCTCGACCTCCGAGACGGTGACGCGCATCCGCAACGTGAAGCAAAAATCGGTCGCGCCGGTGATGCGCTGGATTGGCGGCGTACGCGCCCGCTACCAGGATTTGCGGGCGGTGCTGCATGTGCATCTGCGTAATAGTGTGTGCGTGTCGTATCCCGAGTTCACGCCGGGATATGCGATTCCAAACGTGCAACCTTTTGTTCCGGTTGGGAAGCACCGCTCGCGGGTCGATCAGACCAATTACACGGTACATGCGCCTGCTCCTTTCCGGTGGTTGATGCCCAGGATCTCCTATGTCATTCAACCGCAGGACAACTCGGTGCTACGCCAGCAGAACGCGCGCTATTTCGAATCAACCGAGCGACGTGATCTGAGTTCGCGCTTCGATGGGCCCGGCAATCGATATCGATTGTTGATGGCAAGGTTGGCTGAGCGTCAGAGACGAGGTGATTTGAGCTATGGACCGGATGCAGATCCTGGCGCAGATATCTCCGAAGTCCTCGGGTTCCGGGGCTGAAGACCCTGATTTCAGACCGTGCTTCGCCGACTGGTTATACGGGGACGACCCTGATCCTAGCGGGCTTGGCGATGCTCGGGCCCTTCTCGATCAACACCTATCTGCCGTCTTTCGGCGAGATGGCGCACGTTTTCGCGGTTGATGTCGCAGCGATCCAGCAAACGGTAGCAATCTATTTTGCGGCGTTTGCTTTCATGTCCTTATGGCACGGCTCTCTGTCCGACGCCTTGGGGCGCAGGAGAGTTGTGCTGGTCGGATTGGCAATTTATGCGTTTGCTTCGCTGGCCTGCGTATTTGCGACGCGTGTGGAAGAGCTTTGGGTGCTGCGCGCTTTTCAGGGGTTCTCTGCGGGTGCCGGCATCGTCATTGGTCGGGCGGTGGTGCGCGATCTACACGACGGCCCGCAGGCACAGCGGATGATGTCGCATGTCGTGATGATGTTCGGGCTTGCGCCAGCGATTTCACCGCTGATTGGTGGGTGGTTGCAGGCCGCTTTCGGTTGGCGCTCGGTCTTTCTGTTTTTGTGTCTTCTGGCATCCGGTCTATTCGTCGCGGTACTACTGCGCCTGAATGAGACGCTCCCCATTTCGCGTCGGCAACCACTGCGGGTGAAGTCGCTCGCCTGCGGTTACCTCGCAGTGTTCGGTAATCTGCGCTTCATGGCGTGGTCGCTGTCGTATGCATCCATGTTCGGCGCTTCGTTCATCTATGTTCTCTCCGCACCGGTCTTCCTCATGCTCCATCTTGGGCTCAAAGAGACGGATTTTCTTTGGCTGTTCGCCCCTGCAACTGCTGGCATGGTGCTGGGTTCGGCACTGTCCGGCAAGATGACGCAACGTTGGTCGCGTGGCGCGACGATCTGGCGCGCGTTCATGATCATGAGTGGCGCAGTTGTCTTGAACATCGCGGTATGCGTGGTCGAGCCGGTCGGGATCGGCTGGTACGTGGTTTACATCCTGATTTTCAATATGGGGATGTCGCTGGCAATCCCGACCGTCACGCTGCGCGGACTCGATTGTGCGCCGGACAGGCGAGGCATGGCATCGTCTGTCCAGCTATTCGTGCAGACCGGGTTCAATGCGATCATCGCTTCGGTGCTCGCCCCTGCGCTGTGGGGATCGCTCATCTCACTGGCTTACGGCGCAGCGGGCCTTTTGCTGTGCGCAACTATCGGCGTAGTTGTTGCGTCGCGCATATCCCCGGCTGATTGATTCATGTGGCCGGTTTCGCTGCCTTGGTTCGGTGACGACTCTGCAGATAACCCCTGAACAGCAGACCCGGCATGCGGAGCAGGGTGCTCCAGCCAATCAGCTTGACCGCCTGCCAGCAGTCCTCGGGCTTGATCAGTATGGTAGTGGCCATCGAACCCATGATCTTGCCCTTCATGATCAGGGTCTCCCCGTCGCGTTGGATCGACTTGACTTCCATCATCTCGACCCCGTCCTTGCTGAACATCTTCATGGTGTGATCCCGTGATTCCGAGCGTTTCCGCTCGCTCTGAAGGTGCCGGAGGGGCGTTGCGATGCGCCTCCGGCAGGTTCGTCAGGCGTCGATCAGTTTGTCGAAGTCCATGCCGAGGTTTTCCATGAGCACGCGTGCAACGTTGCGTCCGGACGATGCGGTGACGCCACCACCGGGGTGCGTGCTCGCTCCAGACAGGTACAGGCCTTCCACCGGGGACACGTATTGACCGAAGCCCGGTGCTGGACGGTTGCCGCCAATCTGCCAGTTGTAGGAGCCGAAGTGCAGGATGTCGGCACCGATCATGGCGTTGTTGTGACGCTCGATATCAAGCGGGGTCATCCATGAGAATCCGATGATGTTGTCGTCGCTCATATTGGTGGTGAGCTTGCGCAGGTCGTCGAGGAACCCATGAGCGACCTCCTTGCCGATTTCGTCCCATTTTTTCGCCCCGCCCTTGACGTTATACGGAGCAAAGCCGTACATGTTGAGCACGCGCTTGCCTTCGGGCGCACGTCTCTTGTCAAAGACGTCCTGCATCACGTAGGCAATGAAATCCCGCCGTGGGATGCCGTATTCGAGATCGGAGAAGGCTCGCGCGAATTCTTCCCAGTTCGAATGCGAACGCTCGACCCAGAAGAAGTCGTCGACTGCCGGACCGACCTTGTACTGCGGGGCCTCGTGCAGTGCGAGATGAAGGTTGAACGGCTGAAAGCTGTTGCGCTTTAGACCGTGGATGCGGCGCTCGAAGCCTTCGGGCAGCGTTGCACCGGGAACCATGGCGGGGAACACCTGTTGCACGTGCATGGTCGAGATGACCGCCTTGCGCGCGACAATCTCTTCGCCCGACTGAAGCACGACACCGGTAGCCTTGCTGCCCTGCATGCGCATCTGCTTGACCGGGGCATTGGTGCGCACCACGCCACCATGAGACTCGAGGCATTCGCGCAGCTTGTCGGCAAATGCACCCGATCCGCCCACCGGGATGCCGACGCCGTAGCGGTGCATGAAGGGCAGGATGATGTAGAAGCCAAAGCCGGTGCCATTGTTGAACGGGTTCATCATCGCTTCGGACGCATAGCGCGCAAGCGCGATTCTGACCTTGTCGTTCTCGAACCATTCGCAGATGAAATCCCACGCGCTCATCGCCTGGGTGCGCATCAGGTCCTGCCCCACGGCGCTCTGCTCCATCATCACCGCCTGCGTACTTGCGCTTGGCGGGGTGTGGAACATGCCCATGACCATCATGTCGAGGTTCTGGAAGACCTGATGATTGAAGCGACGGTATGCTTCGGCGTCCTTTTGCGAGAACTTGGCGATGGCCTCACATGTTCGCTCGAGATCGGTATAGAACTCGAGAGTTGTGCCATCGTCATAGAAAATCGCGGTCATCTTGTCCGGGTTGATGTAGCGCAGTCCGAATTTCGACTTCAGCTCCAACTCGTCGTTTCGCAGCAGGGGGTTGGCCTGCAGCAGCGTGTGGGCGACGGAACATACGTCGTGCTTGAAACCCGGAACAGTCAGTTCGCGGGTCATTACGCCGCCGCCGACCTTGTCATTCTTCTCTACGACACAAACCTTGAGACCGGCTTTTTGCAGGTAGCATGCCGCGACCAAGCCATTGTGGCCGCCGCCGGCAACCACAATATCGAACTGATCACTCATTTTTCATCTCCCCCAAGTGCAAGTTGCAATGCGCGTGACGATGCGTGTCGCCTCCAGCAGGAGGCGACACCTTGCGATTGAATCGAATGTTGATGGGCCCGAGCTCGGGCCCCGGGCTTACAGTGCGGTTTCGGCGTCGGCCTGCTTGAACATCGCGTTGATGTCGCCAGAGGTGACCGGCTTGCCCGCTTCGCGTTTCGGTGCAGCGCCGCCCATGCCTTGGGTGGGCGCGGTATTGACGCCTTTCGCGGCCGCTTGAGCGCGAAGCGCGCCGACGGTGCAATTTTCGCGGCCGAGGATATCGAACGGCGCGTAGCTGTATTCACGCATCACGTTGAGGTGGGTCACCTTGTCGATGGTCGCATCGGGCAAGTGCTTGAAACTTTCCCAGACCACTTCCGGCGAATTGGGCCAGGTGCAGTCCGAGTGCGGGTAGTCACACTCCCAGCCAACCATGTCCTCGCCGATGTGCTTCAGGTTCTGCAGGCCGAAGTCGTCCTCGATGAAGCAGGTGATGATGTGCTCCTTGAACACTTCGCTCGGCTTCTTGCCGCCGAAGTCGGCATTGGTCCAGGCTTTGTGATGACGATGGGTGAAGTCCGCACGCTCAAGCAGGTAGGGAATCCAGCCGATGCCACCTTCCGACAGCGCCATCTTGAGTGTCGGGTATTTCTTCCACATCGGGGCCCAGATCCAGTCGGCAGCCGAGTTGGCGATCGAGATCGGCATCGAGGTGATCCAGGCATCGATCGGCGAGAGATCGGATGCGTGATCCGCTTTCACACCGGTGCCAATGTGACAGTTGATCACTACCGCGTTGTCAGCACATGCCTTCCATACTGGATCCCAGTATTCGTCATGGATCGAGGGGAAGCCGTGAAGTGCGGGGTTGTCAGACAGTGAGATGGCATGCACCCCACCTTTTGCCATGCGGTTGATCTCGGCTGCGGCGGCTTGCGGGTCCCACCACGGAATCAGCGCCATCGGGATGAAGCGGCCGGGGGCTGCGTTACACCAGTCGTGAAGGTGCCAGTCGTTGTAGGCCTGGATTGCCGCGAGCGAGACGTCGCGCACGTCAGGGTACTGCTGAAAGCGCTGGCCTGCGAAGCCGGGAAAGGTCGGAAAGCACAGTGAGCCGAGCACGCCGTTCGCGTTCATGTCATCTACGCGGGACTGAACGTCCCAAGTGCCGCGGCGCATGTGCTCGTAGCCGAGTGGCTCCATGCCGTACTCCTCCTTCGGGCGGCCAACCACCGAGTTCAGGCCCATGTAGCCCGTGGCACGACCTTCGAACACCCACACATCGCGACCCTTGAGGGTCTCGATATGGGGTTCGCGACCCTTGAACCTGGCCGGCATGTGGCGCGCAAAGGCGTTTGGGGGTTCGATTGCATGGTCGTCGATACTGACGAGGACGAGGTCTTCGAGTTTCATTGCGTGTCTCCGGTTTTTTTCGATCGTGCGGCCATTTATAGGGACGCACAGAGCCAGCCCCACCGCTTCCGGGGGGCGTGGATGTTCTTTGGACAGATCTAGAGAATGATTCCGAGGTTGGGCGTGCCAATGACGACCTGATCGAGCAGGATTTCACGGCGTGCGAGCATCAGCGAGTCACCCTCGCGGCGCAGGATGTCATGACGTTCGCAGGGGATCAGGTCGAAATAGTCAAAATCGAAACGGCTGCGGGTTACCAGCAGGTAGCTGTCGACCTTGAGTTCGTTGGGTTTGTCGGTTGTGTAGACGCGGACGTTGCTGACCATGCGCTTGACTCTGGACGGTGGGTCTTCGCCCCACGCACTTTTGGTGTCAGTAATGCGCTTCACCCGCATCATCATCGAGCCATAGTTCTCGTGGAGATGCTGAACGTTTCGCGAGTAGGTCTGTGCGAAATGGGCTGTCGATCGCGTGTGACGCAGGGGCGCGTTGTATTCGAGATCCTTGGTCAGCAGTTCCGCCCATTCGCCGAGACGAAGGTTGTCGAGCATCTCCGCTTCGTCGTAGAGGAAGTTGAGGACCGTGTTGTAGATCTCGCTGCCGATGGCAATTCGGTTCTTCCTGATGGAGGGCGGCAGCGGGGTGGGCTCTAGAAGTTCTTGCAGCATGGATGTCTCCTGATAGTCAGTCGTTGTCGGGCGTCATGTCGATCAGTTCTTGGCCGTCATGAGTTCGTGCCAGTACTGCCACCAGCGCCACTGAGTGTCGTCCTTGGTGAAGCCATCGCCGACGTCCCCGGGGCCGGGCCAGCCTTCGGGTTTTGCGTTTTCGTACATCGCCTGATACTTCAGGGTGATGTGCTTGCTGACCGCGCCTTTGGCGGCGAGTGTTTGATGTGGCCAGGTGTCAGAGTCGTCCTGTTCCACCATGCCCGAGGTGCCGAGCAGCTGGACGCCAAGTCTCAACATTTGAGCCTTGAGTTCGGGCGGCGTGTCCTTTTCAGCGAGGATCCAATTGACGAACTCGAGCTTGTCAGGCCCCTTTGGAACGTAGGCGTGCAGTGCCATCACACCGATAACGCCATCGGGCGTGGGGATGTACACGAACTCAAAGAGGCCGTTGGGAAAGAAATTTCCGACTTGAGGGGGCCGCCAGGTCATCAGCTTGAGCTGATCCTCGCTGAAGCGCTCCATCATTTCAGGGAGCATGGCTGGCGTGATGCCGGGGGGGGGCAGGGCTTCGAGCTTTTCCTTGACTGACAGCTCGGATGGCTCCTTGCCTGTTAGCCGGCGGATTTTTCGGTCCAGTTCGATGCAGCGCATGGTGTGTGCGTGTGCCGTGTAGACTTCCGATCCATACATTTCGGGCGTCAGATCGCCGCCGCCACCTTCGCTGCCCGGCTTGCGGTACGGACCAACCTCAGAGAGCCAGCGGTGCAGGGTGAGCACATGGAAGCCGTCGGAAGCGGATTGTTCGCAGGCCGTTTTCCAGTTGGCTCGGATGGTGAAGCGCTGCGGGGGGCCGAGCACCTCCATGCCCTTGTTGGTGCGGCACCAAAGGGTGTCGAAATACCATTTCGCGTCGCCGAGGAAATCGTCAAAGCTCGGGCCGTCAATGTTCCAGGTCGCGAATACCAGACCGCCGTAGATCGCCACGCGGGCCTTCTTCAATCCCAGTTGCTCCTTGGTGAGCAAATTGCCGTGCATGCACTCCTTGTCCACCGGGGCGCCGATGAAATCACCGTTCGGCTTAAAGGCCCAGCCGTGATAGATGCAGACATGTACCGGGGTGTTGCCGACGTCGTGGGTGGAAATCTTCATCCCGCGGTGCGGGCAGACGTTCAGTGAAACGTATATGTTGTCGTCACTGCCCCGCGCCATCAGGACCGAGTCCGAGCCCATGTCCCGAACCACGAAGTCACCCTTGTTCGGGATTTCTGTTTCGTGTCCGAGGAAGACCCAGGTCTTGGCGAAGATGCGCTCCATCTCGAGTTCATACAATTCGGGATCGGACAGGGTCCGCATCTTTACTTCCCGAGTTTCCAGGTTGATGAGATCGGATAGCAGAGTGCCATCCGAGAGCCTGGGGTTTGTTGATTCAGTCATTCGTCCCTCCTCCTGAAGATTGCGGCGTTTCTTTAAAAGTTATACACAAACAAGAAAAGTGTGTAACTTAAAGAGATTGTGCTCTCCAGAATCCTGCTGAGGTTTGATTTAGGTCAACTAGAATTGCCACGCATCACATCTTTTTCGTTCAGAAGATGGATGGGGAGGGCGTAAGGCCATCTATACGATCGGCTGAACTTGTTGGACAGTATGCTCAAATGTGATCCGAAAAATTACTCGCTAACGGTGAGAGTCAGGCGGGCGGGTCAAGTCCGGCAGGGGGAGCTCGATTTTGTGGCGCGGCCAACTTCGACGCGAACTGCGACAAGATCAGCAGCGCGTAGCAACGAATCTGAGGAGTTCTCTATGGATCTTGGACTGAATGGTCGCAAGGCAATTGTCTGTGCGTCATCGCGGGGGCTTGGGAAGGCCTGTGCCATTGCACTCGCAAACGAAGGCTGTTTCGTCGTGATCAACGGGCGCGAAGCACGACAGCTTGAAACCACGGCGGACGAAATCGGAGCGTTGACGGGGCGCCGCCCGCTCACGGTTGCAGCAGATCTCTCGACCGAAGAGGGCCGTCAGTTGCTGCTTGCTTCGTGTGGTGAGCCCGACATCCTAGTGACGAATAATGGGGGGCCGAAGCCCGGTCGGCTTGGCGATTGGGATCATGCCGCCTGGGTGGGCGCGCTCGAGGCCAACATGCTTTCCGCCATCCTGCTTATTCAGGCTGTTGTGGGTGGGATGCGGTCGCGGCGCTTCGGTCGGATCATCAACATCACCTCTGCGATGGTGAAGTCACCACGACTGCCGCTGGGCTTATCGACTGCAGCCCGTGCCGGACTGACCGCTTTCTCCAAAGCGCTCTCGACGGAGACCGTGCGCGACAACGTAACGATCAACAACCTGCTGCCCGAGCGGATTGAAACCGATCGTCTTCGCTACATGATCGACACGCTGGCGCGTGCGAAGGGAACTGGTCTCGAAGAGGCGCGTGCCGAGATGCTGCGACCCGTTGCAGCAGGTCGTTTCGGCCGACCTGAGGAGTTTGCGGCCGCCTGCGCCTTTCTATGCTCCGTTCAGGCTTCCTATATTTGCGGGCAGAATCTGCAGATCGACGGCGGCTCCTACGAAGGCCTGATCTAGCTTGTATCTGCGCCCGAAGCTGTGACGCGACCGCGCACTTTCCAGTCAGCAGGTGCGCGCTCGGTCGCTTCGAAATCGAGTTCAACCTCGACGCCGTTGGGGTCGAACATAAACACCTGCCAAGTGCGGACGTCGCCAGGCGCACGGATAATTCGGTATGGAGTATCTGAGTGGTCAAGGCGGTCCAGCGTCTTTGAAAACCCCTCGGCATGAAATGCCATATGATCAAGCGCACCGCGCCGCGGCTCAGGCATCTGGTCGACGCCAACGACGTGCAACACGGCTTGCTTGCCCGCGTAAAGCCAGTAACCAGGCACCGGGAAGGGGGGGCGCGGGCCTTCTTCCAGTCCGAGTAGCTCAGTGTAGAAGCGGTGCGTGTTGTCGAGTTGATCTGTGACGATCGTGAAGTGATCCATGCGCTTTATCACATCCGCTCCTTGGCGTCGTCTCGTGTTCGAGCGCTTGCAAGTTCAGGCTCGACTGATCCTAATCTGATTGGACACGATTCTAATGCGGGTGACGAACTGTGTCGTCGTTCGCGGAGGTGGCCGTTATCGCTCTGCGCACATCAATTTGTCCCACACCTTGTTTCTATCTGACGTTTGGACAAGCAAACAGGCCCGCTTGAAAGGCCTGTGGGCCTGTGTCAGTAATCGTGCGCTGCTGGTGTTACAAGTTGGTGTTACAAGGCATCGAGGTTGTTAAGTAAGCTATTGATTTATATATGGGGTTTTTGGTGATCCTGAAGCATCTCACCCTCTCCGTCATTTTCCTTTAACGTCCTGATTTCCTTGGTTTTCAAGGCTTTATGGGGTTAAAGCGGTACAAAACACTAGTACATAACACTGGTACAAAACGACGGAGCTGGTGGGCTACGGAGCCCGAAATGCCTGCACTCCCCCAAGGAACCTACCGTACCCCCCACGGTTTTCAGTTCCGCGTCGTTGTCCCCG
>NZ_JBYEXN010000028.1:0-53584 GCF_057621855.1 Parazoarcus sp. PS-13 R2A
GCAAACCCTCAGCGGGGTTTCTGCTGTCTACGGCACCCAGCGCTGCAACTCGAGAAACGAGTCCCTTGGATTGAGTAGACGGTCCTGCATTGCGACACCGTACCGCTGTTCAAACGCCACTGACGAGCATTGATCGGAAACCGTGTAGGCGCGGAGAATTGGAGAAAAGCGGGCTGTAATAGAAGGCATACCTCGTCCCCCGCATTCGCGCTGGGGCCTGCAGATCCGACGGTTGATGGCGCTCCCGCGTTAGCAACAGAAAGAAGCGCTCGGCGGCGACGTCGTGCAGCTGCGATGTCTGCTCGGTGCGTGAGCCGAAGTTCCTCCAGGCCTTGATTTGCGAAGAAGCGGCATTCCCGGTCCGACTGATACCTCTCTCTAAGATCGAACCAAAAAAATGGCGACCCGCAGGCCGCCATTCTCTGTTTCACCGTTACTTACTGTCCGACGCGGTCACTTCTTGCGCATCGGTGGCAGGTCGGTGCAGCTTCCGTGCGCCACTTCGGCTGCCATTCCCACCGTTTCCCCCAGGGTCGGGTGAGGGTGGATGGTCTTGCCGATGTCGACCGCGTCGGCGCCCATTTCGATTGCCAGACACACTTCGCCGATCATGTCGCCGGCGCTTGGGCCGACGATCGTGCCGCCGATCACGCGATGGGATTCAGCGTCGAAGATCAGCTTGGTGAAGCCGTAGTCGGCACCGTTGGCGATCGCGCGGCCGCTCGCTGCCCACGGGAACTTGGCGGTTTCGACCTTCTTGCCTTCGGCCTTGGCCTGGGCTTCGGTGTATCCGACCCATGCGACTTCAGGATGGGTGTACGCGACGCCGGGAATCACGGTGGCGTCAAAGGCTGACTTGTGACCTGCCGCGACTTCTGCGGCGACGTGAGCCTCATGTACTGCCTTGTGAGCAAGCATGGGCTGACCGACGATGTCGCCGATGGCGAAGATATGCGGCACGTTGGTCCGCATCTGTGCATCGACCGAAATGAATCCGCGTTCGCCAACGATCACGCCCGCCTTGTCAGCAGCAATCTTCTTGCCGTTGGGTGAGCGGCCGGCCGACTGCAGGATCATGTCGTACTTGACCGGCTCAGTCGGTGCGCCTTCACCTTCAAAGGTGACATACAGGCCGTCATCCTTCGCTTCTACGCCGACCGTCTTGGTCTTCAGCATGACCTTGTCGAAGCGATGGGCGTTCTGCTTTTCCCATACCTTGACTGCGTCGCGATCCGGCCCCTGCATCAGGCCGTCGAGCATCTCGACCACATCGATGCGACTACCGAGCGAGGAGTACACCGTGGCCATTTCAAGGCCAATGATGCCGCCCCCGATGACCAGCATCTTCTCGGGCACCTGACGGAGTTCCAGCGCGCCGGTAGAGTCGACGATGCGCGGGTCGCGCGGGATGAAGGGCAGATGCACTGCAGCCGAGCCTGCTGCAATGATGCACTGCTTGAAACGGATGACCTTCTTGTCGCCGGTCTTGTCCTGAGCCGTGCCGGAGGTGACTTCGACTTCGACGTGATTGGGGTCGAGGAAGCTGCCGTAGCCGCGCACGATCTCGACCTTGCGCGCCTTGGCCATGCCGGCGAGACCGCCGGTCAGCTTGCCGATCACGCCATCCTTGTGCTTGCGCAGCGCGTCGACGTCGACCGTGGGCTTGGCAAAGCTGATGCCAGCGGTGCTGACATGAGAGGCCTCATCCATGACTTCGGCAACATGCAGCAGTGCCTTGGAGGGGATGCAGCCGACGTTCAGGCACACTCCGCCCAGACTCGGGTAGCGCTCGACGATGACCGTCTTCAGACCGAGGTCCGCCGCGCGGAATGCGGCGGAGTAACCGCCGGGGCCGGCGCCGAGGACGAGCATGTCGCACTCGATGTCGGCCGTGCCGCCATGACTGGCGGCGGCCGGCGCGGCGGACGGTGCTGCCGCAGGTGCGGCGGCCGGGGCCGGTGCTGCAGGAGCCTGTGCTGCAGTCGGTGCAGCGGCGCTTGCGCCGGCCGTCTCGACTTTCAGCAGCACTGCGCCTTCGCCGACCTTGTCGCCGAGGGCGACGAGAACTTCCTTCACTACGCCAGCCACCTCGGACGGTACATCCATCGTGGCCTTGTCGGACTCAAGCGTGCAGATGGCCTCGTCGACCTGGATGCTGTCGCCGACCTTAACGAACAGTTCGATGATCGGAACGGTATCGAAGTCGCCAATGTCCGGGACCTTTACTTCAACGATTTGACTCATGACGTGGCCCCCTTACAGCATGACCCGACGGAAGTCGGCCAGCATTTGAGCAAGATAGACGTTGAAACGGGTTGCCAGTGCGCCGTCGATGACACGGTGGTCGGCCGTCAGCGACATCGGCAGCGTGAGGCGCGGCACGAACTGCTTGCCGTCCCACACCGGCTTCATCGCCGACTTGTTCACGCCGAGAATGGCGACTTCAGGCGCATTGACGATGGGTGCGAAGTAGGTGCCACCAATGCCGCCCAGCGACGAGATGGTGAAGCAGGCACCGGACATGTCTGCCGGGCCGAGCTTGCCATCACGTGCCTTCTTGGCCAGCGCGCCGGTTTCGGCAGCGATCTCGAACACGCTCTTCTTGTCGGCTTCCTTCACAACCGGCACGACCAGACCGTTCGGGGTATCTGCCGCGAAGGCGATGTTGAAGTACTTCTTGTACACCAGGTTGTCGCCGTCGAGACTGGTGTTGAACTCCGGGAACTCCTGCAGCGCACGCACCGAGGCCTTGATGATGAAGGCGAGCATGGTGAGCTTCTTGCCGGACTTCTCGTATTCCTTGTTCATCTGCACACGGAATGCTTCGAGGTCGGTGATGTCGGCATCTTCGTGATAGGTGACCGCAGGAATCATGGCCCAGTTGCGGGCGAGGTTCTGACCGGAGATCTTCTTGATGCGCGACATCGGCTTGACTTCAACTTCGCCGAACTTGGCGAAATCGACCTTCGGCCACGGCAGCAGGTCGAGGCCGCCACCCAGGCTGCCGCCGGCCGCTGCAGGCGGCGTCTTGCCCGGAACCACGCCGCTGCTCATCGCGCCCTTGATGAAGGCGGTGACGTCTTCTTTCAGGATGCGGTTCTTCGGGCCTGAACCCTTTACGGTCGACAGGTCTACGCCCAGTTCCCGGCTATATGCGCGTACCGAAGGGCTGGCGTGCACTTTTCCGCCAAGCTTGACTGCGCTTGGTGCGGAGGCCGCAGCAGCTGGTGCCGGCGCTGCTACCGGGGCGGGCGCAGCGGCGGGTGCAGGTGCGGCAGCGGGGGCGGGGGCGGGCGCACTGGCCGCCGGTGCCGGCGCGCTTGCGGCAGCGGCACCGGCCGCTTCCACCTTGATCAGCACGGAGCCTTCGGACACCTTGTCGCCGAGATTGACCAGAACCTCCTTGATCACGCCGGCAACCGACGAAGGCACGTCCATCGTTGCCTTGTCAGACTCGAGGGTGGCGATGGCGTCGTCGACCTTGATCGTGTCGCCAGCCTTCACGTAGAGCTCGATTACGGGCACTTCGTCGAAATCGCCGATGTCCGGCACCTTGACTTCGACAATGCCGCCACCGGCAGCAGGCGGCGCTGCCGGCGCTGCTGCTGCAGCTGGCGCCGGCGCGGCGGCCGGTGCGGGTGCAGCAGCAGGGGCTGCCGCTGCAGAATCACCTGCGGCTTCGACCTTGATCATCAGCGTGCCTTGGGAGACCTTGTCACCGAGGTTGATCAGCACTTCCTTGACCACGCCGGCCGCCGACGACGGCACATCCATCGTTGCCTTGTCGGATTCCAGCGTTGCGATCGAGTCGTCCACCTTGATGGTGTCGCCGACCTTCACAAACAGTTCAATCACCGGTACATCGGAGAAATCGCCGATATCCGGAACCTTGACTTCAATCAGTTGGCTCATCTTCTTGTCTCCTTCGGCGCTCAGACGGACATCGGGTTCGGCTTGGACGGGTCAAGGTTGTACTTGACCAGTGCGGCCGCAACCTTCTCGCGTTCGATGCTGCCTTCGTCTGCCAGTGCCTTCAATGCAGCCAGCGTGACCCAGCGACGATCCACTTCGAAGAAGTGACGCAGCTTCTCGCGGGTGTCGGAGCGGCCAAAGCCGTCGGTGCCCAGCGTGATGTAGCTGCTCTTCACGAAGGGACGGATCTGCTCGGCGAACAGTTTGATGTAGTCGGTTGCGGCAACGACCGGGCCCTTGGCGTCGGCAAGTTTCTGTTCGACGTGCGAGAGCTTCGGTGCCTCCAGTGGGTGGAGCAGGTTCCAGCGCGCAGCGGCCTGACCGTCGCGGGCCAGTTCGTTGAAGCTCGGGCAGCCCCAGATGTCCGCATCCACGCCCCAGTCGTTCTTGAGCAGATCGGCTGCGGCAATGACTTCGTTGAAGATGGTGCCGGAGCCCAGCAGTTGCACACGCGGGCCATTGCCTTCGGCGCCCTTCCTGAATGCGTACATCCCCTTGATGATGTCGGCTTCGGAGCCCGCCGGCAGTTCCGGGTGCTCGTAGTTCTCGTTCATCACCGTGATGTAGTAGTACACATCTTCCTGCTCGGCGAACATGCGGCGCATGCCGTCCTGCACGATGACTGCAAGCTCGTACTGGAAGGTCGGGTCGTAGCTGACGCAGTTGGGGATGACATTGGCAAGAATCTGGCTGTGGCCGTCTTCGTGCTGCAGGCCTTCGCCGTTCAGCGTGGTGCGACCGGCGGTGCCGCCGATCAGGAAGCCGCGCGAACGCTGGTCGGCAGCCGCCCAGCACATGTCCATGGTGCGCTGCAGGCCGAACATCGAGTAGCAGATGTAGAACGGAACCATCTGCACGCCATGCACCGAGTAGGCGGTGGCTGCGGCGATCCAGTCAGCCATCGAGCCGGCCTCGTTGATGCCTTCCTGCAGCACCTGGCCAGTGACCGATTCCTTGTAGAACATCAGCTGGTCATGGTCTTCCGGAACGTACTTCTGACCTTCCTGGTTCCAGATGCCGTACTGGCGGAACATGCCTTCCATACCGAAGGTGCGGCTCTCGTCGGGCACGATCGGCACGATGTTCTTGCCGATCTGCTTGTCCTTGAGCAGGGTGTTCATGATGCGCACCATGATCATGGTGGTCGACAGTTCGCGACCTTCACCGGATGGCTTGAGCAGCGCGGCAAAAGCGTCGAGGCTGGGGACCTGCAGGGCTTCGGCCTTGGTCCGGCGGCTGGGCAGGAAGCCGCCCAGTTCCATGCGGCGTTCGCGCATGTACTTGTACTCGGCCGAGTCCTCGTCGAACTTCAGATAGGGCAGGTCGGCAACCTTGTCGTCGGACACCGGCAGGCCGAAGCGGTCGCGGAAGCGCTTGATCGATTCTACGTCGAGCTTCTTGGTGTTGTGGGCGATGTTCATCGCCTCGCCGGACTGGCCCAGACCAAAGCCCTTGATGGTCTTCGCCAGGATCAGGGTCGGCTGGCCCTTGTGCTTTACGGCTGCATCGTAGGCGGCAAAGATCTTGAACAGGTCGTGACCGCCGCGATTCAGCTGCCACACGTCGTCGTCTGTCCAGTCGGCAACCAGTGCCTTCAGCTCAGGCGTGTTGAAGAAGTGCTCGCGCACATAGGCGCCGTCCTTGGCCTTGAAGGTCTGATATTCGCCGTCGCACAGCTCCATCATGCGCTTCTTGAGGATGCCGGTCTTGTCGCGCTCGAACAGGGTATCCCAGTGGGTGCCCCACACCAGCTTGATGACGTTCCAGCCAGCGCCGCGGAACTCGCCTTCGAGTTCCTGGATGATCTTGCCGTTGCCGCGCACCGGGCCGTCCAGACGCTGCAGGTTGCAGTTGATGACGAAGATCAGGTTGTCGAGCTTCTCGCGCGCGGCCATGCCGATGGCGCCGAGGGATTCGACTTCGTCAGTCTCACCGTCGCCGAGGAATGCCCACACCTTGCGCTCTTCGGCCTTCTTGGCGTCGATCAGGCCACGGCTGGCCATGTACTTCGTGAAGCGTGCGGCGTAGATGGCGCACAGGGGGCCGAGGCCCATCGAGACCGTCGGGAACTGCCAGAAATCCGGCATCAGCCACGGGTGCGGATAGGACGAAATGCCGGTGCCGTCGACTTCCTGACGATAGCCGTCGAGCTGGCTGTCGGTCAGGCGGCCGAGCATGTAGGCACGGGCGTAGACGCCGGGGACCGAGTGGCCCTGGAAGAAAATCATGTCGCCGCCGGATTCGTGGTCCGTCGCTTTCCAGAAATGCGAAAAGCCCACGTCGTAGAGGGCAGCGGATGAAGCGAATGAGGAGATGTGGCCACCGACGTTGGTGTGCTTGTTGGCACGCACCACCATCGCCATGGCGTTCCAGCGGATGTAGGAGTGAAGCTTGATCTCCATGTCCGGATCGCCCGGATACTTGGGCTGCTGATCGGCCGGAATCGTGTTGATGTACTGGGTGGTTGCGGAGTAGGGCAGGTTGATGCCTTCCTCACGTGCGCTGTCGATGAGCTTTTCGATCAGGTAATGGGCGCGTTCGGGGCCTTCGTTCTCAATGACTGCGGCAATTGCCTCGAGCCATTCCTGCGTTTCCTGAGTGTCCGGGTCGGGCTGCAGAAGGACGTTGTTTGTTCCCATGGCTTGTCTCCTCATGACTGCTGTTTGGCAGATTCCGCCCATTACGAGCGGTTGCGTTCGTAAATCGTGCGCGCACGAACCGTGGCTCGCTTGCTCAACGTTTCGAACTATAAAACGTTGTTTCGCATCGTGCAATATCTATCTTGAAAACCTCATACGCATTTTTCGCCGCTCAGATCAAAAGCTGGTCCCTCCATGCCAGGCGTCGGCCGCGCGAAACACTGCGTTTCGCGAACGCCGGCGCGCAAATGAAACAGGGCTCGCGCACTGCAGCGCGAGCCCTGTCGACTGGAACTTACGGAAAAAAATCGGCCGGGGGTGAGGGAGGGAGGGAGAGATCCCCCGGCCGATCGGGAAAGCGTTTGCCAACTGCGTCATCTGCGAACCGCTCGCAAACGGTCTTCTTCGTATGCAAAGACCACCTTGCCACCGCGCACTTCGCCCATGAAGATCTGACCGGTCGCGGCGATGGTTTCGTGGTTGTTCCTGGAGAACGGTCGTTCATAGTCCATGATCACGCCCTCCACCCGGGTCTGGAGGTTCTCCAGTGCGTCCCGGATACGGTCACCTTCGGTTGTGCCTGCCTGACGAATGGCGGCAGCGAGCAGCAGGGCGGAATCATAACCCTGTGCGGCCGCAGGTGGAACGGGAATTCGCTCGGTTCCGGTCAGTGCCTGCCACGCATCGAGAAAGCTCTTGCGCCGAGGTGAGTTCGGCTCCTGGATGAAGGTCTGCGGCATGCGTGCGCCTTCGGCGTTGGGGCCGGCGTTGTCTATGAAGTTGGACATGGCCAGCGTCCAGCTGCCGATCAGGGGCACTTTCCACTGCAGGCGCGCCATGCCGTTTGCAATCTGCGCCAGCTCGGGGCCGATGCCATAGGTGAGGATCGCATCCACGCCTGCCTGCCGGGCTCGCACCAGGGCCTGGGTCATGTCGGCCTGACGCAGCTGAAAGCGCTCGACCAGCTGTGGACGCATCCCGCGCCGGTCGAGTGCAGCCTCGAGGTCTTCGCGACCGAGCACACCGTAGTTCGTGGCGTCGTGAAAGATGGCCACGCGCCGGAAGCCGCGGCGATCGACGGCTTCTTCCACGATCATGGCGGCCTGCAGGGTGTCGTTGGCCGATACCCTGAAGACGTAGTTGTCGACGAACTCGGGTGGGTGAAACTGCTTCGTGACCAGGGAGCCGGTTGCCACCGAGGTGATAACCGGAACGCGCGCGAGCTGGTAGTAGCGCTGGCTCGCAAGGGCGACGCCAGTGTTGACGATGCCGAGGCCGGCGACCACGCCTTCCTTGTTGAGCAGTTCCTGCACGACATTCGCGCCGCGCTCGTTGCGTGCCTCGTCGTCGCGCTCGACCAGTTCAATCGGGCGGCCAAGCAGACCACCCGCTGCGTTGATCTCCGCGGCTGCGATCCGGATGCCTTCGCGCATCGAGATCCCCATCGGGGCCGACCCGCCAGTGAACGGGCCGGAGACACCAATCTTGATCGGGTTGTTCGAGACGGCAGACTGCTGTGCCCCGGCAGTGAGCGTCATGATCATGGCGGCGACTGCGACGAGCAGTGGTTTGAAAATCGTGCATAGGGGCATTCACGCATTGTGTGTCGATGCGCAATGACAAAAAATTGGCGGAAACCCCAAGCAGCAGTTATTTAATGCTTCGTTGCTAGGGGTAATACCCGATGCCACATGCCCGGGCCGCGCAGCAACAATGGGTCAGCCGGCAGTTTCCGGGTGCCATGCTATTCCTCCATCCTCAGCCAAGCGGTACCCTTCGCCCGCATCATGACCGAAACCGACGATCCCTCTCAGTTCGAACCAAGTCGTTGGTATTGGACCGCGCCCTATATCGCGATGGTCGTATTCGCCCTGTCGATGCTGGCGCTGGTTGGCCTGTTGCAGACGCGCGAACTCGAGACCCAGCGCAACGCAGTGGCGCGCGACGTGCAGTGGGCCGAGCAGACGATGCGCCTGCACATGCAGGGTACGGAAGAGTTTCTGGGGCAGCTTGCGCGAGACCTGTCGGCGGAGGCGCTCGACTCCGACGCGTTCCAGCTCAGGGCCAACCAGCACATTGCCAATAATGGCGAGCTGGTCAACATCGTCTGGGTGGGCGATGACAGCGTTGTGCGCTGGTCCGCCCCTTTTGATACGACTGACTGGCTGTCGGGCGAGTCGCTGTCGGTGCTTCAGTCCGGCGTATTCCATCGTGCCCGCGACGAAGGCCGCATCACCTACGGCGAGGCCTACATGACGCCGCGCGGGGTGACGGTGCTTGAGGTGTACGTGCCGATCCGGAGGGGGCGCGAGTTTCGTGGCGTCATCGTCGGTGTGTACTCGATCGAGCGCATCGTCCGCCACCTGGTGCCCGGCTGGTTTGCCGAGAAGTACCGCCTCGCGCTGCAGAACGTGCGCGGCGAAACCCTCGCGGTCAATTCCATGCTCAAGGATCTCGATGAAAGCGTCGCCTTCGAGATTCCGCTCGATCCGCCCGGGAACGGCCTGGTCCTGCGCGCAACGGCCTTTCGCACCACTGGCGAACTGCCCCAGTCGCTGCCGACAATCCTGATCGTCGGGCTGTCGATCACCGTGTTCTGGAGCCTGTGGATGCTGCGTACTCATGTGCAGCGTCGGGTTCAGGTCGAGAAGGAGCGCGACCGCCTGTTCAATCTGTCGCTCGACATGCTGTGCGTGGTCGGCCTTGACGGTACGTTCAAGCGCTGCAATCCGGCCTTCGAGCGCATTCTTGGTTATCCGCCGGCCGAGCTGCCCGGTACGCCGATGCTCGACATCGTCCACCGCGAGGAGGTTGCGGCCACCCTTGAGCAATTGCGCCTGCTTGCGTCCGGACAGACGGTGAAATACGAGAATCGCTGTCTGTGCGCCGATGGCAGTTACAAGTGGCTGGTGTGGAGCATCAACCCGGTCCGGACCGAGAAGCTGGTGTACGCGGTGGCGCACGACATTACCGGGCGCAAGGCCGCAGAAGAGGCGCTGCGCGCCGAGTCCGCCTTCCGCAAGGCGATGGAGGATTCGGTCATCACCGGCCTGCGGGCCATCGATCTCACCGGACGCATCATGTATGTGAACTCCGCCTTCTGTCGCATGGTGGGGTTCGAAGAGGGTGAGCTGATCGGGGCCAAGGCGCCGTTCCCGTACTGGCCGTCGGAGGAAATCGAAACCTGCTCACGCAACCTTGAGCTGACCCTTGCCGGGCGTGCGCCGGCAAGCGGCTTCGAGATGCGGATCAGGCGCAAGAATGGCGAGCGCCTCGATGCCCGCTTCTATCTGTCGCCGCTGATCGATCTGGCTGGACACCAGACCGGCTGGATGGCCTCGGTGACCGACATCACCGAGCCCAAGCGGGTGCGTGCCGCGCTGGAGGCGGCGCATGAACGTTTCGAGGCCGTGCTCGACGGTCTGGACGCTGCGGTGTTCGTGTCCGATGCACGCACCGACGAAATCCTTTTTGCCAATCGTGCCTTCAAGGCCATTCACGGCTTCGATGCGGTCGGGCGCACCGTGCGCGGTGTGGCGGTGCCGCAGCCGGAGCGCGGCGATTACCGTGTCGACCCGCGCAGCCTGACCGTTGGCGACCTGCCGCGCGAACTCTTCGATGGCGAGTTGCAGCACCCTCTGTCGGGGCGCTGGTATCACGTGCGCGAGCACGCTACGCGCTGGGTGGACGGTCGTGTGGTGCGCATGGGGATCGCCACCGACATCACCGACCGCAAACAGACGGCCGAGATCTCGCGGCAGCAGGAAGAGCGCCTCGAACGCACTGCGCGCCTCATCACCATGGGCGAAATGGCTTCAACCCTGGCGCACGAGCTCAATCAGCCGCTGGCCGCGATTGCCAACTACTGCGCGGGCTGCGTCACCCGCATGCAATCAGGCAGCAGCAAGCCCGAGGACCTGCTGGCGGCAATGCAGAAGGCGAGCTTCCAGGCCGAGCGCGCGGGCAAGATCATCCGCCGCATCCGCGAGTTCGTGCGCAAGAGCGAGCCGCGCCGCAGCGCGGTGCAGATCTCGGATGTGCTCGACGATGCGATCGGTTTTGCCGAAATCGACTCGCGTCGCCTCGGCATCCGGCTCGAGGTCGAGGTCGCCCCGGATCTGCCGGCGGTGTTCGCCGACCGCATCATGATCGAGCAGGTGGTGCTGAACCTGGTGCGCAACGGGCTCGAGGCCATGAAGGACGTGCTGCCCGAAGAGCGCACCCTGGTCGTCCGGGCGCGCGATTTCGGCCCGCATTCGGTCGAGGTCGCGGTCATTGATCGTGGCCACGGCATCAGCGAAGAGGACCGGGCGAAGCTGTTTACACCGTTCTATACAACCAAGGCCGAAGGCATGGGCATGGGGCTCAATATCTGTCGCTCCATCATCGAGTTTCATGATGGTCGCCTGATTGTCGACGTGAACCCGGAAGGAGGTACCATATTCTCCTTTACCCTGCCCACGGAGGCCGCAAGTGAGCGAGTCGCACGCCGCGCCTGATCAACAGATTTACATCGTCGACGACGACGACGCCTTGCGCGACTCCCTTGTCTGGATGCTTGAGTCCAGCGGTTACGCGGTATCGGCGTTCGAGTCGGCGGAAGAGTTTCTCTCCGCCTATGGCGAACAGATGTCGGGCTGTCTCGTGCTTGACGTGCGCATGCCGGGCATGAGTGGGCTGGAGCTGTTCGAAGAGCTCGGCCGCCGGCGCTGCACGCTGCCGGTCATCTTCATCACCGGTCATGGCGATGTGCCGATGGCGGTATCCGTGCTCAAGAAGGGCGCGGTCGATTTCATCGAGAAACCCTTCGGCGACCAGGACATGCTGCGACTCATCGAGCAGTGTCTGGAGCAGGAGCGGTCGAGCCGCTCGCAGCGCAGGCAGGAAGCGGATACCGCGCGGCGCCTTGAGCACCTCACCCAGCGTGAGCGCGAGGTCCTCGATCTCATCATCGTCGGCAAACTCAACAAGCAGATCGCCGATGTCCTCGGCATCAGCATCAAGACGGTGGAAGTGCACCGCGCCCGTGTCATGGAAAAAATGGGCGCGCATTCGCTGGCCGAACTGGTGCAGAACGTCGTGACCGTGGAGCCGGGCGGCACCTCGCGCTGAACCGTTTGGCACGGGAACGGACGAAGCAGTGTCAGGTGCATATACTGTGCACCGCCTGCCACCCGCATTTCGTCCATGACCGCCCTCAACGCACTCTTTCTTCTCGCAGGCGTCCTGCTATTCATTAGTGTGCTGGCCAGCACCGTGTCTGCACGTCTTGGCCTGCCGCTGCTGTTGCTGTTTCTTGTTGTCGGCATGCTTGCCGGGGAGGACGGGCCGGGCGGCATTCGCTTCGACGACTTCAGCATGGCCACGCTGGTCGGACACCTTGCCCTCGCCGTGATCCTGCTCGACGGCGGACTGCGCACCCGCATCTCGAGCTTTCGGGTCGCGCTGTGGCCGGCGGCGGTGCTTGCGACCTGGGGGGTTGTCGGCACAGCATTGCTGCTGGGCCTGTTTGCCACCTGGCTGCTCGATGTCGACTGGCGGCTCGGCATGTTGCTGGCCGCGATTGTGGGCTCCACCGACGCTGCAGCCGTGTTTGCGCTGTTGCGCAACAGTGGCGTGCGCCTCAACGAGCGGGTCAAGGCCACGCTCGAGATCGAGTCCGGCGCCAACGATCCGATGGCCATCCTGCTGGTGACTGCGCTGGTGGAAATGTTGCTGATGCCCGAGCAGGCCAGCGCCGGACGGTTTGCCCTCATGCTGGTGTCGCAGCTTGTCATCGGGGGCGTGCTCGGCCTCGTCGGCGGACTCGTGCTGGCGCGCCTGCTGGTCAAGCTGAAGCTGGCCGAAGGGCTCTATGCACTGCTGATCGTATCCGGCGGGCTGATGATCTTTGCCGCCTGCAATCTCATCGACGGCAGCGGCTTCCTCGCGGTGTACATTGCCGGCCTCGTCGTGGGCAACCGCCGCTGTCATGCCACCGAACACGTGCTGCGCGTCATGGACGGGCTGGCGTGGCTGGCTCAGGCCGGCATGTTCCTCGTGCTGGGGCTGCTGGTGACGCCGTCGCAGCTGCTCACGCACGGGCCGCAGGCGCTGCTGATGGCCGTGTTTCTGATGCTCGTTGCCCGTCCGCTGGCCGTGCTGACCGGGCTCTTGCCCTTTCGTTACCGGCCGCGCGAACTCGCGTACATCTCCTGGGTCGGGCTGCGGGGTGCGGTGCCGATCGTGCTGGCCATCGTGCCGGTGATGATGGGCATCCCCGACTCGCGCCTGCTGTTCGATGTGGCTTTCGCGGTGGTGCTGGTGTCCTTGCTGGTGCAGGGTGCGACCGTGCCGATCGCGGCGCGCTGGCTGAAGGTTGAGGTGCCGGCGCGCGACGAGCCTTTCGATCGGCGTGAGGTCTGGGTCGGCGACAAGGCCTCGCTCGATCTGCTGGAATACCGCGTTGCGGCGGGCTCCCGTGCGGAGGGCGTGCATCCGGACGATATCGCGGCAGCGCATGGCGAGCTGTCGGTACGCTGCGTGTCGCTGGTGCGCCGTGGCCGTTTGCAGGCCTTGCAGCGCGATACGCGCTTGCAGGCGGGCGATGCCGTCTGGTTCGCGGCGGCCGACGCCTACGCCGAGCCTCTTGCCAGCACGTTCAATGCGGGCGCATCCAACGAACTGTCTGCCAACGCGCGCTTTTTCGGAGAGTTCGTGGTCGATCCCGACTGCCCGGCGGTCGACCTTGCCCAGGCCTATGGTTTCGAGATCGAGGCGGGAGAAGCCTCGCTTGCGCTTCGCGACCTGATGCTGCATCGGCTCGGACGACGCGTCGTCGTTGGCGACCGTGTTCGTATCGGCAGTTTTCTGCTTACCGTGCGCGACATGGACGACGCCGGACGTGTCACCCGGATCGGTCTTAAGTGCCCGGATCTGTCTGAGCCCGACTGAGCACCGGCGGGGCGCTTCAGCGCGTCTGCGGGATCGGAATCGGAGCAGATTTCGCCTCGCGTCTCGCAGCACGCGTCGATGCTGCTAAAATTACGAGCTTTTTCGAGGCTCCAGCGATGACCGCTCGCATTATTGATGGCAACGCCCTTTCGGCCCGGGTACGCGGCGAAATTGCCGAACGCGCTGCTGCACTGACCGCGCGCGGTGTGCAACCCTGTCTGGCGGTCATCCTGGTGGGTGAGAACCCCGCTTCCGCAGTGTATGTGCGCAACAAGGTGTCGGCCTGCGAGAAAGCCGGCATCCGCTCGCTGCGGCTCGATTACGCGGCCGATGTCGCGCCGGCCGAGGTCATGGCCAAGCTTGCCGAGCTCAACGCCGACCCCGCTGTGCATGGCATCCTGGTGCAGCTGCCGCTGCCGCCGCAGTTCGACGAAGCCGCCGTGCTCGAAGCGATCAGCGTGACCAAGGACGTCGATGGCTTTCACGCCGAGAACGTCGGCCGCCTGTCGCAGAACCAGGAAGCCTTCCTGCCCTGTACGCCGCACGGCGTGATGAAGATGTTCGAAGCCGAGGGCGTGGCGCTTGCAGGCGCCGAGGCCGTGGTCATTGGTCGTTCCAATATCGTCGGCAAGCCGATGGCGATGCTGCTGACCAACGCCGGTGCAACGGTCACCGTGTGCCACTCGAAAACGCGCGATCTGCTCTTCCATACCCGCCGCGCCGACATCCTGGTGGCGGCCATCGGCAAGCCACGTTTCGTTACCGGCGACATGATCAAGCCGGGTGCAACGGTGATCGACGTCGGCATCAACCGTCTGCCGGACGGCAAGCTGTGCGGTGACGTCGACTTCGAATCGTCGAAGGATGTTGCCGGTCTCATCACCCCGGTGCCCGGCGGTGTGGGGCCGATGACCATCACCATGCTGCTCGAAAACACCGTGATTTCCGCGGACCGCGCCGCTCGCGCCGCGGGCAAGTAAGTTTCAAGGACAAGATAATGAGTGATATGCAGCCGGTCGTCGGCATCATCATGGGCTCCAACTCCGATTGGCCCACCATGCAGGCTGCTGCACGGATGCTGGAAGAGTTCGGTGTGCCCTACGAGGCACGGGTTGTCTCCGCCCACCGCACGCCCGATCTCATGTTCGAGTATGCCGAAAGCGCGCGCGGTCGTGGCCTGAAGGCGATCATCGCCGGGGCCGGCGGCGCAGCCCATCTGCCGGGCATGGTTGCTGCCAAGACCACGCTGCCGGTGCTCGGTGTGCCGGTGCAGTCGAAGGCGCTGTCAGGCAAGGACTCGCTGCTCTCCATCGTGCAGATGCCCAAGGGCATTCCGGTCGCGACCTTCGCCATTGGTGAAGCAGGCGCAGCCAACGCCGGCCTGTTCGCCATTGCGCTGCTGGCCAACAACGACGCCGCCCTGGCCGAAAAACTCGACGCCTTCCGCGCCCGTCAGACGCAGTCGGTGCTGGACATGAAGCTGGACTGAAAGGCGCACATCATGATTCTTCCGCCCGCCACCCTAGGCATGCTCGGCGGCGGCCAGCTTGGCCGCTTTTTCGTTTCGGCTGCCCATGAAATGGGCTACAAGGTCTGGGTGCTCGACCCGGATCCGCACAGCCCTGCGGGTTTGCTCGCCGATCATCACCTGGTGGCTGCCTACGACGACTATGTGGCACTCGATGCGATGGCCGCCGAATGCGCGGCCGTGACCACCGAGTTCGAGAACGTCCCTGCGGATACGCTGGATTACCTCGCAAAGTTCATCCCCGTACATCCGTCTGCAAGTGCAGTGGCGGTGTGTCAGAACCGTATCGCCGAGAAGTCGTTTCTGGCGGAGAATGAAGTGCCGCACGGCCCCTTCGCCATCATCCGCTGCGAGGACGATCTTCGCGGCGCCGCAGACGAGCTGTTTCCGGCGGTGCTCAAGATTGCCCGCTTCGGTTACGACGGCAAGGGCCAGGCGCGCGTTGCCAGCCGGGACGAGGCGCTTGCCGCATTTCAGCACTTCAAGGGCGAGCCCTGTGTGCTGGAGAAGATGCTCAAGCTCGATTACGAAGTGTCGGTGGTGCTCGCTCGCGACGAGGCCGGCACAGTGTGCTGTTTTGCAGCGGGCGAGAACCGCCATCGCAACGGCATCCTCGACATCACCGTTGCCCCGGCTCAGGCTTCGCCCTTTGTCACCGAGGCCGTACAGTTGCGCGCGCAGGACATCGCCGAGCGTCTGGCGGGCAAACTGGGCTATATCGGCACCCTCGGGGTCGAGTTCTTCGTCTGCGGCGGCGAACTGTTTGTAAACGAGATGGCGCCGCGCCCGCACAACAGCGGTCACCACACCATCGACGCCTGTGACGCCAGCCAGTACGAACAGCAGGTGAGGGCGCTGTGCGGTCTGCCGCTCGCCCGTCCGCGCCAGCATTCGATTGCGGTGATGGTCAATCTGCTTGGCGAACTCTGGTACGAGGACTTCAAAGGTCACGGCAGCTATCGCGAGCCCGACTGGTCTGTGCTGCATGCCGTGCCCGGCCTGCGCCTGCATCTGTACGGCAAGCACCACGCGCGTCCCGGTCGCAAGATGGGGCACTTCACCGTGACCGGCGACAATGGCGATCAGGTGCTCGAGCTCGCGTTGCAGGCCCGTGCAGCCATCGGCATCAGCGACGAATGAGCGCACCGAACGCCGCGCCTGCCCCGGCGCGTGGCCTCATCGAGCCGCCCACGCTCACTGCCATTCAGCGCGCGGCCGATTTGCTGCGTGCAGGCGACATCGTCGGCATGCCGACCGAAACCGTCTACGGGCTGGGGGCGGATGCGCTCAACCCTGAAGCGGTCGCAAGAATTTTTGCGGCAAAGGGGCGCCCGGCCGATCATCCGCTGATCGTTCATCTGCCCGATGCCAGCCACATGACGCGTTGGGCCTCGAGCATTCCGAAAGAAGCGATTGCGCTGGCCCGCGCCTTCTGGCCCGGCCCGCTCACCCTCATCCTGAAACGCGAAGCAGGCGTGCCGGACGAAGTGACGGGTGGTCAGGATACGGTCGGCCTGCGTGTGCCCTCGCATTCAATTGCGCTTGCGCTGCTGCAGGTGTTCGACTCCGGCATTGCGGCGCCAAGCGCCAACCGTTTCGGCCGCATCAGTCCGACCACGGCCGCCCATGTTCAGGAAGAGCTCGGCGACAAGGTGGCGATGGTGCTCGACGGCGGCGCCTGTGCAGTGGGCATTGAGTCCACCATTCTCGACTTCTCGCGCGACACACCCGAGATCCTGCGCCCCGGCGCAATCACCGCAGACGACATTGCGCGCATCATTGGCCGTCGGCCGCGCGTGCGTGGTGAGGCCGATGCAGGCAGTTCCGCTGCGCAGAAGGCCGGGCCCGATGTGAATACGCCGCGCGTGTCAGGTGCCCTCGCTGCACACTACGCACCCGCAACCCCGCTCAAAATGCTGGCCGCCGCGCAACTCGTTGAAGAGGCCGCAACCCTGGCGGGGGAGGGCAGTCGCGTAGCCGTGCTGGCCCGCACCGTCGCTGATCCGCATGATGCCCGTTTCATCTGGCATGCAGCGTCGGCTGATGCGGCCGCCTACGGGCACGATCTCTATGCCAGTCTGCGCGAACTCGACGCCAGCGGTGCAGACTTCATCCTGCTCGAAGCGCTGCCGGCGGACGACGCCTGGCGAGCCATCGCCGACCGCCTCGGCCGCGCCGTCGTCGGCTCGGGTGCTGACCAGGATGAAACCTGACGCCGAGGCTTCCATTCAAGCGGGTGAGTTCATATAATATTCGCTCGATGGGCCGATAGCTCAGCTGGGAGAGCGCCGCGTTCGCAATGCGGAGGTCGTGAGTTCGATCCTCATTCGGTCCACCACGAACAAGTCCGGAATGATCCGGAGAAAGCCGGGAAAGCTACTGAAAGCAGTGCTTCCCGGCTTTTTTCGTTCACGGCAGCCTGACTGTCGCTAGGTATTGCTGCGTTCTGCTCGCGCTGTCGCTGTGCTCCCGTGATACTTCGGTATGCAGCAGTCTTTCAGCAGGATCGGGCCTTAGTCCGCAGTCGCGCTGAGCAGCAGGGCGCGGACGCTTTCATACTCCTTCAGTCTTGCAAAGTCCTTTTCAGTCGGGTTCTCGATCCGGCTCAGATCCATGTTCTCTGCGTTGTCGGCGAGCTTGACTGTGCGAGCGACAGAATCAACCGCGACCCTCGACGCCGCCTCCAGACGAGTTTCTCCGGGTAGCTTGGTCAGTGCCGCAACGGCGGTCAGAATGGCTTGTGAAAAGCCTTCCTGCGCGAGTGCTCCAAGGGTGACGTGCGTGTCTTCGACAACGTCATGAAGCATTGCAGCGATCCGCTCTTCGTCGGTGCGGACCCTGAGCATGACCCGCAAGGGGTGGAGGATGTAAGGCTGTCCTGCCTTATCGACCTGTCCAGCGTGAGCTTCAGCAGCAAGGGTGATTGCGCGTTCAAGTGTTGCCATTATTTTACGGGTGCCTTGTTATCGAGTTTATTGAATATGAATAGGCGTATTGGCGGACATGTGTCGGCACGACTTGTGCAGGATCGTGATTTCATGACGTTCAATCACGCAGGTCCTGTGGCGCATGGTTTGGCTATGTTCCCATTGGTCGGTGCGAATCGGCAGACTCCATGATCATTTCCCGATAGCGGCGTTCAAGATCACCGTCGGCAAAGGCGTCATCGAAGAATGAGTCAATCATGACCGCCCGAAATGCCTCAAAGCTGAGGCTTGCCGCAGGAATGTCTGCTATTGCATCTGCGATCCTGTTGTATTCGTCCTCCATGTCCTCGCAAACATTGCATCCGGTATGCGCGGGATCGTGCCGGTACAGAATTTCGCTGATGAGTCTGGCGTTCATGTGGTTTCCGGGGCGGTGTCGTCAGATCCTGATGAATGGCGAATACATGGCCATTAACGAGGCTCACTGGTTGGTGTCAGGGTAGGGCGGGTGGTATCCCGGTAGAAGTAGATCGAATCCTCCATGGGGACCATGTGGGTTCTGTAGTTGCTCTCCTGAAGGCAGCAGGCCACCGGGTAGCCGTCGGGCGCAACCCAGATGTAATGCCAGCCATCAACATGGAAATCGACCCCCTTGCACATCATTTCCCCTTGCGAACAACGAAGGTATGCCAAAAATGTATGATTTCAGGGTGGTTCGACGGGCGTCGCGGGAAGCCGTTACGAGTGTCTGACGGAACGCAGTCCGTCGCTCATTCAAATCCCCGCCCTTCACCGGCTTCCTCGTGGGTGACGCCGTCGCGGATGTGGTAGATGCGCTTGAACGTGGGGATGATCTTTTCGTCATGGGTGACGACGATGATGGCTGTCTCGAACTTCCGGGCCATGTCGTTGAGGATGCGGATTACTGCCATCGCGCGCTCGGAGTCCAGCGGGGCGGTGGGTTCATCGGCGAGGATCACCGGGGGGCGGTTGACCAGGCCGCGCGCGATCGCAACCCGCTGTTGCTCGCCTCCGGAGAGTTGCGAGGGCATGGCGTGCGCCCGGTGTTGCACATCGAGCGCCGTCAGCAGTTCAAGGGCTTTCTCCCGCGACGCGCCGTTATTGACGCCGGCGAGCATCGGCAGCAGTGCGACGTTGTCCGTGACGTCGAGAAACGGAATCAGGTAGGGCGCCTGGAATACGAAACCGATCCTGTCGCGACGCAAGGCACGCAGATCGCGGACTTTCCAGCGTTCGTCGTAGATCACTTCATCACCCAGCGTCATGCGACCTGCAGTCGGGTCGATCACCGCACCGAGGCACTTGAGCAGGGTGCTCTTGCCGGAGCCCGAGGGGCCGATCAGCCCCACCACCTCACCCGGTGCCACCTGCATGTCCACACCCTTGAGGGCGTCGACTGCGGTGTCGCCTTGGCCATATCGTTTTCTCAAGCCTTCGATGCGGATACCTTTGCCGCTCATCTCATCCTCCAATGGCCTCGGCCGGATCGACCTTCAGCGCCGTGCGAATGGCGACGATGCTGGCCAGTACGCAGATTGCGAGTACGGCGAAGAAGCCTGCGATGGAGTCGAGCGGCATCAGCAGAACGTATTTGGGGAACAGGGGTGCAGAGAACGTGGCTGCGATCTTGCCGACCACGAAGCCAATCACGCCCAAGGCGAGCGCCTGCTGCATGATCATTGCGGCGATCGTTCTGTTGCGTGTACCGATGAGCTTCAACACCGCGATCTCGCGGATCTTGTCCATCGTCAGCGAGTAGATGATGAAGGCCACGATCGCAGCGCTGACAATGGCCAGAATCACCAGGAACATGCCGATCTGCTTGGCCGAGGTTGCGATCAGCTTGCCGACGAGGATGCCTTCCATCTGCGCCCGGGTATAGACCGTCAGACGCTTCCAGCGCCGGATGGATTCGGCGACCTCGTCTGGCGCATGGCCTGGCTTCAGCGTGACGAGCACCGCGTTGACGAATGCGTTGGTGCTCTGCGACGCGATGACCGCATCCAGCAAACCCGGAACGCCGGGCTGGTTGAAGGCCGGGTTGGCTTCGGTGCGACGCCGGCTCTGCCAGATGGCGTCGTTGTCCTTGAGGAACTGGGCTTCCTGCGCATCCTTGAGCGGAATGAATACCATGGGGTCGCCGGCGGAAGACACCATCCGCCGTGTCAGCCCCACGACCGTGTACTGGTTGCGGCGGATTTTCAGTACGTCGTCGAGCTGGAAGCCGGTGGCGATATCGGCTACTGCTTCGTAGTGACCCCGCGTGATCTGGCGCCCGGCGACGAGATAGGGCGGCCAGCCCGGCGTGCCCCCCACTGCACCGGGTGCAATGCCGACCACCATGGTACGGACATCGCGCCCACCCTTTCGTGCCTGCATGGTCAGGTAGGTGACGTTCGCAGCGCGGGCCACCCCTGGCATGGCAAGGAGGGTGCGATACACGTCGTCGTTGAGGCTGGACGACTCTGCGTAAGGGCCGAGCGTGTCCTTCTGCACCACCCAGAGGTCTGCGCCGCTGTTGTCGAGCAGGGCTCTGCCGTCATCGACCATGCCCCGGTACACCCCGGCCATGACGAGGGTCACGCCGATCAGCAGACCCAGGCCGATGCCGGTGAAAACGAACTTTCCCCAGGCGTGGAGAATGTCGCGGCCGGCAAGGCTGATCATTTCGGGACTCCCTGGATGCGGTCGACGACATGGAAGCGGCTGTTCTCCGTCAGCGCCTTTTCGCTATAGGTCACAACCTGGTCCCCATCCTTGAGCCCTTCACGTACCTGCACATCGCCATCAAGGTCTGCGGCACCGAGTTTCACGGGGGTGAAATGCAGATCGCCATCCGCGATTGTCCACACCCCCACGCTGTCGCCGTTACGGTGAATCGCCGCGTTCGAGACCACCGGGGCCGCAGCGAGCGTCGGCAACTCGACGGTGACTTCGGCCAGCTCACCCAGGGGCGGCAGTGGCTGGGGGATGCTGTTGAAAATCACTTTCGCGAGTATCTCCTCGGTCACGGCGTCAGCCCTGGGTTCCACCCGCAGCACACGCCCTTCCAGCATCGTGCCGCTGCGCGAACGCAGGACGATATGGGCGGGCAGTCCTCCAGCGAGTCCGGATGCACTCACCTGGTCGAAACGTACGCTGACCCAGAAGCTCGTGGGGTCGATCACCTCTACAACGGACTGCCCGGCAACGATGGTTGTCCCGGGGTCGGCGTCGCGCGTGGCGACGATGCCATCGACGGGCGCGATCAGGCGCAGATTGCTCCTTTGTGCGACGAGTCCTTCGCGGTTGGCGCGGGCACGGCCGAGCTCTTCCCGGGCAGCGGAGAGTGCAGCCTCGGCGATCTGCAGTTCCTGTCGCTTGGTGCTTGCGAGTTCCTCGCTGGCAGAGCGCAAGGTGCGCAATCGCTCATAGCGGCGAGCCTGGGTTTCCGCGTATGCCTGCCGTGCTTGTGCCTCGCGCACGACCGCCTGCGCACTTTTCAGCGCCGACTCCTGAGAGCGAACCCGGTCGTCGAGATCGACCGGATCCATTTCGCCGAGCAGCTGCCCGGCCTTGACCTGATCACCCACATGCACGTCGAGGTGCTTGATGCGTCCTGCAAACGTCGGTCCGATTTTGTACGTGTAGCGGGTCTCAACCGTGCCGATACCGAAAAGCGCAGGGGTGACCGCCCGCGGCTCCACGCTTGCAAGCGTTACTGCGACCGGTGCGAGTGGGCCCGAACGCAGGCCGACATAGATGAACAGCGCCAGCAGCGGAAGGATGACGGCAAGCAGCGCGAGGGTGCGGCCTTGCAAGGGAAATGTTTTCATTGCGCACTCCTGATGCCGCGGCAGTAGATCGCGAAGACCAGCGGTGCATCGCGGCGCATGCGTCCCACATCGCCTGCCAGCATTGACTGCATGACGAGCCCCTGAACCGTGCCGATGAACAGCGTCGCCGCCGCAGCGTTATCAAGCGAGGCGGGAATCTCGCCGCGGGCCTTGCCGGTGTCGATGAGACGATGCAGGCGTTCGCCATAGCGCTCGATCAGGGTCTGCACCATGCGCTTGGCGGGTGTCGATTCGGCGCGCTGAAGTTCGCCAAACATCATTCTGGGTACGCCAGGGTGCTCGATCACGAAATCGACATGCGACATGAACATTGCTTCCATGGCTGCCAGGGGGGATTCGATTCCCTGCGCAGCCCGGTCGATTCGGGCCAGCAGGCGCTCTGCGACCCACTCCATGACCGCCTGCCAGATGGCCTCCTTGTTCGGGAAGTGCCTGAACAGCGCGCCCTGCGTCAGGTTCATGTGTTTGGCGATCGCAGCAGTGGTGATTTCGCTCGGGTTCTGCGAACCGGCAAGTGCGACGACGGACTCGACCGTGAAGGCACGACGCTCGTCGGCAGGGAGGTGCTTCGGCGGAGTATCCACGACAGCCTCTTGTGTAAAGTAAGTAATTAATTACTATCTTAGTGCGAAAGGCCATTTGTGCAAGGAAGAATGCGTCCGCCGGCACGCCCGTCAATATCCGGTATCGGCAAGGGGCTGTTCGAACAACGCCACGAATTGCAGGGAAGGCCATCGTTCCGGGAGCGTGACTGACGGCATCGGATGAACTCATCGCGGTTGACGCGGCGGCGGGGAAAGACGGCGCCGCGTAGAATGACGCCGAATGCAGGGCGTGCCGCAAGGCTTGAAACAGTGCGGTCTTGTTCCGCTTTTTTCTCGGGCATTTCAGATCTGGAGAGCACATGAAGATATCGCGCCGGGCTGCAAGAATCGCAGTTGCGCTGCTCGTGAGCGGATGTTCCGGCAGCGTCGTTCTCGCCAGCGATGCTCCTGCGGCCGTTGGTCTCGAGCCGTGTCCGCCATCACCGAACTGCGTGTCGTCGCAGGCAGCAGACGAAGGCCGCCGAGTGGCGCCGCTGCGTTACGCGGGCGACGCGGCCGATGCGCGCAAGCGCCTGCTTGCGGTGCTTCGTGGCATGGACGGCGCGCAGGTCAAACAGGACGCGGGCAATGAGATTCACGCCGAATTTCGCTCGGCGGTGTTCGGATTCGTCGATGACGTGGTCTTCCGCTTCGGCCCGGCAGGCGAGATTCAGCTGCGGTCGGCGTCGCGTACCGGGTACTACGATTTTGGTGCGAACCGGCGCCGGGTCGAGGCCATCAGAAGCGGTTTTGACAGCCAGACCGAGGCGCCGCGCTGAACCCTTGCCAGCGGGCTGCCCGGATCACGTCGGGTGGCTTGGGATTTCGTCTGCGCGTTCGTCCAGCCACTCCAGTGTCTGCGTGGTAAGGGTGGAGATCCGGATCAGCGGGTCTGCGGCATCCCATCCCTGGTCCTTGAGCGGGCCGTTCATCTGGAAGCCGTCGTCGTTGAAGATGGTCAGTGGCGGCATGAGGTCTGCCAGAGCGACGCGCCGTTCGCCCCCCGAACTGCGGCCCGGGTGCATGACCCGTTGCAGATAGGCTTCGGGGTCGGTTTCCTGCTCCAGCACATCGAAGTAATCGCCGAGCAGGGCATGAATGGCATGATCGCGCACCGCGGGAATGCGTACCCGCATCGAACGTGCGAGTCCGGCCGGGGCTGCCCCGAAGGCATCGCAGATCTCGCACGCACTCATCTTCTCCAGGGGGCTCACGTCGGTGTCGCCGAGTGAGAGCAGGGCCTGGGTAAAGGACTTGCCCGGGTCGGGCGTGTGCAGCGCGAGCCAGCACAGCTTGGGAACGACGTTGAACGTGAAGCTGAAGCCGAAGCCGGCCAGCAGGCGGCCGATGGCTTCTGCATAGTCGGATTCAATTCCGTGCGCGATCTGTACGGTTTTTGCCAGGCCCAGCTCCGAGTATCGGGAAAAGGCGCCACGAAAGCCTTCGATCACGGCCTGGGTTTCGAGGACCTGAAGCGTCGAGAATCCAGGTCCGGACGCGGCAAAACGGCTTCGGGTTGCGCGGTAGTCCGTGAGCAGACCGGCCAGCCAGTCCTTTTCGGGCGTCCCGGCCTTCAGGTGCTGCTGGGTTCGGGCGCACAGGTTGGCATACTCGATCGCGATGTCGAGCACGAAGCGGGTCGACAGCAACTGCACCATATGGACGGCTTCGTGCGACACACCGTAAACACAGCGGATGAAGCGGTTATCGACCTCTGCCTCGAATCCACTGACCGTTTTCGCATAGGCGTAGCTTTCATTGATGACGACGACCCCGCAGGTCAGCACCAGCAGTGCTTCCCCGCTTTCCGGCAGGCGCGAAATCAGTTCGCGGCTGGAGCCCCGCAGGCGAGCGATCGCCTCACTGCGCTCATCGGGGCGTGGCATCTGCCCTGGCCTGGATACGGCTTGGCGTTCCGGTCGATTTCAGGCAGTCGCGCAGCAGGCTTTCGGGCACGATGCCTGCATTCTCGATGCGCAATTCCCGGGTGCCGTCAGGACCTTCGATGGTGCAGGTGATTGCGCTTTGCACCGCGGGCCTGTCGCCTGTCGCAATCGCGAGCTGGGCGCTGGCGACGGCCAGCGAAAGGGCCGACAGCACGATGCCAACAAGCTTGATCGTGCCATCGGCACCGTCGCTGCCAGCAGCGCCCCTCACCTTGATCGCGCTGCTGCGGCGGGCGCCCAGCGTGCCCGCGCTGCGGACGGGGGCGAGGGCGAGCGCCTTGGCGTCGGGCTCGGCCAGCAGGGTGGTGCGAAAGGCCTGCTCCCACTGCGGGAGCGCCAGCCCTGCAACAGAGATCGAGAGATTGAGTTCGCTCATCGCCATCCCCATACGCGAAACATCACTGCTGCTCGGCAAACGCTGCGGCGCTCAATCCTCCAGGCGGAAGCCCACTTTCACCTTCACCTGGAAGTGGGCGATCTGCCCGTCAGAAATATGGCCTCGAATCTCGGTGGCCTCAAACCAGTCCATGTGGCGAATGCTCTGGCCCGCCTTGGCGATGGCGTTGCGGATGGCTTCGTCGCTGCTGACTGGCGATGAACCGACGAGCTCGACAATTTTGTATACGTGATCCGACATGGTGGTCTCCTCCGCTGAGTCTGGTGTTGTTCCTGCAGTATAGAGGACCGTTTCCACGGCGGTCGGGCGACCCCGGTGCGGCGGGGTCAGCCCTTCTTGCCTGTCATCCTGGCCTTCAGGTCTGCAAACGGTGAATGTGTGGCCACGGTTCCGTTGTCGGTCATGGTGCTGCCACCGGCCTGAGCTTCGAGCTGGCGCTGGTGTTCGTTGTCGTGGCAGTAGATGCACAACAGCTCCCAGTTGCTGCCATCGGACGGGTTGTTGTCGTGGTTGTGGTCGCGGTGATGGACGGTGAGTTCGCGCAGGTTGGCGTGGGTGAAGGTGCGTGCGCACCGACCGCAGATCCATGGGTAGATTTTCAGGGCGCGCTCACGGTAGCCGTCGCTGCGGGCATCGGCGTTGCGGCGGGCATCAGCGACGATCTGGTCGAGTTTGCTGTGATCGATTTTCTTCATGGCTCTGGTCCGGTTGGCGTCGTGCATGGTAGCGCAAGCCCGTTCAGACTGCTTCTGCCCGGTTCACTGGCGTACGGCCTCCAGCTCGAAGCGCATCTCGACCTGGTCCGACACTATGTCGTCCTTCACCGCGTAGGTCATGCCCCATTCGCTTCTGAGCAGTGTGGTCCGGGCCGAGATGCCGAGCGTGTGCTTGCGATGCCCGAAGGGATAGCTGGCAGCCTTGTTCAGGGTCACGTCGAGGACCACTGGCCGCGTTTCGCCGCGCAGCGTCAACATGCCTTCGAGCTTGCCGGTATTGTTCTCGCCCGGCGTGAATTTGCCGGCTTCGAAGACGATCTCGGGATAGCGCTTGGCCTGCAGAAAATCGCGGTCGCGCAGGTGACCGTCGCGCTTCTTGTGATTGGTGAAGACGCTGTCGGCGGCAACCACGACGCGGCCCGAACTGAGCTGGCGGGTGTCCTCGTCGTACACGAACTGCCCGCCGGCCTCGAGGAAGAGGCCGATCACACTGGCGTAGCCGACATGCTGCACCTGGAAGCCGATAGAGAAATGCTCCGGGTCGATCTCGTAGGTTTGCGGTGCGGCCAGTGCAGCGGGCATACCGGCTGCGGACAGCAGCAGTGCGAACATAAGCTTGGAGGAGAAACGCAGGGTATTCATGACCGGACTCCTTTTCAGGACTGGGGACTGGCACCCGACCTGCGGGTGTGCTGAAAAAGCCAGCCGATGTCGAGTGCAAACGATATGCTCAGTGTAGTCAGTGAAACGAGCAGTATTGCAGTGGCGGCGGTCGCGGAGACTGCAGGCAGCAGGCACACGAGCAGGCTGCCCACCTGCCACACGCACACCACCTTGCGCCGGAAGCTGTCAGGCAAAGCCGCGCCGAGCCAGGGCAAGAGGTGCATGGCGAGCACGAAGACATAGCGCATTGCGCCGATTGCCAGCACCCACGCACCGGCCTTGTCGAGTTGCCACACTGAGAAAGACAGCGCGAGGATGAAGAAGGCGTCGAGCTCCATGTCGAAGCGGGCGCCGAATGCACTTGTGCTGTTGCTGCGCCGCGCAACCCAGCCATCGAGCCCGTCGAGCGCGAGCGCCGCGGTGCTGAGGATCGCAAGCGGGAGCGCATTCGCCGCCAGTGCGTCGGGGAACCACGCCGCTCCGGCGATGATGGCAACCAGACAGGCGCGCAGCAGTGTGACCCGGTTCGCTGCACCCAGCGACTGCCGCAGGCGCGGCCAGGCGCGCAGGATGAGGCCGGCCATTCCGAGATAGACCAGTACTGCTGCGAACTGCACGCCAGCAGGCAGGCCGAGCACTGCTGCGGCGCCCGCGGCACAGGCCCAGGTCAGCAGCAGGCCGGCCGCGAGTTCGTAAGCGGCGAGCGGTGCGTGTGAAGGCGGGGCGGGACGACTCTGCATTGTGTTTCCATTCCGGGGTGATGCCGGGCCATGATGACAGTTGCTTCGGCGCTGCGTGCACCGCGTCGTGGCGGGAACCTCGCACCTGCAAGCCGACTCGGATGCTGACAGCGTACAGACGCGCACACGACCTTGATTCGCTTCGGCATACTCTAGGCCCTGTGTCGGTTTAGTCCCTCTTTGTCGAGATGGAGTTCATGGCCTTATGCGTACCCATGCTTTCTGGACTGTTGCGCCGGGTCGTGGCGAGATTCGCGATACCGAGCTGGAGCCGCCGGCAACAGGGGCGCTGAGGGTTCGTGCCCTCTACAGCGGCATCAGCCGTGGCACCGAGCGTCTGGTGTTCGATGGTGAGGTGCCGGAGAGCGAGTACGCGCGCATGCGGGCGCCGTTCCAGGAGGGCGAGTTTCCTGCGCCGGTCAAGTATGGCTACGCCAGTGTCGGTGTCGTCGAGGCAGCCGGCAGTGATGAGGCGGCCCGGGCCCTGCTCGGCAAGACCGTGTTCTGCCTCTACCCCCATCAGTGTGATTACGTGGTGCCGCTGTCTGCGGTGACCGTGCTGCCCGAGGGCCTGCCGGCGGCGCGCGCAGTGCTTGCCGCCAACATGGAGACGGCGGTCAATGCACTGTGGGATGCGGCGCCTGCGGTGGGCGACCGGATCGCAGTCATCGGTGCCGGCGTGGTCGGCTGTCTGGTGGCCTGGCTGTGCAGCCGGCTGCCCGGCTGCCGGGTGGAACTGATCGATATCGACGCGTCGCGCGCCCAGCTTGCCTCCGCGCTCGGGCTCACGTTCCGGTCGCCGTCAGCGGCGGCGCCGGAATGCGATCTGGTGATTCACGCCAGCGGGCAGGCTGCGGGCTTGCGCGATGCGCTCCGCCTTGCCGGGCAGGAGGCGATGGTGCTGGAGATGAGCTGGTTCGGGCGGCAGGCCGTGTCTCTGCCGCTGGGCGAGGCATTTCACGTGCGCCGGCTGACGCTGCGTTCGAGCCAGGTAGGCAGCATTCCGCCCGGCAGGCTGCCGCGCTGGGACTACCGGCGTCGGCTGGAACTCGCGCTGTCCTTGCTCACCGACCCGGTGCTCGATGCACTGATCAGCGGCGAGAGCAGCTTCTTCGATCTGCCGACCGTCATGGCAAGCGTGCTCGACCGCGATGCAAACACCTTGTGCCATCGCATTCGCTACCCGTCGCCCGCCGGATGAGCGCTTGATCCGGCCATGGCCCGTGCGCGACTCCTTTTCTTCTTGATGCTTGCAACAGGACCCTTCCATGTACAGCCTGAATGTTCGTGACCACATCATGATTGCCCACAGTTTTCGGGGTGAGATCTTCGGCCCGGCGCAACGCATGCACGGCGCGACCTATGTGATCGATGCCTGCTTTCAGCGCGAGGAACTCGACGCCGATGGCCTTGTGGTCGACATCGGTCTTGCCAGCACCGTGCTGCATGCCAAGCTGGCCGAGCTGAATTTCCGCAACCTGGACGAGGAGGCCGCGTTCAAGGGGCGCAACACCACGACCGAGTTCATGGCGCGGGTGATCTTCGAGCGCATGGCGGTGGCGATTCGTGATGGCGAACTGGGCGAGGGCGGCCGCGGGCTGACCGGGCTCAAGGTCACGCTGCACGAGTCGCACATTGCCTGGGCGAGCTACGAGGGGCGTTTGTGAGCGATCAGGCTTCGCCACGCTGCAGCTTCATCGTCGCCGGCGACCCGGGTCAGCGTACCGGGGGCTATCGCTATGACGCGTTTATCGTCGATGGCCTGCGTGAGCGTGGCTGGCAGGTCGAGGTCATGGGGCTGGCCGGGCGTTTTCCGGTGCCTGACGAGCTGGCCTGGGAGGCGCTCGACCGGGCGCTGACCGATTTGCCGGACGACTCCCGTGTGGTGATCGACGGGCTGGCCATGGGCGGCTTGCCGGATGTCATCCAGACCCACGCCGGGCGGCTGCGCATCATTGCGCTGGTTCATCATCCGCTTGCCGACGAATCCGACATCGGTTCGGTGCAGCGGATGCTGTTTCTGCGCAGCGAGGCCGAGGCTCTTGCGGCGGTTGCAGCGGTCGTTACCACCAGTGCGTTCACCGCGCGGCGTTTGCAGGATTTCGGGGTGGCGTCTTCACGCATCAGCGTGGTGGTGCCGGGCGTGCAGGCCGCGCCGGTGGCCGTGGGCGGACATCATCCTTTGCGCATGTTGTGCGTGGCGACGATCACGCCGCGCAAAGGGCACGACGTGCTGGTCGCGGCCTTGCAGCGTCTCGAGAACCTCGACTGGGAGTGCGTCTGCGTCGGCAGCCTGCTGCGCGACCCGCTCCATGCGCAGCGGATTGCGCGCCAGATTCAAGACGCCGGTCTGGCTGACCGGATGCGCTTGTATGGCGAGATGGCCGACGTCGAGCTCGCAGGGGCTTATGCGGCGGCGGATTGCTTCGTGCTCGCATCGCATTACGAAGGCTATGGCATGGTGATTACCGAGGCGCTCGCGCGCGGCTTGCCGGTGGTGTGCACGCGTGGCGGTGCGCTGGCCGAGACCCTGCCGCCGGAGGCGGGCTTGCTGGTGGCGGTCGATGATGTCGATGCACTGGCCGATGCGCTGCGGCGCATGATCGAGGAGCCTGCTCTGCGCAGGCGTCTGCGTGACGGGGCACGCAAGGCACGGGACGGACTCAGGGACTGGGCGGATGCCGCCGCGGAGTTTGCGCGCGTGCTGGATTCGGTGTGAGCGTCAGGGTGGCCGAGATGCATTCATCCCTCTCCGACACCGACGATCGGGCACCGAGTGTGCCGGTCGGCCCGCATCCGGACGCGGTGTTCAGCGCCGACTGGCTGGCCCTGCGCGCCTTGCCCGATGCACGGGCACGCAACGCCGGGCTGGGCACGCGCGCACGGCAGTGGCTGCTCGACCGCGCCCGAAGTCGTGCGCACGGTGCCGCCCTGCATCTGCTCGACCTTGGTTGCGGCAGCGGTGCCAACACCGCTTTTCTCGCCGGGCGCCTGCCGGGGCCGCAATCCTGGCGTCTGCTCGATCACGACGCAGCCTTGCTCACGGCCGCGGCGGCGCGCACGACGCAACTGCGCGATGCGGATGGGGCTGCGCTGGCAGTGCGCACGCAGTGCTGCGATCTGCGCACCTTGCAGCCTGCACATCTGGCGGGCGCCGATCTGGTCACGGCATCGGCGCTGATCGACCTGGTCGATGCAGGCTGGCTCGAGCAGCTTGCGCTGGCGTGTGCGCAGGCAGGGTGCGCGGTCCTGATCACGCTGAGCGTCGATGGTGGCTGGCGCCTCCTCAGCGGCGAGGATGGCGCGCCGGCGCAGGAAGCCGTGGATGTCGACGATGCCTTCGTGCGTGCGGCGTTCAACGATCACCAGCGTCGGGACAAGGGCGTGGGCGGCGCGCTCGGCCCCGATGCAGTGGACGCGTTTGCCACGGCCTTGCGCGCGCAGGGGTTCGAGGTGGCCTTGGCCTCCAGCCCGTGGCGGCTGCGACTTGCCGACCCGGACGAACTGGCGCTGGCGCTCGCACTGGTCCAGGGTTGGTGCGATGCTGCGCAGGCCCAGTGTCCGGCCGAAACACCACGGATTACGGGCTGGCATCGGCGCAGGGTCGAACGCCTGCAAGGTGCGTGCGGGGTACTCGAGGTCGGACATGTGGACCTGTTCGCCCAGCCCGGTGCCGAGGCGCGACCTGATGCGTCGTCCCAGACACGCGAGCGATGAGCGCAGCCAGGTCGAGCCTCGCGGCCACAGGCCGGCGCCGACGGCTGTTCATCCTGTTGCGGGCCCTCATCAGCATTGCTGCGCTCGGTGCATTGTTATGGTGGCTCGAGCCCGCAGCAATGCTGGACGCGGTTGGCCCGCTGGCGCCGGGATGGGTGCTGGCAGGGCTTGCAATCAGCGTGCCGCAGGTGTTTGTTTCAGCGTGGCGCTGGCGCCTGACCGCGCACCGGCTGGGACTCGATCTGAGCCTTGGGCGGGCGTTTCGCGAGTATTACCTCGCCACCTTTCTCAATCAGGTGCTCCCCGGCGGCGTCGGCGGTGACCTGAGTCGCGCCTGGCGTCATGCGTCTGAGGCCGAGGATGTGCGCGGGGCCTGGCATGCGGTGCTGATCGAGCGGGTCTCCGGGCAGGTGGCGCTGATGGTGGTTGCGGTCGCGGCGCTGCTGTCGTCGCCGGTTCTGCTGCGCAGCGTGAGCACGTTCCCGGCTGCGCCGAAACTGCAGCTTGCGGGTGTGATCGCAGCCTTCTGTGCCGCAGTCTTGTGGTTTTCGCGGCGGGCGTTGACGCGCCTGTGGCGTGATCTGCGGCACTCGATGCTGGCGCGAACGGTGTTGCCGCAGCAGTTGCTGGCCTCGTTTGCGGTGGTGGCAAGCTATATCGCCGTCTATTTCTGCAGCGCACGAGCAATCGGTGTGCCCCTGCCGGCCACAAGCTTGCTGCCGCTGGTGCCGATGGTCTTGCTGGCGATGGCACTGCCACTGTCGGTGGCCGGCTGGGGGGTGCGCGAGGGCGCGGCGGCCGGCATCTGGCTGCTGGTGGGCCTAGCGCCCGCGCAGGGCGTGACCATTTCGATCGCATACGGGGCCCTGGTATTCGTCTCCAGTCTGCCCGGTGCCGTACTGCTGATGCTCGGCGGACCTCGGGCCGGGCCGCGCGAGGGTGTTGCCAGCCAAGGGCCTCAATAGCCGGGGCTTAACGCAAGGCGAGGTCGAACAGGGTATCCCTGCCGCAGGCAAAGCTGCGCGAGCGCGGGCGCAGCGCGTCGTCCAGGGTGTCGATCGCTGGCAGGCTGACGCCAGGGCGGCCGGAACCGATCAGCATTGGTGCGACCAGCAGATGCAGACGGTCGAGCGCGCCAGCGTGGAGAAAGCGCGACACGGTGTAGCCGCCGCCTTCGATGAGGACGCGGCGCAAGCCGTGGCGGGCTAGGATGGCAAGAATGGCTGCGGGCTCGATGTCGCCCTCCGCTTCGTCGCCGATGCGGTCGATGGCGATGCGGGTGCTGTGCGAACCGGGGCTGGCATTGCAGTGGCGCGAGCCCACCAGGTGCAGCGTGGTGGCAGTGGCGTCATGAAACAGGCGGGCATCGGCGTTGGCGCGATTGCGACGGTCGATGACGACCCTGACCGGATGCGGGCCATCAACATGACGCACCGTGAGTTGCGGATTGTCGGCATTGACCGTGCCGACACCGACCAGCACCGCATCCACGACGGCCCGCAAGCGATGAAGATGGGTGAGGGCTGCGCTGCAGTTGATGTATTGCGAGGCGCCGCTGACGGTGGCGATGCGCCCATCCAGGCTCTGACCGAGCTGACCGACGACATGGCTGCCCGACCCCGAAACCAGCGGCAGAAAGAGGTCGAGCATCTCCCGGGCCTCTGGACTGGGCTCGGCGCTGCACTGCCAGCCGCCGTTGTCCGTGACTTCAAGGTCGTATTCGTCCCCGGCGAGCACGGCGCGCGACTGCCCCTGCCAGTCGTGCTGGCGGGTGCGGAGAATCAGTTGCCAGGCTTGATCGGCACAGAGCGAAAGCGGCATGGGCGGAACTCGTCAGGGTAGTGGGGCCGAAGCCGGAAGGGTGAGCCGACGCACTGACAAACCTAGCCGACTCCCGCGCCTGCGAGGAACGAAGGCCAGCCCGCCGCCGTCAATCGGCGTCTGTTGCGAGCTGATCGAGCCTGAAGCGGTGTGCGTCGCAGATCACCTGCGCCAGCGTGTCAGCAAACTGACCCACCAGACGCTCACCGAGTTCCGCTGTGGCGAGGCGCGCGTTCCCGGCGACCCCCGCCGGATTGAGGTCGCCCGCCATCCACGCGAAACCGGCTTCGCCCTCGGGGCCGAGCGTGTGCCCGGATGTGGCCATGTGCTCGCCGCAGGATGTCCAGTGGTCGATTGCGTCCCGACGCACCTTGTGCGGCGCGATATGCAGCATCATCGCGGTTTCCAGGGCGCCCCCGTGCAGACCGTGGCGCATCTCGCTGGCGGGCAGGGCCTGCGGCGGCGGGGCGAAGCGGAAGTAATTGGCGCGTACGACCAGCATGCGATGCGCTGCGCGCAGTTTGAGCGCGGCGAGATCGACGACTGCCTTGTTTCCGCCGTGGCTGTTGAACAGCACCAGCCGGTGAAATCCGGCACGGGCAACGCTGTCGCCGAGTTCGGTCAGGCTTGCGAGCGCAGTCTCCGGCGACAGGCTCAGGGTGCCGGGGTAGTCGCGGTGCTCCAGACTGAGGCCGACGTTCATCGCTGGCAGCAGGCAGGCGGGCAGGTCGTGCGGCAGGCGCTCAAAGGCGGCAGTGGCCAGCGCCAGGCCGATGTCGAGATCGGTTGATAGCGGCAGATGGGGTCCGTGCTGCTCGATGGCGGCCAGCGGCAGCACCGCCACGGCGTCCCGCGCGGCAAGCGCACGGATCTCGTCGGGGGTGAGGTCTTGCCATAAATAACGGGGCGCTGGCTGCATGAGGGGATCCATTGGGGCGATTGCAGGTCTTTGATCATGATTGAAACACTGAATTCCGTCCCGGGGGCATGAATCGCGTGATGAACTTGAAAGCGTCGGGTACGAACGCATTGCTGCGCCTGGTCCTGCCGCTGCTGGTCCTGAACGCCGTGCTGACCTTCGGCAACGACTGGCCGGGAATTGGCGTGGTGTTCGAGCCCCGGCTCTCGGTCGAACTGCTCGCCGGCGCCGTGCTGCTGTTGCTGTGGACGCGGTGGCGCGGGGCGGTTTCATTGCGTGTGTTGTCGATGCTGGCGGGGCTTGTGCTGTTGCTGGTGCTGCTGCGTTACGTCGAGGTCACCGTGCCCGCGCTCCTCGGTCGTCCGGTCAATCTGTACTGGGACGGGCGTCACGGCTGGCAGGTGCTGCGCATGGCGACGATGGACATGCCCGTGTGGCAGCTCACGGGGTCTGGCCTGCTCGTGCTGGCGGGCGGCGCGCTGCTGTTCGTGCTGTTGCGGCTGCAGATCGTGGCGCTGTCCGAGGGTTTCCGCCGCTGTGCGACCTCGCGTGGGCTGGTGCTGGCCCTGATTGCACCCGTGCTGTTCTGGTTCGCTCAGCCCTGGGTGGGGCGCGACACCCGCAGCCTGTTTGCCGAACCGGTGAGCGTGGCGGTCTATCGAGCCGGCACGCAGTTGCGGGATGCGCTGGCGCCCGGGCGCAGCGCAGCGCTGCTCGGGCCCAGCCCGGTGTTCTCGGGCAATCTGAATGCGCTCGGTGGTGTCGATGTGATCCTCATCTTCTCCGAGGCCTATGGCGCCGTGACGTTTGACGACGCCGAGATCGCGGTCTCGCTCAAGCCCTCGCGGCAGCAGCTGGCGCAGGCGCTGAGCGACAGTGGTCGTGGTGTGGTGTCGGCCCGTGTGCTTTCTCCCACGTTCGGCGGCGCCTCCTGGCTGGCGCATTCGGCCCTGCTCAGTGGCATCGATACCCGCGACCCGGGCAGCTACGATGTCCTGCTGACGACGGATCGCCCGACCCTGGTGAGTCACTTTGCCGGGCACGGTTATCGCACCGTGGCACTGATGCCCGGCCTGCAGCGGCCGTGGCCGGAAGGCGCTTACTACGGATTCTCGCGCTATGCCGACGCGGATGCGATCGGCTACCCGGGGCCGGCTTTTGGCTACTGGCGGATTCCGGACCAGGCCGCGCTCGCGCTCCTGCATGCGCAGGAGCTGGCGCAGCCGGTGAGCGGGCGCAGTCCGCGCTTCGTGGTGTTTCCCACCGTCAGTTCGCATGCGCCGTTCCGGCCCGTGCCGCCGTATTTGGGCGACTGGGATGCGGTGCAGGGGGTATCCGCCTACTCGCCGGAGATGCTCGACAAGGCGCTTGCCGAGCCGGTGTCGTGGTCGGACCCGCTTCCCGCCTATCTGCAGTCGATGCGCTACAGTTTCGAGTGGCTGTCGGGCTACATGCGCGAGCGGGCGGCCTCCGGGAGTCTGATCATCGTGATCGGTGACCATCAGCCCATTGCCGCGGTAAGCGGGCGGGGCGCCTCATGGGAGGTGCCGGTGCATGTGTTCAGTGCCGATGCGGCGCTGCTGGCGCGTTTCGAGCGCGCCGGCTTTCGCGCGGGGCTGGGCGAGGATGCGGCCTTGCTTGGCAGCATGCCCGATCTGACCCGGATCCTGCTGAGCGTATTTGATGACAGCAGCGATGGCCGTGGCGACTACAGCGGCGGCGCGCCGTTCCCGATTCAGCGCTGACAGCGCATTCGTCGGGGCGGCGCCTGGCACCGCGTGAGCGCGCTTACTGCGCCTGTGCGAACTGTTCGCTCAGGTGCTGCACGGCATCGCGCTCGCCGCGGATGCGCAGGAAGGCGCCGTTGTCGTCGGCGCGTTCGCCCAGCAGTTCGCAGTTTGCGTAGATCTTTCCGCGCAGCTGCTGCGCCGACCACGGCAGGAACAGCTCTGCCTCGATCAGACCCTGCTGAAAAAAGGCGACGATCTGCGCGCGCAGGCTGGCGACCTCGTGCGGGCGGCGCGCGCTCATCACCACACATGACGGGTACTTTGCCCGCAACGCCGCTTCGCATTCGGCCTGCGCGGCTTCGTCGCCGACGTGGTCGATCTTGTTGAATACGCGCAGCTTTGGCACGTCCTCTGCGCCGATCTCGGCCAGTACCTTGTCGGTGACCTCGAGCTGGCGCTCGAAGCCGGGGTCGCTGGCGTCGATGACGTGCAGCAGCAGCGCGGCGTCGAGCGCTTCATCGAGGGTGGATTTGAACGATGCGACAAGCCCGTGCGGCAGGTTCTTGATGAACCCCACCGTGTCGCTGACGAGTACGCGGGGCGTGCTGTCCGGGTAGAGCGTGCGTACCGTGGTGTCCAGCGTGGCAAAGAGTTTGTTCGCGACCAGCACCTCGCTGCCGGTCAGTGCGCGCATCAGCGTGGATTTGCCGGCGTTGGTGTAACCGACGAGCGCCACGCCCGCGAGCCCCCGCCGACCCTGGCGCCGCGCGCGCTGGGTCTTGCGCTCGGCTTCCATGGCAACGATCTCGAGTTGCAACTCGGCAATGCGGTCACGGATCTTGCGTCGGTCCAGTTCGGTGTGCGACTCGCCCGCGCCACGACCGCCCGAGCCGCTGCGCTGGCGCCCCTGCGGGCCGGCCAGCTTGGCCGCTTCGCGAAGACGCGGCGCCATGTAGCCAAGGCGCGCGATCTCGACCTGCGCGCGGGCCGCGCGCGAGCGCGCATTGCGATGGAAAATCTCAAGGATGACCATGGTGCGGTCCATCACTTCGCAGCCCACTTCCTTTTCGAGGTTGCGAGCCTGCGACGGCGAGATCTCATGGTCGACCAGGATGGCATCGATGAAGTCACCATCGGCATCGGCGCTGTCGTCAGCGGGCAGCCTGCTGCTCACGAACACGCTGATTTCCTGACGCTTTCCGGCGCCCAGATAGGCTGTGGTGTCGAAGCCGGTGCGCTTCTGCACAAAGCTGTGCACCACCTTGAACCCCAGCGTTTTTGCCAGTTCGCGGAGTTCGGCCAGCGAAGCCTCAAACTCGGCATCGCTCACGTTCGGCAACTGGACCGCTGCCACGACGGCGCACCTGAGCTTCTCTTTAACAACAGTTTGCATTCGGGGGGTACTTCTTTTGGAGGGCAAAGCAGGATGGTACCCGTCAATGCAAAATGGTCGTGCGTAACAGGTGTATCAAATCAGCGACTGCGAGCCGGTCGCCGTGTTCACTCGGTCCTGGCAGGAGGAGTCGTATCGTCCTGTGCGCCGGTGTCACCACTCGCGTAGCGCCGGGTCATGGTGCGCAACTGCCGCATCTGTTCGTCGAAATTGGTGCAGCCCTTGCACATCATGATGTGCATGCGCAGCGACAGTCGCTCACGCAGGCTGAGGCCGCGGTCGAGTGCTTCCGAACTGAGCCGGGTGGCTTCCTTGCAGGTCAGCATGAGGGACAGTCTCCGGGGTTGAACCAGTTACCCTCGAGGCAGGCCCGCAAGCTGACGCGGGCGCGATACAGGATGACATGGCAGTTGTTGGAGGTGATCTCGAGTTCGGCGCAGATCTCCGGGGTTTCGAAACCCAGCATCTCGCGCATCATGAACACGCGGGCGATGTTCTCTGGCAGGCGGTCGAGGCAGGCTTCGAAAACCGCCCAGAACTGCTTGTTGTCGAGCGCCTCGTCGGGCGTGTTCCATTGCGCCGGGCGGGCCTGTTTCTGCCAGTGGCCGTTGTCGCGGAACAGGCCGTCGAGCTTTTCGTCGTCGGAGATGTCGTCGCTGCCGATCGATGAGATCGACACCGTGCGCGCGCCACGGCGCAGGATGTCGACGATCTTGTTGCGCAGGATGCTGAAGACCCATGTCTTCAGTGCGGCGCGGCCTTCGTGGCGGGCCGCGTTGATCAGGGCGGCCTCGATCGCTTCCTGCACGGCGTCTTCGGCCAGTGCGGCGTCACGCAGTTGCACCTGCGCAAAACGCAGCATGTCGCGCCGAAGCTCGGTCAGCAGGACCGGGTCGGCGAGCGCGTCTGCCGGCGATGTCGGGTGGGTGTTCGTTTGGGCACGCACCATGCGTGGTCTCCGGGGGCGGTTGTTCGGGCAATGCATGAAGCACGGCAGGCTTCAGTGTTGTCGGCGGCAATCGCGCACGGGGGGCCCGCACATGCGCCGCCGGTCATGAGTCGGTCCTGGCCGCCGATTCTTACACCCGGCCGCGATCAGGCCTCGATATGACGCAGCGACAGGTCGAGGGCGCGCACGTCCTTGGTCAGGCTGCCGATCGAGATGCGGTCTACGCCGGTCTCGGCGATTTCACGCACACGCTGCAGGTTCACCCCGCCGGATGCTTCGAGTTCGGCGCGTCCAGCGTTGATGGCCACCGCTTCACGCATGTCCTCCAGGCTCATGTTGTCGAGCAGGATCATGCCGACGCCGGCGTCGAGCGCGTCGCGCAGTTCGTCCAGGCTCTCGACTTCCACTTCGATGAATACATTCGACGGGGCGATGATGCGCGCCTGTTCAACGACTTCGCGAATTCCGCCGGCGGCGATGATGTGGTTTTCCTTGATCAGGATGCCGTCGTACAGGCCGATGCGGTGATTGACGCCGCCACCGACCGCGACCGCGTATTTCTGCGCCAGACGCAGGCCGGGCAGGGTCTTGCGGGTATCGACGATGCTGGCGTTGGTGCCGGCGACGGCATCGACAAAGCTGCGGGTGACTGTTGCCGTGCCCGAGAGCAGCTGCAGAAAGTTCAGCGCGGTGCGTTCGGCGGTCAGCAGCACCCGTGCGCGGGCCACCACTTCGCACAGCTCCTGGCCGGCTTCCACCCGGTCGCCATCCTTGACGTGCCATTTGACGGTGGCCGCCGGGCTCAGTGCGGCGAAGGCTGCATCGAACCATGCCGTGCCACAGATCACGGCGTCCTCGCGGGTGATCACGCGGCCGCGAGCCTCGGTCTGAGCGGGGACAAGACGGGCGGTAAGGTCGCCGGTGCCGATGTCTTCTGCCAGCGAGGCGGCAACACAGCGCTGGATTTCGACGCGAAGCTGTTCGGAGAGCATGATGAGAACCGGATTGAGTAGGCAGGGGCGAGATTCTAACATTGCGCACCGATGCACCTGCTGCGTCATTCAAGCTCTGGATGCTCCATGAAGCCACGCGACCTCGTCGAACTCTTTCTCCTTGCCGCAATCTGGGGCGGCTCATTCCTGTTGATGCGGGTTGCTGCGCCGGCCTTCGGGCCTTTCGCGCTCATCGAGCTGAGGGTGGGGCTGGCCGCGCTGGTGCTGATTCCGGTGCTGGCCATGCAGGGCGGTTTGCGCCAGTTGCGCTCGCGCTGGGCTGTGCTGCTGGTGGTTGGCCTGTGTGCGTCGGCTTTGCCATTTGTCTTGTACGCATGGGCAACGCTGTCGGTGACGGCCGGTTTCGCATCCATCGTGAACGCGACCACGCCCATGTTTACCGCGCTGGTGGCGTGGGTCTGGCTCAAGGACAGGCTAAGTGCGCCTGCGCTCCTTGGCATGCTGGTCGGCGTGCTGGGCGTGGTGATCCTGGTCTGGGGCAAGGTTTCGTTCAAGGACGGCGGCTCGGGCTGGGCGGTGCTTGCCTGCCTCGGGGCGACGCTGTCCTACGGGGTCGCGGGAAACATGACCAAGCGCTATCTCTCCGGTGTGCCACCGATGGTGACGGCAACCGGGAGCCAGCTGTATGCCAGCCTGATTCTGCTGCCAATGGCGATCGCCTCGTGGCCGCAGGAGACGCCATCGGCATCGGTGTGGAGCGCCGCGGTGGTGCTTGCCGTGGTCTGCAGCGGGCTGGCCTACGTGCTGTTCTTTCGCCTGATGGAGCGCCTCGGCCCGACCCGCACCGTGAGCGTGACCTTCCTCATTCCACTCTTCGGCATGCTGTGGGGTGCCGCATTCCTCGACGAGACGATTTCACTGCGAATGCTGACCGGTTGTGCCGTGATTCTGCTCGGTACCGGGCTTGCGACCGGCGTGTTGAGCCGGCTGCGCATGCCCTGGCAGCGGATGAACTGAATCGGAGGGCTCGCAGCGGCGCGCCGATGTTCAGGTCTTGAGGCGGCCGGATGCGCGTCCGCGGCGGCTGTCGATGGCGATCATCACGCCTGCCGAGCCAATGGTGAGAATGCCCAGCAAGGCGATTTCATCGGGGATGTGGCCGAAGAAGAGCCAGCCGATCAGCATTGCCCAGATCAGCTGTACATACAGTATTGGCGACAGTACCGAGGCAGGGGCATCGCGAAACGCCCGGATGAGGAGGAAGTGTCCGCTGCCGCCATAGATGCCGAGCGAAGCGATCAGCAAAGCGTCTTTCAGGCCCGGGATTGGCCCGCCCCAGATCCAGGGCAGGGCGAGCGTCATTGCCACGGTGCCGATCAGCGCCGTATAGAACAGCATCGTGACCGGGTTCTCGGTCGGTGTGAGCTGCCGGGTGAGGATCTGGTACAGGGCGTACGACATCGCGCCACCGAGTGCGAGTGCGATGCCTTCCGCGACCAGGCCACTTCCCGGTCGCGCGATCAGCAGCACACCAACGAAGCCGACGATCACCGCGACCCAGCGCATGACCCCGATCTGCTCACCCAGCAGCGGGCGGGCGAGCAGGGTGACGATCAGCGGCGCGGCGAAGACGATGGCGGTGGTCTCTGCCAGCGGCATGCGCGACAGCGCGGCCATCCCGAAGAAGGTGGTGCCGAGCAGGCAAAGTGCGCGGGCGACCTGTCGCGTCGGGCGGGTGGTGCTGATCAGGCGCAGTCGCATCGACGGCGCGAGAAAGATCACCATCAGCAGGAAATGCACGCTGTAGCGCGACCACACCAGCATCGGCACCGGATAGGTCTGCGCGAGATGCTTGGCGGTGGAGTCGAGCAGCACAAAGAGCAGCAGGGCGCCGAGCAGCAACAGGACACTGCGGGCCAGTGCGGGCGTGGGAGTCGTCATCCGGGGCGGTCGCTCAGTGGCGTTCGCGTGCGGCTTCGACCATCCATCCGTTGAAGACGCCTCGTGCAGCGTCGATGACCTCGCTTGCGGTCAGTCCGACCGGGCCGACACCTTCACGTGCCAGGCGGTCGGCGGCTGCGCCGTGGAGGTGTACCGACGCAATCAGCGCGGGTTCGGCTGGCCAGCCCTGGGCCAGCAGACTCAGGGCAAGCCCGCTGAGGACGTCGCCCATGCCCGCCGTGGCCATGCCGGGATGCCCGGTGTTGTTGATGAACCAGCGCCCGTCCGGGGTGGCAATGATGCTGCCGGCGCCCTTGAGCACGACCAGCGACCTGTACTTGCGCGCCAGTGCAAGCGCGGCCGCGAGTCGATCGTGCTGGACCTCCTGGGTCGTGATGCCGAGCAGGCGGGCACCTTCTGCCGGGTGTGGCGTGAGCAGGGTGATGCCGTCGCGCTCGCTCAGGGTCTTGCCCAGCGTCTCGTCACCGGACACGATATTGAGCGCATCGGCGTCGAGCAGCAGGGGGCAGTCGGATTCGATCGCTGCGCTCAGCAGTTTGCGCGCATCGGTGTCCGTGCCCAGACCGGGGCCGGCGGCGAGCGCAGTGAGATGGTCGGGCAGGGCGGCTGCACCGCGCAGCATCAGTTCGGGATGGCTGGTATCTACCGTGGGTGCGCCCGGGTCGAGCAGACCGACGAAGACCCGCCCGGCACCGAGCATCAGCGCAGCACGCCCGGCAAGCAGCGCCGCGCCCGCCATGCCATTGGCGCCACCCAGCACGCCGGCGTCGCCATACAGGCCCTTGTGGGTGTTGCGCGGACGCGGGGTCAGGCGGTCGCGGAACAGGCTGGTGCGGATATGGAAACCCATGGTCGGCACCCAGGCCGGCGCGTCGATCTCGATGCGCTGAACCGAGATTTCGCCGCAGTGGTCGGGCCCGTCCAGGGTCAGCAGGCCGGGCTTGAGCGCGATGAAGGTCGTGGTGTGGGTTGCACGAAAGCAGGGGCCGAGCGGACGGCCGGTGTCGGCATCGAGCCCGCTGGGGACGTCGAGCGCCATGCGCGGCACACGTTGTGCGTTGAGGGTGTTGATCCATGTCGCGAAGCGGCCTTCGGGCGGACGCTTGAGGCCGATGCCGAAAATTGCATCGACCACCAGTGCCCAGCCGTTGGCCGGTGCCGAGGGCAGGTCGGAGACCGTGCTGCCGCCCGCCAGCATGAAATCGGCATGCGCCTTGGCGGCTTCGGGCGGCAGGGAGCCCGGCTGGTTGGCGAAAGCGACGATCACTTCGCGTCCGGCCTGCCGCAACTGGCGCGCCATCACGAAGCCGTCGCCGCCGTTGTTGCCCGGGCCGCAGGCAATCAGGATGGCGCCGGGGCGGTCCATGATCAGGCGCACGGCATCTTCCGCTGCGGCGCGGCCAGCCCGCTCCATGAGCGGCGGACGAGCGCTCGGGATCAGCTTGCGCTCGATCTCCCGGATGGCGGAGACAGGGTAGATGGGTTGTGCGGAAGTGAACATGTTCGGGCTTTCTGCAAAGTGACCCCCGATTCTAAGGGCGGCAGCTTCGGTGTGCGCTCATTTTGTTGCGTCACGCCGGTCGCCGGGCGTCCTGTCTGCCCCGGATCAGGCACGAACGCCCGCTGCGGCGCGCAAGGAAAGGCGCTCGTTGCAACGACATGGGGCGGACGCTGGTGCTCCGCGAGGGCGGGTCTAGTTGCCGGCCTTGCGCTTTTCCAGCCGGGTTTCGTGCAGGAGTTCGACTTCGCCTGCGTCGTTGGCAGACTCGAGCCGCACGGTGAAGCCCCACAGGCGGGCGATATGCTTCACGACCTCCTCCGCGTTCTCGGCCAGCGGCCGGCCCTGCCAGCGCTGGTGGCGCAGGGTGAGCGAGCGGTCGCCACGCAGGTCGACATTCCAGACCTGGATGTTGGGCTCGCGGCTGCCAAGGTTGTAGTGCTCTGACAGGATTTCGCGCACGTGGCGGAAGCCCGCGTCGTCGTGGATGGCAGAAACCTTGAGCTTGTCCTCCCGTTCGTCGTCGAAGATCGCAAACATGCGGAAGTCGCGCATGACCTTTGGCGACAGATATTGCGCAACGAAACTTTCGTCCTTGAAGTTGCGCATCGCGAAGTCGAAGGTCTCCCGCCAGTCGCTTCCCGCAATGTCGGGAAACCACTGGCGGTCCTCGTCGGTGGGGTGTTCGCAGATGCGACGGATGTCGGTCCACATGGCGAAGCCGAGCGCGTAGGGGTTGATGCCGTTGTACCAGCGGACGTTATACGGTGGCTGATAGACGACATTGGTGTGCGACTGCAGGAACTCGAGCATAAAGCTGTCGGCAAGCAGGCCTTCGTCGTACAGCGTGTTGAGCAGGGTGTAGTGCCAGTAGGTTGCCCAGCCCTCGTTCATGACCTGCGTCTGGCGCTGGGGGAAGAAGTACTGCGCAATCTTGCGCACGATGCGCACGACCTCGCGCTGCCAGGGTTCGAGCAGGGGCGCGTTCTTCTCGATGAAGTAGAGCAGGTTCTCTTCGGGCTCTTCCGGGAAGCGGCGTTCCTTGCGGCCGTCGCTGCGCACGTCGTGGGCCGGCAGCGTGCGCCACAGGTCGTTGACCTGGGTCTGCAGGTATTCCTCGCGCTCGTCCTGACGCAGCTTTTCCTTTGCCATCGAAAGCTTGGGCGGGCGCTTGTAGCGGTCGACCCCCAGATTCATGAGCGCGTGGCAGGAGTCGAGCAACAGTTCCACGTCTTCCACGCCGTGGCGCTCTTCACACTGGGCGATGTAGTTCCGCGCAAAGATCAGGTAGTCGATGATCGCGTCCGCATTGGTCCAGGTGCGGAACAGGTAGTTGCCCTTGAAGAAGCTGTTGTGCCCGTACGCGGCGTGGGCAATCACCAGCCCCTGCATCGGCAGGGTGTTCTCCTCCATCAGGTAGGCGATGCAGGGGTTGGAGTTGATGACGATTTCGTAGGCCAGGCCCATCTGGCCGCGACGGTACCCTTTCTCGGTGCTCAGGAACTGCTTGCCGAACGACCAGTGGTGATAATTGACCGGCATGCCGACCGAGGCGTAGGCGTCCATCATCTGCTCGGCGGTGATGACTTCGATCTGCACCGGATAGGTATCCAGGCCATAGTCCTTTGCGACGCGGGCGATTTCGGTGTGGTAGCGCTCGATGCTCTCGAAGCTCCATTCCGAACCTGCGGGCAGGGGGATGCGTTTCTTGAGGGCAGGTTTCATGCGAGGCTCTTCTTGAAAAGTTCGCGGAAAACCGGATAGATGTCCGCCGGCGACTCGATGCGCTGCATGGCGAAGTTCTTGCTGCTGGCGTGCAGCTTTTCGTACTCGCGCCACAGGTTCTGGGGCTCGCCCGGGGTGATCTCGATGTAGGCGAAGTACTGACACCACGGCAGGATCTCGTCGTCGAGAATCTTGCGGCAGATGGGCGAATCGTTGTCCCAGTTGTCGCCGTCCGATGCCTGGGCGCCATAGATGTTCCACTGACCGCCGGCGTAGCGCTCGCGAATGATGTCGCGCATCAGTTCGAGCGCGCTCGACACCACCGTGCCGCCGGATTCACGTGAGTGGAAGAACTCGTCCTCGTCGGTTTCCTTGGCAATGGTGTGGTGCCGGATGAAGACCACCTCGATGTGCTCGTACGTTCGATTGAGGAAGAGGTAGAGCAGCATGAAGAAGCGCTTTGCCGTGGCTTTCTTTTCCTCGTCCATCGACCCCGACACGTCCATCACGCAGAACATGACCGCCTGGGTCGTGGGTTGCGGAATCCTGATGCGGTTGTTGTATCGCAGATCGAAGCTGTCGATGAAGGGAATCGCATCGATGCGCGCCCGCAGTTTGCCGAGCTCCTCGCGCAATTCGCGCACGCGATCGCTGTCCTCTCCCTGCTCGGCGATGGTCTCGTCGAGCTCCTGCTGCAGTTCGCGATAACGCGCCCGATAGGGCGAGCTCAGCGCCAGGCGACGTCCCAGCGCGCCGCGCATGGAGCGCACGATGTTGATGTTGGCCGGCACCCCGCTCGATGTAAAACCGGCGCGCTGTGACTTGAAGTCGGTGACCCGGGCGAGCTGGGTGCGAACCAGGTTGGGGAGCGCGAGGTCGTCGAAGAAAATGTCGAGAAATTCGTCGCGCGAGAGCTGGAAGACGAAATCGTCTTCGCTCTCACCGTCGTTCCCGGCCTTGCCGCCACCGCCCGAGCCGCCAGCGCCGCCCTGTGGGCGCCTGATCTGGTCTCCGCTGGAAAACTGGTCGTTACCGGGGAATACCTGCTCCCAGATCCCGCCCTTTCCATTCTGGAAATGAGGTTCGGACAGATCCTTGGTCGGGATGGAAACGCTTTCGCCGTTATCCAGGTCGCGAATGGAGCGGCCATCTATTGCGTCGGATACTGCGCGCCGAATCTGCTGCTTGAAGCGGCGGACGAAACGCTGGCGATTAACCGCACTCTTTTTCTTGCTGTCGAAGCGCCGATCGATGATGCGGACCATGCCTTCCTCCGTGGTGGCCCATGACAAACCCGCTGCCGGTGAGTGCCGGCGGCGTGGTTCGCAATGGTGCGTTCAGGCGTTCAGGACGACTTCCGTACGCGCAGATACCACTCGCATAGCAGGCGCACCTGTTTCTCGGTATAGCCCTTTTCGATCATGCGATTGACGAAGTTCTGGTGCTTCTTCTGCTCATCGGCACTGGCCTTGGCGTTGAAGCTGATGACCGGCAGCAGGTCCTCGGTGTTGGAGAACATCTTCTTCTCGATGACTGCGCGCAGTTTCTCGTAGGAGGTCCAGCTCGGGTTGGCGCCTTCGTTCTTCGCACGGGCGCGGAGCACGAAGTTGACCACCTCGTTGCGGAAGTCCTTCGGGTTGCTGATGCCCGCCGGCTTCTCGATCTTTTCGAGTTCCTCGTTGAGCGCCGAGCGGTCAAGGATCTCGCCGGTGTTCGGATCGCGGAATTCCTGATCCTGGATCCAGAAGTCGGCGTAGATCACATAGCGATCGAAAATGTTCTGCCCGTACTCGGAGTAGCTTTCGAGGTAGGCGGTCTGGATCTCCTTGCCGATGAACTCGGCGTAGCGCGGTGCAAGAAACTCCTTGATGAAGCCGAGGTAACGGGACTCGTTTTCCGGGGGGTACTGCTCCTGCTCGATCTGCTGCTCGAGGACATACATCAGGTGCACCGGGTTCGCCGCCACCTCGCGGTGGTCGAAGTTGAACACCCGGGACAGCACCTTGAACGCGAAGCGTGTGGACAGCCCGGTCATGCCTTCGTCGACGCCGGCGTAGTCGCGGTACTCCTGGAAGCTCTTGGCCTTGGGGTCGGTGTCCTTGAGGTTTTCGCCGTCATAGACCCGCATCTTGGAATAGATGCTGGAGTTTTCCGGCTCCTTGAGGCGGGACAGCACGGAGAACTGGGCGAGCATCTTCAGGGTGTCGGGGGCGCAGGGCGCTTCCCACAGGGAGCTGTTCGCCAGCAGCTTCTCGTAAATGCGGATCTCGTCCGACAGGCGCAGGCAGTAGGGCACCTTGACGGTATAGATACGGTCGAGGAAGGCCTCGTTGTTCTTGTTGTTCTTGAACGCTGTCCATTCGGACTCGTTCGAGTGCGCCATCACGATGCCGTCGAAGGGAATCGCACCGAAGCCCTCCGTACCCTTGTAGTTGCCTTCCTGCGTAGCGGTGAGGAGGGGGTGGAGCACCTTGATCGGCGCCTTGAACATCTCGACGAACTCGAGCATGCCGCGGTTGGCGAGACACAGACCGCCGGAGTAGCTGTACGCATCCGGGTCGTCCTGCGAATACTGCTCCAGTTTGCGGATATCGATCTTGCCGACCAGCGAGGAGATGTCCTGGTTGTTCTCGTCGCCAGGTTCGGTCTTGGCGACTGCGACCTGGCGCAGCACCGAGGGCGTGAGCTTGACCACCCGGAACCTGGTGATGTCGCCGCCGTATTCATGCAGGCGCTTGACCGCCCACGGGCTCATGATGGTGCCGAGGTAGCGCCGGGGGATGCTGTAGTCGTCCTCAAGGATGTGACCGTCTTCCTCAACGTTGAACAGCCCGAGAGGGGATTCATTTACCGGCGACCCCTTGATCGCATAGAAGGGAACGTGTTCGATCAGGGTCTTGAGCTTTTCAGCAAGAGAGGACTTGCCGCCGCCGACCGGGCCGAGCAGATAGAGGATCTGTTTCTTCTCCTCCAGCCCCTGGGCCGCATGTCGGAAATACGACACGATATGTTCGATGACCTCTTCCATGCCGTAGAAGTCGCGGAACGCAGGGTAGAGCTTCAGGACCTTGTTCGAAAAGATGCGCGACAGGCGCGGATCCAGCCGGGTGTCCACCAACTCCGGCTCCCCGATTGCCATCAGCATGCGTTCTGCTGCGGTAGCGTATGCGGCACGGTCCTTACCGCATAACTCCAGATACTCCTGGATCGACATTTCGTCTTCGCGGGCCGCTTCGAATCGGGCTTGGTAAGCGTTGAAGATGCTCATCGGGACGTCTCCTTGTCGATTGGGTCGCGTTGACCCGACTCAATTCCGTCGATTGCTTCTTGGCACTGATCCTGCTTTCGCAGACATGTTGCTGCACCATGCTCATAACCTGAGAGGTTACGGTAGCCTGCGAGTTCCGCCTGTGAGCGTGCATTTTTTCACTGTTCCAAGTGCATTCTGACCCTTTAGAGGCGCTGGAAGGAAGGCCCGGGCCGTGTGCTAGAATCGCCGATTGTTTGGAACAAGTCGGCCACATCGTGCACCTGATTGTGGGAAAACACTCAGGGCGGAATGCTTGGCCGGCGGTATTTTTGACTTCTCAGGATTGATTGAATGCAGACCAACCAGGAAACCCCGAGCTCGCTGGAGCGCCGTATCGATATGTCCGTCGCCATGGCGGAGATCAATAAGGAAGTCGAAGCGCGCCTGAAGAAGATGGCTCGCACCGTAAAAATGCCTGGTTTCCGCCCGGGCAAGGTGCCGATGAAGATTGTTGCCCAGACTTACGAGCCGCAAGCGCGCTCCGAAGCCATTGGTGCTGCCGTTGAAAAAGCGTTCGGCAACGCCGTGCGTGAGCAGAATCTGCGTGTGGCCGGTTACCCCCGTATCGAGCCCAAGGAAGCGTCGAGCGCTGAAGTGCTCGAGTTCAGCGCCGTGTTCGAGGTTTATCCGGAAGTGGTTTCGGGCGACCTGAGCACGCAGACGATCGAGCGTCCCGCTCTGGAAGTAGGCGACGCCGAAGTCGACAAGACCATCGACGTGCTGCGCAAGCAGCGCACTTCCTTCGAGCTGGCCGATCGCGCCGCTGCCGAAGGTGATCGCGTGGTGATCGATTTTGCCGGTCGCAAGGATGGTGAGCTGTTCGACGGCGGCCAGGCTGAGGACTTCCCCTTCGTCATCGGCGCAGGTTCGATGCTGAAGGATTTCGAAACGGCTGTTACCGGTCTGAAGTCGGGTGAAGCCAAGACTTTCGACATGACCTTCCCTGAGGACTACCACGCCAAGCATCTGGCCGGTCAGACCGTTCAGTTCGAAGTTACGGTGAAGAAGGTTGAAGCACCGGTGCTGCCGGCGGTCGACAGCGACTTCGCCAAGGCGCTGGGTGTTGCCGATGGCGATGTCAGCAAGCTGCGTGACGAAGTCCGTACCAACCTGACCCGCGAAGTGAAGCGTCGCATCCAGGCCAAGGTCAAGGAACAGGTCATGAACGCCCTGATCGAAGTGACCCCGATTGACGTGCCCAAGGCACTGGTCGAGGCCGAGTCGAGCCAGCTGGCCGAGAACGCCAAGCGTGACCTCGAAGCGCGTGGCATGCAGACCAAGGACATTCCGGTCGAGCCCGCATGGTTCGCAGACCAGGCCGTGCGTCGCGTCAAGCTCGGGCTGATCATGGCCGAGCTGGTCAAGGCCAAGGAACTGCACGCCAAGCCTGAGCAGGTGCGCGCGCTGGTTGAAGAGATGGCCGAGAGTTACGAAGATCCGTCTGAGCTGGTACGCTGGTATTACGCACAGCCGGATCGTCTGGCACAAGCTGAAGCCGTGGTGATCGAGGACAACGTCGTGGCTTGGGTGGCTTCGCAGGCCCAGACCACCGACAAGCCGGTCGCTTTTGATGAATTGATGGGCAACGCGGCCTGAGGTCGCGAGAGAGCGAGTAATGATGAACGGAACACCCCAGCACAGCAGTGAATGGAACCCGATGGGTCTTGGCCTGGTTCCAATGGTTGTCGAGCAGAGTGGGCGCGGCGAACGCGCCTATGACATCTATTCGCGCCTTCTGAAGGAGCGGGTGGTGTTCCTCGTCGGTCCGGTCAATGACACGACGGCCAACGTGATCGTTGCTCAGCTGCTTTTCCTTGAGTCGGAAAATCCGGACAAGGACATCTATTTTTATATCAACTCCCCCGGCGGTTCGGTGACGGCCGGCATGGCGATTTACGACACCATGCAGTTCATCAAGCCGAACGTCAGCACGCTGTGCATCGGGCAGGCCGCCAGCATGGGCGCGTTCCTGCTTGCTGCAGGCGAAAAGGGCAAGCGCTTCACGCTGCCCAATTCGCGCGTGATGATCCATCAGCCGCTGGGTGGATTTCAGGGCCAGGCCTCGGATATCGAGATCCATGCACGCGAGATCCTGTTCCTGCGGGCGCGTCTAAACGAGATGCTCTCCAAGCACACGGGGCAGCCGCTTGAGCAGATCGAGAAGGACACGGATCGCGACAATTTCATGTCGGCGACGAAAGCCGTCGAATATGGCCTCGTAGACAAGGTGCTCACCAGCCGCGCCGATACCTGAACCAGGAGAACAGATCATGTCGGAAAAGAAGACGGGCGGCGAAAAGCTGCTGTACTGCTCGTTTTGTGGCAAAAGTCAGCACGAAGTGCGCAAGCTGATCGCCGGTCCATCCGTCTTCATTTGCGACGAATGCATCGAGTTGTGCAACGACATCATCCGCGAAGAGATCGCGGGCGATGCCGGCGGCGAGAACGTCAAGGGCTCATTGCCCACGCCGCAGGAAATCTGCGACATCCTTGATCAGTACGTGATTGGCCAGTCCAAGGCCAAGCGCAACCTGTCGGTGGCGGTGTACAACCACTACAAGCGCCTGCGTCACCTGAGCGACAGCAAGGACGAGGTTGAGCTCTCCAAGAGCAACATCCTGCTCATCGGCCCCACGGGTTCAGGCAAGACGCTGCTCGCGCAGACCCTCGCGCGGCTGCTCAACGTCCCCTTCGTGATGGCTGATGCCACCACCCTGACGGAAGCCGGCTATGTCGGCGAGGACGTCGAGAACATCATTCAGAAGCTGCTGCAGAAGTGTGACTACGACGTCGACAAGGCGCAGCAGGGTATCGTCTATATCGACGAGATCGACAAGATTTCGCGCAAGTCGGACAACCCGTCCATCACCCGTGACGTCTCGGGCGAGGGCGTGCAGCAGGCGCTGCTGAAGCTGGTGGAAGGGACGGTCGCATCGATTCCCCCCCAGGGCGGGCGCAAGCATCCGAACCAGGACTTCGTCCAGGTCGATACGACCAACGTGCTGTTCATCTGTGGCGGCGCGTTCGATGGGCTGGACAAGGTCATCCGCAATCGTACCGAGAAGGTCGGGATTGGCTTCGGTGCAGAGGTCAAGAGCAACGAATCCAGAAGCGTCACCGAGACTTTCCGCCAGGTCGAACCCGAGGATCTGATCAAGTTTGGTCTGATCCCCGAGCTCATCGGTCGTCTGCCGGTGGTTGCGACCTTGCAGGAACTTGACGAAGAAGCGCTGATCAAAATCCTAGTCGAACCGAAGAATGCGCTGGTCAAGCAATACCAGAAGCTGTTTTCGATGGAAGGCGTCGAGCTCGAGATTCGTTCTGCAGCCTTGCATGCCGTGGCGCGCAAGGCAATCCGGCGCAAGACGGGTGCTCGTGGTCTTCGCTCCATTCTCGAGGCGGCGTTGCTCGACATCATGTACGACCTGCCCACGCTTGAGGGTGTCAGCAAGGTCGTCATCGACGAGGGCACGATCGAGGAGGGCGCCAAGCCACTGCTGATCTATGCTGATCAGCAAAAGGTTTCCGGCTCGAACTGACGCCCAACAACCCGCCACTTGAATTCCCGGGTCGCGCCCACATATGGGTGTGACCCTTTTCGGAAGGAATATATAAATGTCGGGTCCTGCTGACCTCCCCAACGAGCAAATGGAACTGCCGCTACTGCCGCTGCGCGACGTAGTGGTGTTTCCGCACATGGTCATCCCGCTCTTCGTGGGGCGTCCGAAATCGATCAAGGCGCTCGAGAACGCGATGGAGGCGGGCAAGAGCATTCTGCTCGTCGCCCAGAAATCGGCCGCGAAGGACGAGCCCTCGATCGAAGACCTCTACGATATCGGCTGCGTCGCCAATATCCTTCAAATGCTCAAGCTGCCCGACGGCACTATCAAGGTGCTGGTGGAAGGGCTGCAGCGCGCGCGCATCGACTCTGTGGACGATCTGCGTCATTTGTTCGTGGCCAAGGCCACCCCGGTGCCGCTGTCCGAGGTCGACAATACTGAAGTCGAGGCCATGCGCCGGGCAATCATTGCCCAGTTCGACCAGTACGTGAAACTGAACAAGAAGATTCCGCCCGAGATTCTTACGTCTCTGGCCGGTATCGACGAGCCGGGCCGCCTGGCTGACACCATTGCCGCACACCTGCCGCTCAAGCTCGAGCAGAAGCAGGAAGTGCTGGAGATGTTCGACGTCAACGAGCGGCTCGACAAGCTGCTGTCACAGCTCGAAACCGAGCTCGATATCCTCCAGGTGGAAAAGCGCATCCGCGGTCGCGTCAAGCGCCAGATGGAGAAGAGTCAGCGCGAGTATTACCTGAACGAGCAGGTCAAGGCGATTCAGAAGGAACTCGGGGAAGGCGAGGAAGGTGCCGATCTCGAGGAGATGGACAAGAAGATCAAGGCCGCCGGCATGCCCAAGGAGGCGCTTGCAAAGGCCCAGGCAGAGTTCAAGAAGCTGCGCCTGATGTCGCCGATGTCTGCAGAAGCCACCGTGGTGCGCAACTACATCGACATCATGATTGGCCTGCCATGGAAGAAGAAGTCGCGTGTCAGCAAGGACCTCGGAGAAGCCGAAAAGGTGCTCGACCGTGATCACTATGGTCTTGAGCGCGTGAAGGAACGCATCCTTGAGTATCTTGCCGTGCAACAGCGCGTGGACAAGGTCAAGGCGCCGATCCTGTGCCTGGTCGGTCCTCCGGGTGTGGGCAAGACCTCGCTCGGGCAGTCGATCGCGAAAGCGACCAATCGCAAGTTCGTGCGCATGGCGCTCGGCGGCGTGCGCGATGAGGCCGAGATCCGTGGTCACCGTCGCACCTACATCGGTTCGATGCCGGGCAAGATCCTGCAGAACATGAACAAGGTCGGGGTAAAGAACCCGCTGTTCCTGCTCGATGAAGTCGATAAGCTGGGCATGGACTTTCGTGGCGACCCGTCGTCGGCGTTGCTTGAGGTGCTGGATCCGGAACAGAACCACACCTTCCAGGATCACTACGTCGAGGTCGATTTCGATCTGTCGGACGTGATGTTCGTGGCGACTGCCAATACGCTCAACATTCCCGCGCCGTTGCTCGACCGCATGGAAGTGATTCGCCTCTCCGGTTACACCGAAGACGAAAAGGTGAACATTGCCCTGCGCTATCTGCTGCCGAAGCAGATGAAGAACAACGGTCTCAAGGCTGAAGAGCTGTCGGTGACCGAAGAGGCGCTGCGCGACGTGTGCCGCTATTACACCCGCGAAGCCGGCGTGCGCAGCATGGAGCGCGAGATCTCCAAGATCTGCCGCAAGGTCGTTAAGGCACTGGTGCTGCGCTCGCGCAGCAGCAAGATCGTGGTGAATGCAAAGAACCTCGACAAGTACCTTGGCGTGCGCAAGTACAGCTTCGGGATCGCCGAGAAGCAGAATCAGGTGGGTCAGGTGACGGGCCTCGCATGGACTGAAGTCGGCGGCGAGTTGCTGACCGTCGAAGCGGTCGTGCTGCCTGGCAAGGGCAAGGTGATGACGACCGGCAAGCTCGGCGAAGTCATGCAGGAGTCCATTCAGGCTGCGCTGTCGGTCGTGCGTAAGCGCGCCCGTTCGCTGGGTATTGAAGACGACTTCTATCAGAAGAGCGACATCCATATCCACCTGCCGGAAGGCGCCATCCCCAAGGATGGGCCATCGGCTGGCAGTGCGATCACCACGGCGCTGGTCTCGGTGCTCACGGGAATTCCGGTCTGTTGTGACGTTGCCATGACGGGCGAGATCACCCTGCGGGGCGAAGTGCTTCCGATTGGCGGTCTGAAGGAAAAGCTCCTTGCAGCCGTCCGCGGCGGTATCGGCCGGGCGCTGATTCCTGAAGAGAACGTCAAGGATCTGGTCGAGATTCCGGACAACATCAAGAATGCGATCGAGATCATTCCGGTGAAATGGATTGATCAGGTTCTTGAACTTGCCCTCGAGCGCAATCCGACGCCGCTTCCGGACACGCCCCCGACTGCCGTAAAGCCGGCAGACGAGACGCCGGCATCGACGAAGGGTCTGCGAGCACACTGATCTTCTGTTCTGCTGCACCCCCTCAAGGCGCACTGATAGCTGCGAAAGCACGCTGCAGTGCGCCTTGACACTGTGGAATCGCACACGCTATAAAGACCTCAGATTATGCAGGACGACAGAGAGGGCGCCGGAAGACACGGCTTCTCTGGGTTTGGCCAGGTTATTTCTATCGCGTTCCACACCAGAAGGGGGCTAGAAGTGAACAAATCCGAACTGATCGACGCAATTGCCAAGAATGCCGATATTTCCAAGGCTGCGGCAGGCAAGGCGCTCGACGCAACAATCGATTCCGTAAAGCAGGCACTCAAGCAGGAAGATACCGTTACCCTCGTCGGTTTCGGAACCTTCTATGTGGGAGATCGTGCTGCACGGACTGGCCGAAATCCTCGCACCGGTAAGAACATCAAGATCAAGGCAGCAAAAGTTCCTAAATTTAGGGCTGGAAAAGGTTTGAAAGATTCGGTAAACTAGCGGACTTCACTGAGCAGACAGCACCTTCGCTGTCTCCAGTGCGGGTGCTTAGCTCAGTTGGTAGAGCGTCGCCCTTACAAGGCGAATGTCGGCGGTTCGACCCCGTCAGCACCCACCAGAAGATTTCAGGGAAAGTCAGCTGCTTGCAGCTGACTTTTTCTTTTCTGGAATGTTCGGCCAGGTCTGGATGGATGGCTTGTTTCA
>NZ_JBYEXN010000029.1:0-47992 GCF_057621855.1 Parazoarcus sp. PS-13 R2A
AAGCGACACGCTCCAGCGCTTTTCTGCTGTTCGACGGAAGGCGGTCACGTTCGAGTTCGACACGCGCTCGGCGGAAGGCACCCACAGGGGTTGATCAATCTTCATGTATGCGACTCATTGTTGTATGGCAATCCATTCGGGGCAGGCGCTGCCTCGCCGCCCCCCGAACCTTGCCGTTACAGGAACGTCCGGACAGGCGTCACTCTGCGTCGGCCTGCGCCATTGGTGCCGCGCGCTGAAACGCCTCCAGCGCCTCGCACCGGTCGACGATGGCGCACACTGTCGGCATCGCCGAGAGATCACAGTCGAAGCGCCGGGCATTGAATACCTGGGGCACCAGGCAACAGTCGGCGAGCCCCGGTCGATCACCATGACAGAACGCAGCGGTGGCTTCGTCGCGCGCGAGCCTGGCCTCAACGGCGCTCAGGCCAAGCTCCACCCAGTGCCGGTACCACGCATTACGTTGCGCTTCGGTCGCGCCGAGCGTCCGCCCAAGGTACTGCAGCACCCTCAGGTTGTTGACCGGGTGGATATCGCATGCGATCGCCTGGGCGATCTCGCGCACGCGCGCCCGATCGAGCGCGCCTGCGGGCAATAGCGGCACCTCGGGATGGGTCTCGTCCAGATACTCGATGATCGCGAGCGACTGAGTCAGCACCTGCCCCGCATCCTCCAGCGCAGGCACCAGCCCGGCCGGATTCAGCGCGAGATATTCGGGATGACGATGTTCCCCGCCATCGCGCACCAGATGAACCGGTGCCGCCTCATACGCCAGCCCCTTAAGATTGAGAGCGATCCGCACACGGTAGGCCGCAGAACTGCGGAAGTAGGTGTAGAGCCTCATCCTTTCAGCCCTTGAATGCCGCCACCTGGTTCTCGATTGTGCCGAACACGTTGTTGCCTTCGCGATCGAACATCTCGATGCGCACCACGTCGCCACCGCGCATGAAGGGGGTGTCCGGCTTGCCCTGCTCGATCGTCTCGTAGGTGCGTACCTCAGCAAGGCAGCAGTAGCCCACGCCACCGTGCTCGATCGACGAGCCCCACAGATCGCCCTGCTTGTTCGAGACCGTGCCCGAGCCGATAACCGAGCCAGCCTCAAGCTCACGCGTCTTCGCCACATGGGCGACGAGTTGCCCGAAGTCGAATGTCATGTCAACGCCCGCTTCCGGCTTGCCGAACAGCTTGTCGTTGAGGTGCACCACCAGCGGAAGGTGGACCTTGGCGTCCTTCCAGGCCTCACCTAGCTCGTCGGGCGTGACCGCCACCGGGCTGAAGGCCGAAGCCGGCTTGGACTGGAAAAAGCCAAAGCCCTTGGCGAGCTCGTTGGGGATGAGGTTACGCAGGCTGACGTCGTTCACCAGCATCACGAGGCGGATCGACTTCGCGGCTTCCGCGGGCGTGGCACCCATCGGTACGTCGCCTGTAACCACGGTCACTTCGGCCTCGAAGTCGATGCCCCAGCTCTCGTCAGCCACCACCGCATCGCGCGGCCCGATGAAGCTGTCCGAGCCACCCTGGTACATCAGCGGATCCGAGTAGAACGAGGCAGGCACCTCGGCGTTGCGCGCCTTGCGCACCAGTTCGACGTGGTTGATGTAGGCAGAACCGTCGGCCCATTGGTAGGCGCGCGGCAACGGCGAATGGCAGGCGGTCTGGTCGAAGGGTTGAGATTCGACGGAGCCGCTGTTCAAGGCCTCGTAGACCTCGCGCAGCTGCGGCTCGCAGGACTGCCAGTCGTCGAGTGCGGCCTGCAGCGTGCGGGCAACCGCCGGCACCGGAAGGCAACGGGCGAGGTCACGGCTGACAACGACCAGCGTGCCGTCGCGGCCGCCTTGCTTGAGAGTGGCGAGTTTCATTTGAACATCTCCTTATAGCTACCGTCGTGCATCCAGGCTGCGTGCTTGGGCGCCTTCTTGGTCTGCGCCCATTCTTCAAGCATGTCCCACTTGACCTTGTCGAGCGCCTCCAGCATCCCGGGGAGGTTGGTATTGCAGGCCAGCTCAAGGCGGTGACCACTGGGGTCGAAGAAGTAGATCGACTTGAACAGCGCGTGGTCGGTGGGGCCGATGACCTTGATACCCTCGGACTCAAGGCGCGCCTTGGTGGCGAGCAGCGTCTCCATCGAGTCCACCTCCAGGGCGAGGTGTTGTGTCCACGCCGGCGTGTTCTCGTCCCGCCCCATTGGCGCACGGGTGGGCAGCTCGAAGAAAGCAAGCACGTTGCCCATGCCTGCGTCCATGAAAATGTGCATGTAGGGATCCGTCTCGCCGGTTGAGGGCACGGCATCTTCGGCGATGGCCAGGACCAGCTTCATGTACAGGTGCTTCTCGTACCAGCGTGCGGTCTCGAGCGCATCCTTGCAGCGATACGCCACGTGGTGGACCTTCTTCACGATCGGGGTCATTCCAGCCTCCTCTCTCTTGTAAACCGCCCCACAGCAAGGGGCCGATGCGTTGCGTTTATTGCCGCATAAGTCTTAGCGCTATTAGATGGGAAAACGCTTTATCATTCCAACAGCTTTTTCAGATCGACTTATCGGATGATCGAATGAATGTAACCTTGCGGCAGCTCCGCGCCTTCCTCGCCGTCACCCGGACCGGAAGCTTCACGCTCGCGGCTGAGACCCTCTTCATCACCCAGTCGGCCCTCAGCGGGCTCATCAAGGAACTGGAGCAGGTGCTTGGCGTTCGTCTGTTCGATCGCAGTACACGGCGCATCCAGCTGTCAGAGGTCGGCCGCGGAATCTACCCGCTCATCGAGAAGATCCTCGTAGACCTCGACGGCGCGCTCGACGAGGTCGCAAACATGAAGGCGCTGAAACGGGGCGTTGTGCGTATCGCGGCGCCACAGTTGATGGCCTGCACCCTGCTGCCGGAAGTAATCGCTGCGTTTGAGCGCGATTTTCCGAACATCACGATCCGACTCACCGACTGTGCGGTCGAGAGCGTGAGCTCGCGGGTCTTTTCGGGGGAAGTGGACCTGGGTGTCGGCCCGGAGCGGGACCAGAATTCCGATATCGACGCAGCGCTACTCTTCGAGTTGCCGTTCCATGCGGTTTTCCACCGCGAGCATCCATTGGCGAACGCCGAGTCGGTGAGGTGGGCCGAACTTGCCAACACCCCGCTGATAACACTGCAGGGCCAGTTCACCGAGCGGCTTTCGATCGATCTTCACAACGCAATGCGCGAACTCGATCTCAACCCGAACGCGACCGTGACCTTCATGTCGACCGCGCTCAGCATGGTATCGGTCGGGCTCGGCGCGACAATCTGCATCCCCTACGCAGCTTCGCTTGTACGACTCTATGACTTGAGCATGTGTCCGCTCGTCGCACCAGAAGTCTTCCGGCGTTTCTACATATTCACCCGCAACGGCCGTTCGCTATCGCCCGCAGCAGAGGCTTTTCGGGATCATCTGTCACGATATGTCGAAGAGCACGAAAGCCTCGCTGCAACGAAATCGAACAGCGCATAGTCACCGTGCATGCGTACGAACGCCACGCCCTTGAAAAATCAGATGCGGCTCCTTGCCTGGAAGTCCATATGCGCCATCCAAATGGACTCAACATGCCTTCATGCTAAGCATGAATTTACTGGCAAAGATCAATGAGCTCCTGGGAGCATGGAAACGACATGCACAGACCCATGCTGTACTTTCAGGCAATGCCTGCTCCCGCTGCTCATCAGATGCATTACCCGCTTCAGGCTTGACGCAAGGACGTGCGGGGTCGGCTCCGTCCTGACGCATTCAAGGCCCGTGCTCAGTAAGGGGATGGTACCCATCCACGGTTCCAGGGTGGCGAATGGGTGCTCCGGCAGCGCTGCAGGGTGCCGTGATCGGCATGCGGAAGGCACTGACCGTGCTGCTCGACGAGAAACAGCTCCTCGAAACCAGCGGCCTGGTCACGCCGTTTGCCGAGCGTAAGCGCCTGGTCGGCAAACCCGAATGAGATGCCCTCGACAAGGGGGGTACAGCTGATTGATTCCGGCCGCCTGCCACAAGGCAGGCTCTCTCCTGCACGGCCACTCCATCGGGGCGGTGTTCACCTCCGCCGGGATCGCTTCATTGGATGAGGTTGATGAATTCCACCCCGGTGCTGTGGCGAAGACGCGGTGTGCCCCTGTCGTTGCACCAAACAGAGAGCAACGACAGGGGCACACTCAAATCAGACTTGTACCCGGCCCTTGAAGCTCAAGCCAGTAACTGCTGGACCTCGGCTGCAGTGGCGACCTTGCCCTCAATGACGATCTCGCCATCGATCGCCAGTGCCGGAGTGCGCATGATGCCGGCATCGATGATGGCATTGGTATCGGTCACTTTCTCGACCTCGTATTCAAGCCCTTCCGCATTTGCCGCTTCTTCTGCATTTGCCGTCAGCTGTTTGCATTTGGCACAGCCGCTGCCGTAGATCGTGAATTTCATTTCATTTCCTCACTGTTGCCATACATCTGGTTGAAGGAGTCAGGACCAGTTGCCATAAACGAAGCCGGTGATGGTGGCCATCACCACGACCAACGCACAATAGACTGCTGTTTTCTCCGTACCAAGAATGGTGCGGATCACCAGCATGTTCGGCAAAGACAGCGCGGGCCCTGCCAGCAGGAGCGCCAGCGCCGGCCCCTTGCCCATGCCCGACCCCATCAGTGCGTCAACAATAGGGACTTCGGTCAGGGTCGAGAAGTACATCAGCGCGCCCAGGACCGAGGCGATGATGGTGGAACTCAGTGTGTTGTCGCCCACTGCCGCCGCGACCCATTCCGAAGGGATGATGCCCTCGTGACCGGGACGGCCGAGCGCGAAACCGGCAACGAATACCCCGCCCAGCAGCAGCGGCAGAATCTGCTTGGCAAAGTCCCAGCTCTGTACCGACCACTCGCGATCCTGCTCGCGCAGTGCCGAAATGATCATCAGACCCGCAATACCGATGGCAAAGGGCAGCTCTGGTGCGCTCGGCACGATCACAGCCGCAATCACCACTGCGGCAGTGAGCATCAGCAACTGATTGACAGGCCAGTGCCAGCGCCAGATCAGCAGACCGGCGAGGGCCGCGGAGAGCAGTGCCGTAATCTCCCACTTCCATGCGTAAATCTGCATCCAGGTTTCGCTGTCGGCAGCGGCCCAGTTGGCAAAGACCAGCACCCCGACCATCAGTGCGAAAAAGATCGCAATCACACTCATGGGCTTGTCTGCTTCATCGCCACCAAATCCGCGACCGTTCTTGACCGTTCGCTGCGCCTCTTCCTTGCGATAGATCAGGTGCATGATCGTGCCAATGACCAGTGCAAACAGGATGGCCCCGACCGCACGGGCAATACCCATCTCTGCCCCCAACACCTTGGCGGTGACGACGACAGCCATGATATTGATGGCGGGTCCTGAATAAAGGAATGCAATCGCCGCCCCCAACCCCGCGCCACGCTTGTAGATGCCACCGAACAGGGGCAGGACCGTGCACGAACAGACCGCAAGCAGCGTGCCCGAAACCGATGCCACGCCAAACGCCACCGGCTTCGAGGCCTCGGGCCCCAGGTAACGCATGACCGCCCCCTGACTGATATACGCCGACATCGCACCGGCAATCAGGAAGGCAGGCAGCAAGCACAGAATGACGTGCTCTCTGGCGTACCAGTTTGTAAGTCGAACCGCCTCAAGGACAGCATTGTCGAAGCGGGTCGTTCCGGCGGGAACAAAGTAGATCAGCAGAAAAGCCGCCAGCATGAAAAAAAGCAGGTTGCCTTCACGAGTATTGCTGGCGTACAGCTCTCGCAATCGCGTGGTCATCTCAGAACTCCTTGACTGGGCCATCAGTTTGAATCGTCTCACTGATGGAGACGAACACACTCGCCAAAGGATGCAGCAAATTTTCGGGTCGAGCTGCCAGACCGCACTGCCCGATCATCCTCAGTCACTTGTCCAGGTGCACGACGGGAGAATCCTCATCATGCAGGCGTCACGTTCGATCCTGCAGGCAGCACTGAACAACCGGACCTTGAGATTGCACGCATTGCATAATGCATAACCCTTCAGGATCGGCTTCGTGCAGCCCCCTTGTTCGCGCCAGGGGCGCCGGACAGTTTGAGCGGTAGAGGCAATGCGTTGGACCGCATGAGATGACATCTGCGGGGGGGTGACTGACGCATCGGAGCCGGGTGCGTTGCGCAGCGCCCACCTTTCAGTGCCGCGCCCGCCCCCCTCGAGCGCGACAGCGCCCTCCCCTACGCGCCGAAGCCGCGCAGAAGCACCGCCGGCGACAGGCGAAGTTGCCGCATGAGGTGATGCGCCCCCAGGCTCAGGGCGGCGGTGCTGACCACAGCGGCCACCAGCCCCCCGATCCACCAGCCGAGCGCGGTATCGAGTTGCAGTCGGTAGTGCAGCAACAGCCCCGCCAACGCACTGCCGACGGCGGTCGCAAACACCGTGGTCACGAGCGCCAGCAGCAGGTACTCCAGATGCAGCGCAGCACGGATCGCGCCGACGCGGGCGCCCAAGGTATGCAGCAGGGTCGCCAGGTAGATCTGCCGTACCCGGCTCGCCGCAACCACACTGACCAGCACCAGCAGGCTTGCCAGCAAGGTGACGCCGCCGACCGCGCTCAGGGCCGCGGCGGCCCGGGTGAGGATGGCGCGCGCCTCATCGAGCAGCATCGCGGTGCGCACCGTAACGACGCTCGGCTCTGCTGCGGCAATCCGGTTCTGGGCGGCGACCGCCTCGCCCGCGTCCATGTAGGCCATGCCCACGTAACGCGTGATGAAGGGGTCCAGCACACCGTCGGAGAAGATCGCCTCCAGCCACAGGCGCGACTGGAAGCGCTTCTGCGCATAGATCGCGGCCAGCTTCGCGCTCACGCGCTCGCCCATGATGTCGAACTGCAGCGTGTCGCCGACCTTCAGCCCGAGCTGGTCGGCCTCGCGGTCCTCCATGGCGACCAGGGCGGGTCCGCGATAGTCGTCCGGCCACCAGTTGCCGCGCGTGACGACGACCTGGTCGAAGTTGTTCTGCAGCGTACTCATCTTCTGCTCGTCGCTGGCTTCGAGGCGGCGCCGGGCGTCCGTGCTGTCGCGCAGCGCCTCGTCGCCGACGCCGGCCAGACGACCCAGCACCAGCGGGGCGAGGTCTAGCTGACTCAGACTGGGCGAGGCTTCGACGAGCGCGCGGAACTCGTCCTTCTGTGCCGCGCCGATGTCGTAGAACACCAGCGCCGGGGCCCGCTCGGGCACGGTCTCCTCGATGGTCAGCAGCAAGGCATGGACGACCAGCGTGGAGGCCACGAGCAAGGTCAATGCCGACCCAAGCGACAGCAGCGTGGGGCGAAGCGGAGAGTCCGGCCGGTACAGGCCGGACAGCGCGATGCGCAACGTAAAGCGGCCAGCCAGCGCCGGATGCCCGGCCAGGCGCCGTGCGAGCATGCGCAGCAGACGCACCCCGCCCTCGAGCAGCGCCAGGACCAGCAAGAGCGCAGCGATGAAGGCGACGCCGAGCAAAGGGTCGGGCATCGCCACCAGCAGCAGCGCGGCGGCGACCAGCGCACAGCCCGCCGTCAGCCACCATGCGCGCGCAGGCGTGTGGGTGACCACGCCGAGTACGCCGCGAAAGAGCGCAGCCGGATTCACCGTGAGCGCGCGCCCAAGCGCGGGCAAGGCGAACAACAGCGCGATGACCACACCGAACAGCACGGCCATCAGCGACGAACCGATGAGCATGGTCCAGTCATCGGCCAGCGGCAGGCGCTCGGCCACCACGCCGGTGCCGACAAGCGCGAGGACGCCGCCAAGCAGTGCCCCGATCACGGCAGAAGCGCCACCCAGAATCAGGACCTGCAGCAGATAGACCGCCGCGAGCCGGCCATCGCGCAGGCCGAGCGCACGCAGCGTGGCCAGGGTGCCGAGCTTGCCCTGCAGGTAGGCCTGCACGCTGTTGAACACGCCCAGCCCACCAATGAACAGCGCGCTGAAGCCGATCAGCAGCACGCCCGAACCAATCTGACCGAGAACTTCGCCCAGGCGCGCATTGCGCTCGATGAAGGTGCGCACTTCGGCCTCACTGTCCGGGAAGGCGTCGAGAAAGGCGATCCGCCACGTGTCCGGCACCTCGTCCGTGCGCACACGGTAGCGATAGGCGGGCCTGCTTCCAGGCTGCAGCAGACCGGTGGCATCCAGGGCTGCGGCAGAGATCAGCACCGGCGGCCCACTCCAGTCCGCACGCAGACTGCGGTCGGGTTGGCGCACGATCAGGGCGCGCACGTCCAGGCTCGCATTGCCGAGCTCGATCCGGTCTCCCGGCGCCAGGCCAAGCCGGTCCGCCAGCACACGGTCGAGCACCACGCCGTGGTGCCCGTCGCGTTCAGCAGTCGCCTCCTCCAGCGAACGCTCGGGGGCGAAGCGCAGCGTGCCGTACAAGGGGTAGGCATCATCAACGCTCTGCAGTTCGACGAGTTGGGCGTCACCATTCCCGGTGATCAGCATGGTGCGGAATTCGATCAGGCGCGAGACCGCCCCGCGCGCCCGCATCCATTCGAGCATGTCGTCGTCGAGCGGGGCGCGCACACGCACCTCGAGGTCCCCCCCGAACAGCGCCCGCGTGTCGGCAAGAAGGCTCGCGCTGACCTGCCGGTACAGGCCGCCGCTGGCGGCAATCAAGGCCACGCCCAGGCTCAGGCAGGCACAGAACACCCACAGCGTGCGCCCCCCGCCGCGCAGATCACGCCAGGCAAGACTAAGCAGGCTGCGCATCGCCGGTCTCCGGGGCCGCGTTGCCCTCGCTGAGGCGGCCGCCGGAAAGTCGCAGCAGGCGGTCGCAACGGGAGGCAAAGCTCATGTCGTGGGTTACCAGCACCAGCGTGGTGTTGGTTTCGGCGTTCAGATTAAGGAGCAGCTCGCCAATGTCCGCACCGGTGCGGCCATCGAGATTGCCCGTCGGCTCGTCTGCCAGCACCAGCTTGGGTTCATGCACCAGGGCGCGGGCGATGGCCACCCGCTGCTGCTCACCACCGGAGAGCTGTCCCGGGTAATGGTCCAGCCGCGCACCCAGGCCGACCTTGTCGAGCATCGCCCGCGCGCGCTCGCGTGCGTCGCGCCGCCCGGCGATCTCCAGCGGCAGGGCGGCATTGTCGAGCGCCGTGAGGCTGGGCACCAGATGGAAGGACTGGAACACGATGCCCAGGTGATCCCGGCGCAGGTCGGCGAGCTGATCGCGATCGAGACCGTCGAGCGATCGGCCGTCGAAGACGACCGAGCCCGAAGCCGGTCGCTCCAGGCCGGCGAGCAGGAGCAGCAGCGAGGTCTTGCCGGTGCCGGACGGACCTGCGATCGCGACCCGCTCACCGGCACGGATGTGGAGATCGACATCACGAAGAATGTCGATGCGCGTGCTGCCCAGCGCGTAGTGCATGCTGAGCCGGTTCAGACGAATCATGAGGCGACCCTTGTTGCCGTTGAAGTGGGATGACTGCGGGACGCCAAGGAAGTTCGGCAGCGCAGCAAAACCGGCGCGTGCGAAGTTCATCACCCCGCCCCACCGCGCTCGCCGGCCGCTGCCGGAGCGCCCGCTGCAGACGGCGCCTCCGGCAGCGGCATCAACGATCAGAATTTCAGGCCGAAAACGAAGCCGCCCAGCAGAACGAAGAGCCCGAAAGACGCAGCGATGGCCACCAGGTTCAGCAGGAAGCCCGCCCGCACCATATCGCTCAGCTTCATTTTCTCGTAGGAGAACACGATCGCATTGGGCGGTGTGGCAACCGGCATCATGAAGGCCATCGACGCCGCCAGCGCCACCGGAACGGTGAGGATCCGGGGATCGAGCCCGAGCCCCACCGCCACCGCGCCGAGGATCGGGAGGAAGGTTGCCGTCGACGCGGTATTGGAGGTGATCTCCGTCAGATACACGATGGCCACCGTCACCAGCAGGACGAGCATGATCGTGCTGATCTCGACCCCCGCCACCGCACCACCGATCCACTTTGCCAGCCCGGTGGAGCCGAATCCGCTGGCCAGCGCCAGACCGCCGCCGAACAGCAGCAGGACACCCCATGGCACGTTTCGCGCCGCCTCCCAGTCGAGCGCAAACTCGCCCCGCGCGCGCGAAATCGGCACCGCAAAGAGCAGCAGCGCGGCGGTGAGCGCGATGATCGTGTCGTCCAGCGGCAGGCCGGTCAGCTTTGCCAGCGGGCCGCGGAGTATCCAGCTGGCCGCCGCCCCCAGGAAGACAATGCCGACCAGCTTCTCGCCACGCGACATGCTGCCCAGCGCAGCAAGCTCCTTCTCGACCACGCTTCCGGGGTCATCGATGGCGATACGGTGAGCGGGAAACAGCAGACGGGTCAGGATGAGCCACGCAAACGGCAACATCACCGCCACGACCGGCACACCAATCAGCATCCAGCTGAAGAAGCTGATCTCGATCTTATACGTGTTCTGCAGAAAGCTCGCCAGCAGCGCGTTGGGGGGCGTGCCGATCAGCGTGCCCACCCCGCCGATGGAGGCGCTGTAGGCGATGGCGAGCATCAGCGCGACGCCGAAGTTGCGGACCATGGCCTCATCATCGGTCTTGCGGGCAACGAAATCGATCACCGAGAGGCCGACGGCGTACATCATGATGGTGGTTGCGGTATTCGAGATCCACATCGAAAGAAACGCCGTCGCGATCATGAAGCCGAGGATGATTCGCGACGGCGACGAGCCGACCACGCCGACGATCCTCAGTGCGATTCTGCGGTGCAGACCCACCCGCTGCATCCCCGCGGCAAGCAGAAAGCCGCCCAGGAACAGGTAGATCAGGGGGTGTCCGTAATTGGCTGCCACCGGGCCGATCTTGTCGATGCCCAGCAGTGGCATCAGCACGATGGGGAGCAGCGCAGTCGCCGGGATCGGTACCGACTCGCTGAGCCACCAGATCACCATCCACACCGCCATCGCCACCAGGCGCCATGCCTCGACCGGCATGCCTTCGGGTTCCGGAGTGAGCAGCAGCAGGATGGCGACGATCGGCCCGGCCAGCAGGCCCGCCAGGCGCAGTCCGTTCAGCGGATGGTTCGAAACCGGCGGACGCTCCTTGTACTCGGGGTTGCGCTGATCTCCCGGTGCGAGGACGTCCTCGTCATGGGCGTGAACGCCCGGTTTCTCGGTGGCCATTTCGATTTCTCCTTTCTGTGCGATCTTCGATTCTTTCGAATCGCATGCCCCGCAGCGAAACAGGGGCTATCGACTGCAGACAAGGCAAGAGCGGCGATCACGAAAACAGTGGATCTTTCATGTTAGCCCCATATGCGCCGATCGGCCGCGCCGTTCTGCCGACCCTCGGCGACTTCTGCATTCGACGGATATCAACCATGGTGAAACACAGACCTTTGGGGTCAGCACGCCTGAGTTGCCCCGCGGCTCAAAGACTCCCGCCAAGCTCAGCAACGGGGCGCACCACCAATGACGTCCCGATTCTCACGCAGACGGGTGTCATGTACCCACAACGAATGTCAGAATTCGGCTTCGCAAACAGCGGAGCATGGCGTGAATCCCCTTTCCTCGACGCCCGGTATCGACAACCCCCCGGCGCACGCCTTTCCGGCTGCGCTCGTGGCCGCGCTGCGTGAGGCAAGACACGTCGTCCTCCTCTCCGGTGCGGGCGTTTCCGCGGAAAGTGGTGTCCCCACTTTTCGCGATGCGATGACGGGACTCTGGTCCAGATTCGATCCTGCAGAACTCGCCACGCCCGAAGCGTTCGAGCGCGACCCTGAGTTGGTATGGGGCTGGTACGAATGGCGGCGGATGCGCGCACTTCAGGCACAGCCGAATCCTGCGCACCTGGCGATTGCCGGGATGTCGGATCATCTGCCGCAACTTACCCTGGTGACGCAGAACGTGGATGACCTGCACGAGCGCGCGGGCAGCGACACGGTGATTCACCTCCACGGCAGCCTTCATCAGCCCCGCTGCGCCACATGTGGTCGATCGCATGCATTTCCCGACGAAATGCCGAACGAACCCGAAGGCGGACGGCGCCTTCCGCCACCGCGCTGCACCCGCTGCCGCGGGCTGATCAGACCCGGCGTGGTCTGGTTTGGAGAGTCGCTGCCCGAGGGCGCTTTCTACCAGGCCCAAGAGGCCGCAGAGAATTGCGACCTCTTGATCAGCGTCGGGACATCGTCACTCGTCTACCCCGCCGCCGGCCTGCCCCACCTTGCCAAGGCGCACGGGTCGCAGCTCATCCAGATCAATCCCCAGCCGACGAATCTCGATGGACACGCAACATGGAACGTCGTTGGGGCTGCGGGCCAGATTCTGCCCGCACTTGTTGCTGCCGCATGGGGATCGACCCGTGCGCAGTACCACCCCGGCGGCCTGCCCGCCTGCGCTGACGATTCGCAATGACGGCTTCACCATGACGAACTCACGATGATGGCTGCGCTACTGAACAGACTCGGACACGGGCTTCGCGCCAGCATGCGGATGCGATTCGACGCCGCGGCATTCGGACTGGGTGCGAGCAGCGTGGGGGCGTTATCCGCTCCGCTGACCCGATTGCTCTCTGATGAGTCCGGCTACTTGGCATGGCTTGTCGATCTCATTGCCCACTGGCAATGGCTGTATGTCGTCGCGGGAGGCGTTTGTGCGGCCATCCTGCTGCGAAGGCGACCGGGCGTGCTCGTATTGCTGGCGAGCGGACTGATCGGCATTGGATGGTCTGGCGCGACCACACGCGCCGACAGCGCAATGCCCGGCTCAGCTCCGGCCCTGACGATTGCCACCGCAAACCTCAAGCTCGGACAGGCCCGTCTCGATGACCTCGCTCACTGGATCGGCGACCTCGGCGCTGACTTGGTCGTGCTGCAGGAGGTCAGCAAGGAGAGCGCCCGGCGGATCGCTCAATGGCAGGACTACCCGCACCAGCTGGTCACCGCCGACGAGGGTCCGTTCGGCCTCGCCATCCTCTCCCGAACGCCGCTGACGGGCAGCGAGGCGCTGGAATCCCTGCAGCAACCGCTGCGCTATCGCAGCTTCATCTCTTGGCAGGGCCATCGCATCGGAATTTCGGCCATCCATCCCATGCCGCCCATCAGTCCGACCTACCATCAGCGGCGCGTGGAGATGCTGACAGAAGAAGCCCAGTGGTCGCAGCATGTCTCGGCCCCGAGCATTGTCGCAGGCGATCTCAATTCAACGCCGTGGTCCTCTGCATTGGCTGCGGTCGAACCCGCCGGGCTGCTGCGTGCAACAGGGCTGCGGCCAACATGGCCTGCAGTGTTCCCGGTGATCCCGATCGACCACATCCTGATCAACGACGCATGGCAGGTCGTCGAGTCTGGCGTGGGTCCCGACATCGGATCGGACCACCGGCCGGCATTCGCCGTGCTGAGCCTCAGGGCGCAGGCAATACACGCGGAATAGCGTGATCTCGGCACACGCGGCCACCTTGGACTGACTCGATTACTGACTCAGCCCCTGACGCAGACCAGCAGGCCTCCACCGTCACCGCGACGCTCATGTTGCCCATAAAGAGGTAGAGTCGCGGCTTCCGCATCTCCAACAGTGTTTCCTGATGAACAAGAATCTCTGGCTGCTGGCCATCGCCCAGGGCCTGTTCCTGACCAACAACGTGGTCTTCATTGCCATCAACGGCCTAGTTGGCCTGACGCTGGCGCCGCTGGCGTGGATGGCGACACTGCCGGTAATGGGCTATGTGGTTGGTGCTGCGCTGTCGACCGGGCTGGTCGCGCGCAGCCAGCGGCGCTGGGGACGCAAGGCGTCGTTCCAGCTCGGACTCGTGGTAGCCCTGCTCACCGTGCTGCTGTGCGCCGTGGCCTTGTACATGCGCAGTTTCTGGCTGCTGGTGGCGGGAACGGTGATTGCCGGCTATTACAGCGCCAATGGCCAGCTCTACCGCTTTGCCGCCGCCGAACTGGCGCCGCCGTCGTTTCGCGAGAAAGCCGTGTCGCTCGTGCTGGCAGGCGGGCTGATCGGTGCGGTGGCCGGACCCAATCTGGCCAGTCAGACACGTGAAACCATGGACACGCCCTTTCTCGGCTCCTACCTCGCGCTGGCGATTGTCGCGGTGATCTCGATGGCGGTGATGTCCCGGATCCGGTTTCCGGCAGAGCCGGTGAAGGTCGCCGGCAGCGACCAGGGGCGCCCGCTGCGCGAGATCATCCGCCAGCCGGTGTTCATCGTATCGACGATCGGTGCAGCGCTCGGATATGGGGTGATGAACCTGCTGATGGCAGCGACGCCGCTCGCCATGGACGTGTGCGGCATGCCATTCTCGGATGCCGCACTGGTGCTGGAATGGCACGTCATCGGCATGTTCGCCCCCGGCTTTTTCACCGGCCACCTGATCAAGCGCTTTGGCGTGCTGCAGATCATGGGGGTGGGCGTGCTGCTCAACGCGGCATGTATCGCCGTCGCACTGTCCGGGCAGGACCTGCATCAGTTCCTCATCGGCCTCTTCATGCTCGGCGTGGGATGGAACTTCCTGTTTACAGGCGGCACGACCCTGGCAATGCAGGCCTACCGTCCCGAGGAAAAAGACCGCGCACAGGCCGCGATCAACTTTGCCGTGTTCGCCACGATGGCGCTGACCTCCTTCGCCTCGGGCGCACTGGTCACCACCCAGGGCTGGACCCTGCTGAACGTCGGCTCGCTGATTCCGGTGGCACTGACCGGCGCAGCCCTCGTATGGCTGGCACTGCGCCAGCGCAGCGAGGCACGACAGCCAGCATGAGCATGTCGCGGCGATACCGCGCGGCGGCAGCCGGCTGATGCGCACGCGCTGAACCCGCCGCAACGCCCGCGCACCCGGGCTTGCGAGATGTTACCTGTCGCAAGTGCGCCGGCTCCGGCACTCACCTGCCCGTCGCTTTGTAGTAGCCTTGCCCCTTTTTCGCCAGTCTGGCGTCGGTTTCCGGTATGACGCAAGCGTTGCCGCGTACAAGTTTCACTCGCTCAGGGCTGGTTCGTGCGCTTGCGGACCTGGCCGCAGAGGACGTTCCGGAGTCCCGGCAGTCCTTCGCCGAACGAGTCGGCCAGTGGCTGGACTTCAAGGACGCCCTTCCCCTGTACTCGGTGCTCAACCCCGGAACGTCGGGGGCCGCGGTGCAAGGGTCGGGCACGGCGTCGCCTGAGTATGCCGCACTGCGGGAAGAGTTCGATCGCGTGCGCGCCGCGCTGGCAGATTCGATTGTCGCCGATGGCGTGTTCAGGCCAGGCAAGGCTCGCATAGAATTGCCGACCCCGGTGCCAAATGCACCGGTGGAAAGTGCGGCCGAGTTTTCGCCCTACAGGCGCTACTACCTCGCGCACCAGCGCGACATGCAGGCAGGCATTGCCCCTTTGCGCACCAGCGCCCGGGCGGCACTGTCGCGCCACTCGCCCGCGCTCCAGCACCTTGCCGCACTGGATGCGGTGCTCGACCAGGCGCTGGCGACGCGCGAACGCACCCTGCTGTCGACGGTGTCCTCCCTGCTGGCAAAGCGCTTCGAGCACTTGTACGCGGCCCATCAGGCGGCACAGGCCGAAGCGCAGGCGGAGGACGACCCCTCGCGCTGGATGGAAGCCGGCGAGTGGCTTGCGGTGTTCTGCAGGGAAATGCAGGCCGTACTGCTGGCAGAACTGGACACTCGACTGCAGCCGGTTTCCGGCCTGATCGAGGCACTCCATAACGAAGTAACGGGATAGCAATGAATAGAACCATCTGCGTGGCGGCCTTTGTCGTGGGCCTGCTCGCCGTGTCCTGGGTCGGTGCCGGATACATCGGCTCCAGTCCCCTGGCGCTGACCATGACGGCCCTGATCGGTGTTGTCTACGCGATTGGCGCCCTGGAGCTGTTTCGCTTCCATCGCGCCACGACCGCGCTGACACAGGCATTGAACGCCATTCCCGGGGACCTCTCGCATCCCGATGAATGGATCGGCCGCCTGCCTGCCGCCCTGCGCAATCCGGTGCGCCTGCGCATCGAAGGTGAGCGTGCCGGCATGCCCGGCCCGGCCATCGCCCCCTATCTGGTGGGTCTGCTCGTCCTGCTGGGCATGCTCGGCACCTTTCTCGGCATGGTGGTCACCCTCAACGGCGCGGTGATCGCACTCGAAAGCACGACCGACCTGCACACCATCCGCAGCGCCCTCGCCGCGCCGGTCAAGGGGCTCGGCATCGCGTTCGGCACCTCGGTTGCCGGTGTCGCGGCGTCGGCCATGCTGGGCCTGATCTCCGCGCTGTGCCGGCGCGCGCGCCTTAACGCGGCGCAACTGCTCGACACCCGCATCGCCACCGTCCTGCGCGGTTTCTCCCTTACCCACCAGCGTCAGGAAACCTTCAAGGCCATGCAACGCCAGGCCGAGGTTCTGCCTGAGCTTGTAGACAAGCTGCAGGCGATGATGACGCAGATGGAGCGCAACAGCAGCGCATCGAACGAACGTCTGCTCGCCGAGCAGACCCGTTTCCACATCGAGACCAAGGGCCTGTACACGGACCTGGCCGCATCGGTCGATACCTCGCTCAAGCACAGCCTGACCGAGAGCGCCCGGCTTGCAGGCGAGACCATCCAGCCGGTCGTCACCGCAACGATGGACGGCATCGCGCGCGAAACGAGCGCGCTGCAGGAACGCGTGGCCGAAGCGGTCAGGACGCAGCTGGAGGGCATTTCAGCGCGTTTCGACACCACGGTGAGCACCGTGACCGATACCTGGACGGCGGCACTGGCCCAGCATGAACGCAGCAGCGAGCGCTTCAGCGCCAGCCTGCAACAGGCGCTGACAGCCTATACCGACACCTTCGCCCAGCGCTCGGGCGCCATGCTCGAATCGGTGGAACAGGCCCACACCGGGCTGCGCAGCGAGCTCGCCACCACGACGGCCGCGATGGCACAGGAAACAGGCGCCCTGCACGCCCGACTGGCCACCGCAGTCGAGACCCAGCTCGACGGACTCTCGAGCCGGTTCGACGCCACCGTGACAACCGTGGCCGACACCTGGACGACGGCACTCTCGCGCCATGAAGACGCCAGCGAGAAGCTCACCGCAACAATGCACACTGCGCTGGAAGCCTTCGCCGACACCTTCGCCAGTCGCTCGTCCACCCTGCTCGCCTCACTCGGCGAAAGCGCCTCGGCGCTGCAGGCGGATCTGGCCGCAAAAGACGATGCCCGGCTGGCAGCACAGACCCGCGCAATGGAGACCATGGCGGCCGCGCTGCAGCAGGAATGGCGGCAGGCAGGCGAGCGGACACTCGCCCAGCAGGAACAGATCTGCACCACCCTGGGCGAAACCGCCCGCAACATCAGCGCCGAAGCAAAAGCGCAGGCGACCGGCACCATCGATGAAGTCGCGCGCCTGATGCATACCGCAGCAGAAGCCCCGCGCGTCGCCGCCGAAGTCATCGGCGAACTGCGGCAGGAACTCTCCGCCAGCATGGCGCGCGACAACGCGCTGCTGGCCGAACGCAGCCGCATCATGGAAACCCTGGGCGGCCTGCTCGACGCCATCAACCACGCCTCCACCGAACAGCGCACCGCGATCGACGCCCTGGTGGGCACGTCCGCCGCCATGCTGGAGCGCGTCGGCGCCCGGCTCACCGAAAGCATCGAAACGGAGTCGGCGAAGATGGGTGAGGTCGCCAGCCAGATCACCGGTGGTGCGGTCGAGGTCGCAAGCCTGAGCGAAGCCTTCGGGCTCGCGGTCCAGCTGTTCAGCGAATCCAACGACAAGCTGATGACAACGCTGCAGCGCATCGAGGGCTCGCTCAACAAGTCCGTGGCCCGAAGTGACGAGCAGCTTGCCTATTACGTCGCCCAGGCGCGGGAGATCATCGACCTGAGCATCATGTCGCAGAAGCAGATCGTCGACGACCTGCAACAGCTGTCCGGCAAGCAGCCCTCGCTCGCGGCAGAGGGCTGACGATGGACGATATCGACGCCGGCATCGAGCAGTCCGCGCCGGTCTGGGCCGTCTTCGGCGACCTGATGTCAGGCCTGCTGGGTGCCTTCGTGCTGATCCTGGTCGGGGTGCTCGGCGTGCAGCTCGAGCTGATGAGCAGCCTGGAAACCGAAGTGCAGAAGCGCCAGATCGAAGAGCAGCGCCGCGAAGCGCTGGAGCAGGCGCTGGCCGTCCCGCTCGCTGCCGGCCGGGTCACCCTCAACAACGGACGTATCGGTATCAGCGGCAGTGTGCTGTTTGCGCTGAACTCCGATGAACTGCAGCCGGAAGGACGCCAGCTGCTCAAGAGTCTCGCTCCCCCGCTTGCGGCCTACCTCGGTGTCCGCGACGAAATGCTGATGGTGAGCGGCTTCACCGACGACCAACCAGTGCGCGAGAGCAATCGCCAGTTTGCAGACAATCTGGAGCTCTCGGCCCAGCGCGCGCTGACCGTGACGCGCGCGCTGATCGAAGAAGGACTTCCGTCCTCGGCGATCTTCGCCGCGGCCTTCGGCCCGGAGCAGCCGGTGGCCTCCAACGCCGACCCCGAGGGCCGTTCACGGAACCGGCGGGTAGAGATGGCGCCGGTGCCGAAGTCGGGAAAAGAATCCACTGCCGGGAGCACGGCCCCCAATGGTTGAGCCCGGGCACGCCGGGGCGGGGGCGAATCATCCACCCCCAAACACCGCCGCCGATGCACTGATCGACGCCTTGCGTGCGCGCGGCGCGGAGGGCTTCGACCCCGTCGGCTGGCGCTTCATCGAGGCCATGGCGCGACGGATGGCAGACCATCGCGGCGCTCCCCGTCGCATCCTTGAGCGCAGGCTGACGGAGATCGTGTCCGCATTCGGCGAACGCTTTGAGCGTGCCAGCGCGTCGGCACAGGACGCCCTCACCCGTGGCAAGGAAGCGTTTCCGCAGCACGCGGATGCGCTGCAACAGTACGCCGACGCCGGCGACTTCGCGGGCCTGCATCGTGCGCTCGCAAGCCTGCAGACAAGGGACATCGCGGGGCCGCTGACAGCCCTCCTCGACCATATCGGTGCGCAAGCTGCAGGCGGGCAGACCAGCGACCTCGTGCCTGGCAACCCGGTAGCGACCAGCGCGCAAGGCGAACTGAAGTCGATGCGCTACTTCCGCAGCACCTGGTCGAAACTCAGCGTCGACAAGCAATTGTCGCACTCGCTGGCGCAGGCGCCCGAGAACGCCGGCCCGCTGAACTCGCATTTCCTCGTGCTGCAGTCGCTGACCCTGATGCGTGACATCGCACCGGACTACCTCAAGCAGTTCATGTCCTACGTCGACGCCCTGCTCTGGCTCGATCAGGCGGATAGCTGCCGCAACCCGGCGCCCAAGGGCCCTGCCCGCGGCGAACGTGAGAAGAAGCGCAAACCTGCCCGCGGCAAGACAGCCTGAAACGGCGCGCGCTGACGCCCTACTTGAGATTGCCCGACAGGAACTGACGCAGGCGTTCGCTGCGCGTGTTGTCGAACACCTCGGACGGCGGGCCGTACTCTTCGGCGAGCCCCTGATGGAGGAACATCACCTTGCTCGAAACCTCGCGCGCAAACCCCATTTCGTGGGTCACCACCACCATCGTGCGACCTTCTTCGGCAAGGCCGCGCATGACCTTCAGCACCTCGCCCACGAGTTCGGGATCGAGCGCCGAGGTGGGCTCGTCGAACAGCAGCACGGCGGGCTCCATGGCCAGTGCACGGGCAATCGCCACGCGTTGCTGCTGACCGCCCGACAGATGGGCCGGATAGCTGTCCCTGAAGCGGGCAATACCGACCTTCTCCAGATAGGCTTCGGCGCGCTCGCGCGCTTCCGCCCGGGTGAGGCCGAGGACATGCACCGGGGCTTCGGTGACATTCTCGAGCACCGTCATGTGCGCCCACAGGTTGAAATGCTGGAACACCATTGCCAGCCGCGTGCGCAGGCGCTGCAGCTGTCTGGCGTCAGCCACCTTGAGGTGACCGTTGCGGTCGGGCACCAGACGGATCTCCTCGCCGCCGACGGTGATGCGCCCGGCGTCAGGCTGTTCGAGAAAGTTGATGCAGCGCAGGAAGGTGCTCTTGCCCGAGCCGGAGGAGCCGATGATGCTCACGACATCGCCCGCCTCAGTCTCGAGCGACACGCCCTTGAGCACCTCGTGGTCGCCGTAACGCTTGTGAAGATCTTCGACCGAAAGCTGGGTCATGAAATGAATCCTGAATAAAGGCGCCGGTCAGGCCTTGACCGACCCGGCCTTGCGCGGCTGCAGATGACCCAGCCAGCGCCGCTCGGCAAGCCGGAACAGGCCGACCAGGGCGAAGGTCACGCACATGTAGACCACGCCGGCGAAGATGAAGGCCTCGAAGGGAGCGAAGTGCTGCGAATAGGCGTTGCGCGCCGCACCCGTGAGGTCGACCAGGGTGATGGTGGAAGCGATGGCCGTACCGTGCAGCATGAAGATGGCCTCGTTGCTGTAGGCCGGTATCGCCCGGCGCAAGGCGCCCGGAACGAGAATGCGGCGAATCATCGTCAGCCGGCTCATGCCGCAGGCCTGTGCCGCCTCGATCTCGCCGTGCGGGGTCGCACGCAGCGCACCCGCGAGAATCTCGGTGGTATAGGCACAGGTGTTGAGCGCGAATGTCACCAGCGCGCAACCATAGGGCTCGCGGAATATCAGCCAGAAGGCGTTCCCCTCGGCCCAGCGCGCCTGAACCCATTCGAACTGGCCGAGGCCGTAATAGATCAGCAGGAGCTGCACCAGCATCGGCGTGCCGCGGAAGAAATAGCTGTAGGCCCACACCAGGCGGGAAACGACAGACGGACCCGAGGTGCGCAATACCGCCAGCGGGATGGCCAGCAGCAGGCCGGCCACGAGCGAGAGCACCGTGAGTTGCAGCGTGAGCCACAGGCCCGCGCCGTACTCCGGCAGATTCTCCGTGATGACAGCCCATTCGATCATGCCGCCACCCGCCTCACGCCAACGCTGTAACGCCGCTCGAGCGAACGGAAGAGCACGCCCGAGGCCGCCGTCATCGCCAGGTAGAAGACACACACCACCGCATAGAACAGGAAGGGTTGCTGCGTGCTGCGGCCCGCCTGGTCGGCGAGCCAGGTGAGATCCGAGAGGCCAATGATCGACACCAGCGCGGTGCTCTTCTGCATGACCTGCCAGTTGTTTCCGAGGCCGGGCAGCGCGTGGCGCAGCATCTGCGGACACAGGATGCGCCTGAACACCTGCCAGCGGCTCATCCCGTACGCGTAGCCGGCCTCGAGCTGACCCGCCGGCACCGCGAGGAAGGCACCGCGAAAGGTCTCGGTGAAATAGGCGCCGAAGATGAAGCCGAGGGTGGCTACCCCGGCTGCAAACGGGTTGACGTCAACGTAGTCCCAGCCCAGCCAGTCGGTAATCTGGTTGATGCCAATCTGCCCGCCATAGAACACCAGCAGCATCATCACCAGATCGGGAATGCCCCGCACCACGGTCGTGTACAGCACGGCCGGCGCGCGCAGCATCCTGATCCGGGACAGCTTGGCGGACGCCCCCGCAAGCCCGAGCACCAGCGCCAGCACGAGCGACAGCACGGCAACCTGCAGTGTGAGCCAGGCACCGTCGAGCAGCGAGGAAGAGTAGCCGTGCAGCATCAATGAGATCGGGACGAGGACGCCTTACTCGCCGTAGATGTCGTGCGGGAAATACTTCTTGCGGATCTCATCGTAGGTGCCGTTGGCCCGGATCGCCTTCAGCGCCGTGTTGAGCTTGTCGCGCAGCTCGGTATCGCGCTTGCGGATGGCAATGCCAACGCCTTCGCCGATCACCGCCTTCTCTTCGGCGTTACGCCCGAAAATCTGGCTGCCGGCAAAATCGTACTCCGCGCCGGCGGGTTTGGTGAGGAAGCCGCCGTCGGCCTCCAGCGCGTCCACCCAGGTCGCGTCGATGCGTCCCGCACCGAGGTCGAGGTAGACCTCTTCCTGCTTGGCATAGCGCACCAGGTCCACGCCGTGATCGGCCCAGAAGCGTCCGGCGAAATTGTCGGCGACAGTGCCGCGCTGCACACCGATGCGCTTGCCCTTGAGACTGTCCAGATCCGGCTTCAGGGCCGAGCCCTTCTTCGCCACCAGCGCGAGCGGGGTGGCGTAATACTTGTCGGTGAAATCGACCTTCTTCTTGCGCTCCGCGGTGATCGACATCGAGGCCGAGATCGCATCGAACTTTCGGCTCATGAGCGCGGGGATCATGCCGTCCCACTCCTGCTTCACCCAGGTGCATTTTGCCCTCATCTCGGCGCACAGCGCGTTGGCGATGTCGACGTCAAAGCCTTGTACGGAGCCGTCCGGCGCAGTGGTGTTGAACGGAGGGTAGGCGCCCTCGGTGGCGAAGCGGATCTGATCCCAGTCCTTGGCCATCACGGTGTGGCTGGCCAGCAGCAGCGCCGCCAGCAGCAAGCTTCTCTTCATCACGTCACTCTCCTGTTTGGGGCGCCGGCTCGATGCGCAAAAGGACACTGCGCGGGCTGCGGCGCAATGCCCGCATGATCGCAGGATCGCGCCCCGAGCTCAACGATAGTCCGCCCGGAGAAAGAAATTCCGCGTGCAGGCCGCCATCACCGAAAGAACTTCCCCTGTTCGCCCGCAGGGAGAAACAGTTTGCCGACCTCATCATCGGACAGGACAACTCAGCCCCTTGATGTCAGCCCCCTGACTTCAGGCGCTGCGCCAGGGCGTCGGCGAGCGCGTCGGCGGCGGGCGGATGGAAGCGGAAGAACAGCTCAGGCTCGACCAGCTCGAGCTCCATCAGACGGAAACCACCGTCACCCGCACGCACGAAATCCACCCGTGCATAGAGCGGCAGACTCGGGCACGCCGCGACTGCCGCCTCGGCAAAGGCGCACTCTTCGGCGCGCGGCTGATGCGCATGTACGGTGCCGCCATGATCGTCCTGAACCCTGAAATCCCCGGCTGCGGCCGTCTTGCGGATGGCGTGGGTGGTGCGTCCCTCAATCACGATCAGCGACAGCTCGCCCTCGCCCAGCACGGCAGGCTCAAAGCGCTGCACCATCATCGCTTCGGCAGCCAGGCAGCGTGCAAACACCGCTTCATGCGCGTCCAGGGCATCGCGACCGACACGATAAGTCAGCCGCGCCGCACCCGACACCACGGGCTTGAACACGACCTCGTCCCAGCCTTCTGCGTCCATGATCGCCGCAAGCGCGTGCTGCTCGCCAACATCTGCATAGCGGGTCGGGACCACGCTCACGCCTGCACGGGACAGGTCCCGCAGGTAGCGCTTGTCGAGATTCCAGCGCACCAGTTCCGCCGGGTTCTGCAGCCTGGTCTGCATCGCAGCGGCGTCGAGCCACGGCGAAAACTCGGCAAAACGATGGAAGTAGTCCCAGGTGCTGCGAAACAGCGCGGCGCGGGTGTCGCGCCAGCAAAAGTCCGGATCCGACCAGCTCACGCGTCCGACCGTGAGCCCGCGTGCGGCGAGTGCCTGCGCGACGAGACCGTCCTCGGTCGCGATCTGCGCTTCATACCAGCTGGATGTATCGAGCTTCAGGTAGCGGTCCTCGGTAAGGATCACCACGTCGAGAGCGTGATTGTTCATGTCGTCAGAAGGGCCCGTGTGGCGTCGTTTGCGCGGATTGTATCGCAGCAGCGCGGCGCGGCCGGCGGCGTGCGCTGCGCAGAAAGCGCCCGGGTCCGTGTGTCGCAGGCCGCCCCCGGATCACGCCCGCGCCCGAGTGCGCCCGTCATCGATGAAACATGCTTGCCGATGCCTCACAATGACGCACCGACCACGAACGCCACCGGAGTCCCATGAGCAGATTGCCTGCGCGAATCGTATGCCTGAGCACCGAGACCGTAGAAGTCCTGTACGCCCTCGGCGAAGCCGACCGCATCGTCGGCATTTCCGGCTACACCGTGATCCCGCCCCAGGCGCGCAAGGAGAAGCCCAAGGTGTTTGCCTTCACCAGCGGCGACCTGGAACGGATTCTGGCGGTCTCACCCGATCTCGTGCTGTGCTTCTCCGATCTGCAGGCAGACATCGCGAGCGGGCTGATCAGGGCGGGTGTGGCGGTGCACGTGTTCAACCAGCGCAGCGTCGATGACATTCTTGCAATGATCGAAACCGTGGGCCGGCTGGTGGGCGCGACAGACCGGGCCAGCGCACTGGTTGAAGAACTTGAGTGGCTGATCGAGACCACCCGCAAACGCGCCGCCGCCAACACGCGACGCCCGCGGGTGTACTTCGAGGAATGGGACGACCCGGCCATTTCCGGCATTCGCTGGGTATCGGAGCTGATCGGCATTGCCGGCGGGGATGATGTATTTGGCGAACTGGCTGCCTGCCCCGCTGCCCGGGACCGCACTCTCGCCGACCCGATGGAGGCGGCCCGCAGGGCACCCGACATCATCATCGGCTCGTGGTGCGGAAAGCGCTTTCGCCCGGAACGGGTCGCGGCCCGCCCTGGCTGGGCAGACGTGCCTGCCGTACGCAACGGACGAATCCACGAGATCAAATCCGCGGTCATTCTGTCTCCCGGGCCGGTTGCGATCCGTGAAGGCCTGCCCGCGCTTGCGCAGTACATCGCCGAATGGTCGGAAACCGCAGCCCCACCCGATGCCAAACCCACGACCTGCGCCACGGAGACGCCCGGGGAACCCGGCCAGGCAGAAACGACAGCGCGGACTTCCCGGACATGAGCGCAGACACGCCACCTGCAAAGTCCACCACGGCCGTGCTGCCTTCGCAGGACAGTGGTTATCCGAACGAGACATAGGCATAATCATTGCACACCGCCAGTCGCAGTTCGTTTTACCGCCGCTATCCGACACCAAACGGATCAACTGAATGACGCAAGCAGGGCCGCCCTCCGCGCAACCGAATACGGACGATCGAGCTTCGACTGCCCGCGCCCACGGGAAGGCGGTAGGCAGTCACGCGCCCACCCCGTCCGAGATTGCGCGGGAAGCCTTGTTGCGACTGGCGACGCAAAGAATCCCCCCGACGCCTGACAACTTCCGCGAGCAGTACTTTCAGATCGCGGGCACAGCGGCTGAGGATGCCTTTCCCGTACGAACACTGAAAGCCATTGCAGAAGCCCTGCCGCGATCCACACCGCAGGCATTGCGACTTGCCCGGATCTTCGACAAAGCCGTCTCCAGCGGGCAGTGGTCCGTCCTGCGCCAGTCGATGCTCACCATCAGTGGCATGCAGGCGAGCGAGCCCAGGCCATGGGCACAGCTGATACGGGACCTCATCCGCGAACTTGAGCGTCATCACCAACACATCACGTTGGGACGCAAGCGCGACTCGCTCGAACATGTGCTGGCGGCCGGTGCCGACCCCGAGCAGCTTCACCAGCGACTTCACGCCCTTGTACGGAACTGGCACGAACAGGCAGGCAGTGAGCAGCATGCCGCCATCGCGCCAAAGGAAAACACGCCTCCGCCCCCCCCTGACGCACTCGGGCCACTGCTCGCCAAGCTCCTGACGGGTTGCGTTGCGCCACTCTCAGGCGACGAGGCGCTCACCTCCGAAGCCAAAGCCATCGCCGCCCTGGTTGTGGCGCCGGCAAGCCCCGAACAGGTCGCGGACCTCACTGCGCGCGTCGACCGCCTGATTGCGCGCGTTACGTGGTCTGGCGACGAACAGCGGGAGATTCGGCAGGCACTGCTCAACCTGCTGAGGCTGATCGTCGACAATATCCGCGAACTGATCGTCGATGACAGCTGGCTGCACGGGCAGCTGTCGTTGATTGCGGACACTTTCAACCAGCCCCTGGACCTGCGACTGCTCGACGACGTCGAACGCAGGCTGCGCACGGTCATCGACAAGCAGAGTCAGCTGAAACACCAGCTGACCGACGCACAGCAGAAGCTCAAGTCGATGCTGACGGGCTTCATCGACCAGCTGTCGGCCTTCTCCACGTCCACCGAGCACTACGAGGTCGTGCTCACCGAAAGCGCGCGCCGGATCAGTGAAGCGCACGACATCAAGGAGCTTTCGGACGTCGTCGAAGAAGTGCTGCGCGAGACGCAGAGCACGCAGGAATCCGCACACCGCTCGGGCGAGGAGCTCTCGCGCCTGCGCGAACAGGTTGAGTCGGCAAATCAGCAGATCGTCCAGCTGCAGCGCGAACTCGACGAAACCAGCGAGCTTGTACGCCACGACCCGCTGACCGGCGCGCTGAACCGCAAGGGTCTGGATGAAGCGCTCGAGCGCGAGATTGCACGCATGCGCCGGTTCGGCACATCGCTGAGCCTCGCCCTGCTGGACGTCGACAACTTCAAGCAGATCAATGACGCACACGGCCATGTGGTGGGCGATAACGCGCTCCGGCACCTCGCCCGCGTGGTGAAGGACACGCTGCGCCCGCAGGATTCGATCGCGCGTTATGGCGGCGAGGAATTCCTCATCCTGCTGCCGGAAACCGAGCCTGAACAGGCACAGATCATCCTGATTCGACTCCAGCGCGAGCTCACGCGCCGTTATTTCCTCGCCCAGCATGAGCATCTGCTGATCACCTTCAGCGCGGGCATTGCCTGCCTTGGTGACACCGAAGATCCGATGAAGGCGATCGAACGCGCCGACAAGGCCATGTATGCCGCAAAACGCGCGGGCAAGAACCGGGTGATGAACTCGGCCTGATACGCGCGTACTGCGCACCCCGTACTCAGCCCCCCGTACTCAGCCCCCCGTACTCAGTCCCCCATTCCAGAGCCATATGGCAGAGCCTACGAACCCCTCCGAGATTGCGCGCGAGACACTGCGCCAGCTCGCGATGCGACGCACCCCGCCGACCCCGGAGAACTACCTGCGCCTGTATCACGAGATCGCCGGCACCAAGCCAGCCGCCGCGCCGGTTCCCGAGCGTTTCATGCGCCGTATCGCCCAGCAGTTGCCGCGAGACACGGCAGAGCGACAGCGTCTCGCGCGACAGCTCGACCAGGCACTGAACGAAGCCGACACAGGCGCTGCAGAGCGCGCGCTCGACCAGTACCTGGCGAGCCAGAGTGCGGAGAAGCCGCAGGCATGGAATGAGCTCATCGCCACCTTGCTGCGCCAATGGGAAGGAAGGCAGCTCGGATGGACCTCGGCACGCAAACGCGAATCGCTCGAACGCGTGCTCGGCGCGAGCGATCCCAATACCCTGCACACGCGCCTTCAGGCCCTGCTGAGGGCATGGGGGCAGGCGCCGGTCGACCCCGAGCGCCCTGCGCCCTGCGATACGCCGGAACTGCCCGATCAGACCGAACAGCCCCTGCAGGCGACAGCCAGAGCGGCGCCGGCGGCCCCCACGACGGGCTCACTGATTGCCGCGGACGCCGACGCAGCCGAACTGATCGAAGCCTTGCGCGAGTTGCTCGCGCTGACCATGGAGTCGGTACTGCCCGCCTTCCTGGCCGAGCACCCCGAGCTGATCAGCGACGCCAGGCTCATCGCAAATGCAACGCGAAGCGCCACCGACGCGCGTGCGCTTGCCGTTGTCGGCAAACAGCTGCGCAAGTTCGCTCACCGCCTCGAACTCACCGCTGCAGACGATTCCGAGGTCCGCGCCGGCCTGCTCGACCTGCTCAAGCTGCTGCTGGAGAACATCGACCAGCTGGTCATCGACGACCAGTGGCTCGGCGGCCAGATCGAGATGCTGCGGGACATCGTCGACAAACCCGCGACCCCCCGCCTGATCGACGACGCCAGCCGGCGCCTGAAGGAGGTCATCTACAAGCAGAGCCAGCTCAAGCACAATCTCTCGCAAGCCCAGCGCATGCTCAAGGAGATGCTTGCCGGCTTCGTGGACCAGCTTGCCAGCTTCGCCGAGTCAACCGGCAGCTATCACGACCGCATGGGAAGCTGCGCACGGAAGATTGCCGCAGCACGCGACATCTCCGAGATCGGTCATCTGCTCGACGAGGTCATGACCGAGACCCGCAGCATCCAGATCCAGGCCGAGCGCTCGCGCGATGACCTTTCAGCCGCGCGGCAACGTGCCCTCGATGCAGAGCAGCGGATCGACAGCCTGCACAAGGAACTCGAAGAAGCCAGCCACCTGGTGCGTCACGACCAGCTCACCGGCAGCCTCAACCGCCGCGGCCTCGAAGAAGTCTTCATCCGCGAAGCGGCGCGGGCACAGCGGCATGAGGTCCCGCTGTGCGTCGCCCTGCTCGACATCGACAACTTCAAGAAGCTTAACGACACGCTCGGCCACCAGACGGGCGACGACGCCCTCGTGCATCTGTCGCGGGTCGTGCGCGAGAACCTCCGTCCGCAGGACACGCTCGCCCGCTATGGCGGCGAAGAGTTCGTCATCATCCTGCCCGAGACCACCCTGGAGCAGGCCGAGCAGACGCTGGTGCGCCTGCAGCGCGAGCTCACCCGCGTGTTCTTCATGGCCGGCGAACAGCGGGTCGTCATCACCTTCAGTGCCGGCGTGACCGCACGCGCACACGGGGAAACAATCGACGTGGTGCTGGCACGCGCCGATGCGGCCATGTACGAAGCCAAGCAGAGCGGAAAGAACCGTGTCGTGAGATGCAGGATTGCCCAGGAAGCAGGCAATGAGGCGCTCTGAGAAGCCGTGCTTGGCGCCAGAGCGCGAGGGTCGACTACAATACGCTTCGTCAATATTCGCTGCGCACTCATGACAGGCAAATTTCCGCTGCAACCGCTGCTCGATCTGGCCAATACCCGCATGGATGACGCTGCGCGTCGCCTTGGTGAGCTGATCGCATCCGAACGCAGTGGCCAGCAGAAACTCGAAATGCTTGAGAACTATCGAGCCGAGTACCGGGAGCGCTTTGTCGATGCAGCCCGCGCCGGCATCGGGCCGGACGAACTGCGCAATTACACCGCCTTCATCAACCGCATCGACGACGCCATCGCTGCACAGCACGTGGTTGTCGAACAGTCGCGAAATCATACCAGTCAGGGCCAGAAGGTCTGGATGGCACAGCGCAACAAGGTGCGAGCCTTCGACACCCTGTCCCAGCGCCACCAGGACCAGCAATCGCGCCATGAGTCCCGCCAGGAGCAACGCACCAGTGACGAACACGCGGCGCGTCAGCACCTTGAGCGCGACGGCGACTGAGCGCCAGAGTTGGCACGCTTTCTGCTAATACCAAGCGTGACACACGCTGAAGAGGGCAAGACCATGGCATCCCAGATTGCATCCAGTTCGCAGACCTTTCCCTTCCTGTCGACCGCCGGAAGCATGGCGAACAGCAGCGCCTATTCCCGAGACGCCGCTTCGTCAGGCTTCTCCGACGTGCTGCGCGGACAGCTACGGAGCAAGGACACCAGCGCCCGCCAAGAGGCAACTTCGAGCACGGACCGCATTCAGGACGCGCAGTCCCGGCCCGACTCCAGATCCGAATCGCGGTCCGAATCCGCCTCGAAATCCGAGAGAGAGCGCGAGTCTCGAGCGTCGGACCGCGCCGATGCGGCACACAACGAACCCGCCCAGCGCGACACGGCTGCTTCAGACACACAGACCGAAAGTGAAGTGACGACGGAGGCCCCTGCGACGGCCGAAGCGGCAAACGAGCCCACCGAGCCGGCAATGGCAATTGCCGGTCTGCCGGCAGCGATTGCCGCCCTGCTGCCCGGCGCCAGGGAGCGTGCGGGCACGACTGCGGTCGCTGCAGACGGGTCAAACAAGGCCGGCCTTGCCGCGAGTATCGCCCTGGCGGGTGACACCCAAGGGAAATCACTTCAGAATTCCGCCGATCCGCTCCCGAAGCCAGCCCCGAACTTCGCTCAGGCCGGCCAGCAGGGGCAAAGTGCGATCCCGCTGCAGCTCAGACCCGAAGCACTGTCCGGCTTCGCAGAGCGCGCAGCAACGGCCTTGCAGACGGTCAGCGCAGACATGCCAGATGGCGCGCAGGCCTCGTTCATGCACTCGCTGCGCCAGCCGGGCCAGATCACGACGTCGGCGCCGCAACTGGCCGTTGCCACGCCCGCAGGCCAGGCCGCCTGGGCAGACGAGGTCGGCAGCCGGGTCATGTGGATGGTCGGCCGAGCGGAGAGCAAGGCAGAACTGGTACTCACGCCGCCGCATCTGGGCAAGGTCGAGGTCTCGATCAACCTGAACGGCGATCAGACCACCGCCCAGTTTGTCGCTGCGACCCAAGCGGCGCGCGACGCCCTGGAGCAGGCCATGCCCAAGCTGCGCGAGATTCTGGCGCAGTCGGGCATCAGCCTCGGGCAGGCCAATGTGAGCACGTCGGGCGAGCAGCAGGCCTCGGGTGACGATCGCGGTCAACGTAGCGGTCGCGGCGGCATCGGACAGAGCGACATGGACGCAGGTGGGGCCGCACCGGCCACGCGCTGGGTCAGACAAATTGAAGGGCTGGTCGACACCTTCGCCTGAAGCGCATGAATAAGGGGCACTCTGCCCCACTTTTCCGCGCTTGGGCCGAGATGGCGATGAGCCATAATCCAGGCGTAGGAAAAGGAGAGTTTCATGGCGAAAGCCCCAAACAAGCCGGAAGCACCCGCAGGTGATGCACCACCCAAGAAGGGTGGCAAGATGCTGATGATCATCATCATCGTGGTGCTGGTTCTGCTGATCGTTGTCGCCGGCGCAATCGGCGCGCTCATCCTGCTCAAGAAAGGTGGCGGCGAAAACGGCGATCATGCGGAAGCCCCGGCAGCCGTGGCCCCGCCAAGTGCTGTGGATCTGAGCCGGCCGCCGGTCTTTGCCGCGCTCGACGCATTCACCGTGAACCTGCGCCGGGAAGAGGGCGACCACTACCTTCAGGCCATCATCGCGCTGCGTGTGACCGACCAGAAGACGGCCGATGCACTCAAGGGCTTCATGCCCGAGATCCGGCATCGCATCAACCTGCTGCTGTCGAGCAAGCTTCCGTCCGAGGTGCAGACCATCGAGGGACGCGAGGCACTCGCACTGGAGATTCTCGACCAGGTCAACAGTGCGCTGGGCTTCCCCCCTCCGCCCCCCGGCCAGAGGATGACGGTGGCGACACCGGTCCAGTCGGTTCTGTTCAACTCGTTCATCATTCAGTAACGAGGCCGCCATGTCTTCGGACTTTCTCTCCCAGGAAGAAGTTGATGCGCTGCTCCGCGGCGTCAGCGGGGAGTCCGACGAGCCGGCCGAAGAACAGGTCGACGACGGGGGCGTGCGCCCCTACAACATGGCCACGCAGGAACGCATCGTGCGTGGGCGCATGCCCACCATGGAGCTCATCAACGAGCGCTTTGCCCGTTACCTGCGGATCGGCCTGTTCAACTACATGCATCGCAATGCCGAGGTCTCCGTCGGTCCGATCAGGGTGCAGAAGTACGCCGAATTCGTGCGCAACCTGGTGGTCCCGACCAACCTGAACCTGGTTGTTGCCAAACCCCTGCGCGGCACAGGGCTGGTGGTATTCGATCCCAACCTGGTCTTTCTCGTCGTCGACAACATGTTCGGCGGCGACGGACGCTTTCACACCCGGGTCGAGGGGCGGGATTTCACCCCCACCGAGCAACGCATCATCCAGGGCATGCTGAACGTGGTCTTTGCGGAGTACAGCAAAGCCTGGGCACCGGTCTTCAAGCTAGAACTGGAATACGTCCGCTCGGAAATGAATTCGCAGTTTGCAAACATCGCGACGCCGTCCGAGATCGTGCTCGCGACCAGCTTCTCGCTCGAACTTGGCGGTGCGCAGGCGGATATGCACTTCTGTTTCCCCTACTCCATGGTCGAGCCGATTCGCGATCTGCTCTACTCCACCATGCAGAGCGACCACCTGACGCAGGACCGGCGCTGGGAGAACCTGCTGTCACGGCAGCTGCAAACGGCCGAGGTCGAGCTGACCTGCAACCTTGGCACAGCCAAGGTGAGCCTGCGCGACATCGTCAACATGCGGGTCGGCGACGTCATCCCTCTGCACGTCAACGATCTGCTCCAGGCCGAAGTCGACGGCGTGCCCATCATCGAGTGCAGGCACGGAACACAGAGCGGACAGTACGCAATCAAGGTCGAACGCTTCATCGGTAGCGAAGAGCAGGACATCAACAAGCCAGCGGGAGGCCAGAATGGCTGACGACACAGACAATCAGATCAGCGAAGACGACTGGGCTGCTGCGATGCAGGAGCAGGCCGCGACCGAGTCCGGCGTGGACAGCGAGGCCGCACAGGTTGCGGCCGACCTCGCTGCCGCCGCGATGGACGAATCGCCCTACCAGGCCAAGCCGGCCAGCCAGCTGTTCGAGGATTTCGGCTCGAGCGGCAGCAAACCGGGCGCGATCAACGATTTCGACATGATTCTGGACATTCCGGTCCAGCTCACGGTCGAGCTCGGCCGCACCAAGCTGTCGATCCGTAACCTGCTCCAGCTCGCGCACGGTTCGGTCGTCGAACTCGACGGACTCGCCGGCGAGCCCATGGACGTGCTGGTCAACGGTACGCTCATCGCCCAGGGCGAAGTCGTGGTCGTCAACGACAAGTTCGGCATCCGGCTCACCGATATCATCACCCCCGCAGAGCGCATGCGGAAGATTCGCAGCTGACTCGCGTGCAGGGGGACATCCCCCCCGCAGCCAACATCGACAAGACGCAGTGAAACCCGCCTTCAAACTGACGCCATTCCTGATGCTCCTGCTGCCTGCGCTTGCGCGGGCAGCCGACCCCGTCCCGAGCCCTGCCACCGATCTCGCGGGCAGCCTCGGCCAGATGCTGTTCGGACTGGTCGTGGTGATCGCGCTGCTGGTTGCCTGCCTCTGGGCCATCAAGCGTCTGTCCCAGCCGCGCAACGCCGCAGGCGTGCTCAAGGTCTTGGGCGCGACCGCAGTGGGCCCGCGCGAGCGTGTCGTGCTGGTCGAGACCGGCCCCAAGGTGCTGGTGCTCGGGGTGGCGCCGGGCAGCGTTCGCACCCTGCACATCATGGAAGCCTCCGATTTTCCGACCGACGCCGCCACCAACGACACGGGCACCGTCGCCGGCGGCGACTTCGCCGGGTGGTTCAGGAAAGCACTGGAGCGCCGCCATGGCGCGTAAGCACCTGCTGCAGGCCACGGTCGGGCTTGTCCTCGGCAGCGCACCTGTCCTTGCGCTGGCCCAGGCGCTGCCCGCCCTGACCACCGTACCGGCCGCCAATGGCGGCACGACCTACAGCCTCACGATCCAGACCCTGCTGCTGCTGACGATGCTCAGCTTCGTGCCGGCGATGGTGCTGATGATGACGAGCTTCACCCGCATCATCATCGTGTTTTCGCTCCTGCGTCAGGCCATGGGCACGCAGACATCGCCGCCGAACCAGGTCCTGCTCGGCCTCGCGCTGTTCCTGACCTTTTTCATCATGGCGCCGGTCGCCGACCGCGTCTATACCGACGCCTATGTGCCGATGTCCGAAGGCACGATCGGCTTCGAGCAGGCTCTGGAGCGCGCCTCGGTGCCGGTCAAGACCTTCATGCTCAAGCAGGTCCGCGAACCCGATCTGACCCTGTTTGCCGGCCTTGCCAAGGTGCCACCGGTGGAGAAGGCCGAAGATCTGCCGATGCGGGTCGTGATTCCGGCCTTCGTCACCTCGGAGCTGAAAACAGCTTTTCAGATCGGCTTCATCGTCTTCATTCCCTTCATCATCATCGACATGGTGGTCGCTTCGGTGCTGATGTCGATGGGTATGATGATGATGTCCCCGGTGATCGTCTCCCTCCCGTTCAAGATCATGCTCTTCGTCCTGGTCGACGGCTGGACCCTGCTCATCGGCTCGCTGGTTCAGAGCTTTGCGGTTTAGGCGCGCAAACATGGGAGCCCGGCCATGACCCCCACCGCAGTCATCGATCTCGGACGCCAGGCGATCGAAGTCACCCTGATGGTGTCGGCGCCGCTGTTTCTCGCCGCACTGGTGACCGGCCTGGTCATCAGCATCTTTCAGGCCGCGACCCAGATCAACGAAATGACCCTGTCTTTCGTTCCCAAGCTGATCGCCATCTTCGTCACCCTGGTGCTGGCCGGCCCGTGGATGATCACCGTACTGACCGACTTCATGCGCCGCCTGTTCGAAAACATCCCGATCATGATTGGCTGAAGGCACAGGCACGATGCTCAGCGTGACCGCGACACAGCTCGATGCCTGGCTCGCCGCCCTGATGTTTCCACTGGCGCGCCTGTTCGGGCTGTTCGCAAGTGCCCCCATCTTCTCCAACCGCGGCGTGTCGGCACGCGCGCGGCTGGCCATCGCGCTCGGGATCGGCATCGCCCTGCTGCCAGTGATGCCGGCCATGCCGGCCGTGCCGCCGGGCTCAGGCATCGGGCTCATGATCATGGTGCAGCAGATGTTCATCGGCGTGGCCATCGGCTTCATGCTGAGACTGGTGTTTGCAGCCATCGACATGGCCGGCTCCCTGATCGGCATGCAGATGGGCCTGTCTTTCGCGATCTTCTTCGACCCCGATGCCGGCGGACAGACCGCGGTGCTCTCGGATTTTGCTGGGCTGGTCGCCACGCTGCTCTTTCTCGCCATCAACGGCCATCTGATCATGATCGACCTGCTGGTGCGAAGCTTCGAGTGGCTGCCGGTCGGCACGGCGAGTTTAAGCGCCGATGGCTGGGGCTATATCGCGCGCGCCGGCACCACGGTGTTCGCAACCGGGCTGTTGCTGTCGCTGCCGGTGGTGGCAGTGCTGCTGGTCACCAACATCGCACTCGGCATCCTCACCCGCGCCGCGCCGCAGCTCAACCTGTTCGCGATCGGCTTCCCGCTCACGCTGGCGATGGGTTTCTTCGCACTGATGCTGATCATGACCAACTTCGGTCCGGTGGTGCAGAGCCTGTTCGAGCGCAGTTTCGACACCGTGCCGATCCTGCTGGAAGCACTTTCACCGCGACCTTGAGCACCCGTGCGTGGCCATCACTTCAGGGCGGGATTTCACGCGGAAGCGCGAAGGCGCGGAGGCCTGCTCTGAGTTGCAGGCTTTTTTGCTGCGGGCCCTACAGCGTCGGGAACTGGCGGGACTTCACCAGGCGGATCTCGCCGTTTGCGGTGCGGCGTGCAAACGGCCGGGTTGCCTCCACACCTTCTTCGAAGCGCAGCACGTCGAAACCGGCGTAGCCGCCCTCTTCGACCAGTCTGCGCGCCGTGCGCATGAACACCTGACGCGCCTCGCCCTCGCCGCCCGTCACCAGGCGCTTCATCTGCAGATCCATCTGAACGCGATCCTCGCCCGTCACGCTGGCCTCGATGGTCCAGGTCGGCTGGAGCGGATCGTAGATCGCATAGGCAATCAGACCGTTGGAAAGATATGTCGTCGACCACAGGTCGAGACTGTTCAGCAGCGCGCGCGTCCCGACGACGCCCGCCACGGGTCCGCCATAGGTTTCCATTTGGCTGCAACCGACGAGCACGGGAATGCTCAGAGCGAGAAGGAAGCGACGGGCACGCATGGCAAGCTCAGAGGTAGTTGAACAGGGACAGGCCGGACACTTTCAGGAAGGACTGCTGTGCCGCCTCCAGATAGGTCTGCTGCTGGGTCAGGTTGGAGATGGCTTCGACGTAATCGACATCCATCAGCTCGGAGATCACCGTCGCATACTGCAGGTCGAGATCGCTGCCAATCGACTGCAGACTCTCGGTTTCCACCAGCTGTGAGCCGATCTGGGCACGGGTTGTCAGCACATTGTCGATCGCACCGTCCATGCTGTTCAGACCGAAGGCCACTGCGCCCCCTGCCATGCCAGACGGCCCCGGCCGCTCCATCGAGTCGATCAGCAGACCAAGGTTCTTGAACATGTCGGGAGAGCCGACGAAGAGTTCGAAGCGGTCGCCGTCGCCCGGCGTGGCCGCAGCCCCGCTGCTGTCCGTCATCTGCAGATCGATACCCAGCGTCGCCGAAAGCGACGCCAGCGTGGCCGCGCCAGTGGCAACGGTCACCTTGGACGGGTTCCCCGGCTGGTACTCATAGACGTCATAGCCCGGGGTCGTCGCATCGTAGATGATCTCGTAGCGGTGACCGAGCTGGCTGGTGCTCACCGTCGAACTCAGCGTACCGCTGAGCGTAGTGCCACCGGTATTCGCCGAGCCATCGGTATGGGTGCCGGTCGAGGCCTGCACCAGCGAATCATCGATCGTGCGCGTCGCGCCGAAAATGTCCGACCCAGGCAGACTGACCGGCATGAAGCGCGATGCCGATACCTGCACCGTCTGTGTGCCGTAGTCGCCGTTGTAGCTCACGTCGGCCAGATTGCCCGTAAAAGGCTTGTCGTTGGCACGGTAGCCGGAAAACAGGTAGTCGCCGGTACCATCCTGGCTGTTGGCCAAGGCCAGCAGGCCGTCAAACTGCGCACGCAGGTCGGTGGCGAGATAACCGAGCTCCTCGTCGGAATAGGCCGCGTTGCCGGCGGCGACCGTTTTCTCGCGAATGTACTGCAGGGTGTCGCCAACGCTGGTGAGCTTGTTCTCGAGCAGGTTCAGGCGGTCCTCGGCATAACCCGTATTGGTCATGAACTGCGCGTTCACGCCCTTGGACTGCCCCAGTTCGAGCGCCCGCGACGCGGCAATCGGGTCGTCCGCGGGGGTCAGCACCCGCCGCCCGGTCGACAGCTGCTGCTGCGTGTGCAGGAGATCACTCCACTGCGACTGCAGCGAACTGACCCCTTTGTCGTAAATCATGCTGGTCGAAATACGCATCACGATCTCCTTAACGACTGATCGCCAGAATTTCGTCGAACAGCGTTTGCGCCACCGACATCACCTTGGCAGCACTCTGATAAGCCATCTGGTAGCGCACGAGGTTGGCCGCCTCCTCGTCCAGGTTGACCCCTGAGAGACTGTCCCGGGCGTCGGTCGCTTGGGTCAGCAGCGTCTCCTGCGCAGCTTCGTTTACCTGGACCTCACGGGTCTTGTTGCCGACCTGCGTCACCATCTGTGCATACACCGACTGGAAGGTCGCCGTCGGCGAACCACTGCTGCCGGCGAGCATCAGCTTCGAAGTCTGCAGCGCACCCAGGGCCACCGCATTGCGGTTGTCGGCCACGCCGGCAGCGGTCGGGCTGAATACCAGGCTCTCGCCGCTGGTCCATGCGCCGACTGCCGTGAACTCGAACGAATAATCGACGCCACCCTGCGAGTCGGTCACCCTGAAGCGTGCGCCCGCGCTGTCGGTTGCAGGATTATAGGCGCTGCTCGCAACCCAGCTTGAAGTCGACGTATCGTAACGCTCAAGCGTTCCGCTCGATGCGGTGAATGCGTTTGCGCTGAAACTCAGCGTAATCGGCGAAAAGTCCGCGAGCCCGTCGTTGTTGGCATCGATGCCATCCACGGACAGGGTCTTCACCCCCTCGATCCGATCGCTCACTGCGCCACTGTAGTTGCCGGGCGCCACGCTGACCGGATCACCCACCGCGACCTTGCGCGGATCGGAGATTGCCACGCTCAGGTTGCTTGCGGCATAGCGCGTGGGCTGGATCAGCAGACCGGTCGTGGGAATCTGGCTCGGGTTGCTGATCGAAAAATTGATTCCACCGCCGCTGTAGCTGCCATCGGCCTGCAGTGTCAGCGCAATGGCGCTCCCGCCCACCGCCTTCATCGAATAGCTGGTCCCGTCCCAGGTCAGCAGATAGTCGCTGGACGAGAGTTGCGAGACATCTTCGATCGCCACAGTGGCAGAGGAGATCGCGGGCATCACGGTGGGTGCGGGGCTGTTGAAGAATGTGCCGCCGAGCACGCCGTCGAGATCGGTACCGAGCTGATGCTGGGCATTGAAGGTCTCGGCGATGCCGAGCGCAACGAGGCCGAGCGTATTCTGGGCGGGGTCGAGCGACTCGCTACGGAATGCGAGCAAGCCACTCAGGGCGCCGCCGGTAATGAGGCTCTCCGGCAAGGTATTCGACGCACCGCTATCCGACGTGATCGCGATCATGCTGCGCTGCGGATCGCTCGGATCCTGCACCGTCGTCAGACTGTTCACCGTACTGCCCACGACCAGCGACTGCCCGGAGCCCATGAATACGCTGACCGAGCCGTTGCTCTCGGTCACCGTGCTCACCTTGACCAGCTTGTTCAGTTCACTGACCAACTGCTCGCGCTGATCGAGCAGATCGTTTGCGGCCACGCTCGGGCCAGCCACCTGCGCGGTCGCGATCTGCTGGTTCATCTCGGCAATCGCGCCGGCGTAGGTGTTGATCTGCGAAACGGTCGACGCGATCTCGCCCTCGACGCCCGACCTGATCTCACTCAAACGGGCATCCATCGACTGGAAGCGCGACACCATTGCCTCGGCGCTGGAGATCAGGGACTGGCGCGACGCCACGCTGGTGGGGTTGGACGCAACCTCCTGCACACCGGCGAAGAAGCTCTCCAGCGCAGAGGACACACCGGTGGTCGAATCGCCAAGCAGGTTGTTGATCTGGCTGATCTGGCTGCTGTAGCTGCTGTAGGAGGCCAGGCTGGCGCTGCTGTTGAGCACCTGGTTTTCAAGGTACTGGTTGTACGAGCGGGTGACTGACGCAATCTGCGTGCCTTGCCCGAAGAAGCCGGAACCGGAGAACTGGGGGGTGGCATTGCTCTGAATCACCGACTGCCGATGATAGCCATCGACGTTCGCGTTGGTGATGTTGTGACTCGTCGTCAGCAACTGCGCTTGCGCGGCGTTCAAACCGGTCAAACCGATATTGAGCAAGCCTGCCATGATCATTCCCCTGAATTGCTAAGTCCTGAGCCTTATCAGCAAGATGCTTGCCAGGTCAGAACCGGCAAATTCGGCCGCTAACTGCCCTCAGCCCGAAAGGGCGGTACGCAGGGTGTTGCCGGCGATGATGCGGGTGAGCTTGTCGGCGTACATCGGGTCGGTGGCATAGCCTGCCTTCTGCAGGCTGCCGGCAAAGCCAGCGGGACTGGTCTGGCCAAGCACCTCCGAATAACGCGAACTGTTCGACAACAGGCGGGCGTAGTCCTGGAAGGCCTCGGCATACGAGCCGTAGCTGCGGAAGCGCGCCTTCTCGGTGTAGGCGGTCGAGCCGGCATACTCGGTGACGTTGCGCGTCACGGTCTCGCCCGTCCAGCTTGAACCGGCCTTGATGTTGAACAGATTGTAGCTCGAGCGACCGTCGGCATGGCGCATGACCTTGTCGCCCCAGCCGGTCTCGAGCGCAGCCTGGGCAACCATGAACTGTGCGGGAATGCCGGTCTGACCGCTGGCGGTCTGGGCGTGCGGCCATACTTCATTGACGAAATCGCGTGCCGAGGACGAGATCGAGCCGTCGCCGTCGGTGCTGCGTGCCGCTCTTGCCGCGGCGTCGAGGCGGAAGATCAGGTCGCCCAGCGGGTCGGCGTCGGCGCTGCTGTCGGCACCGGTCGCGCCGGCGGCAATCGCCTGCGCCTCGCGCATCATGGCGGCAGGATTTGCCGCCTGACGAATCACGTTTGAGATGTCGAAGCCTTTGTTGTCCGTGCTTCCGGGCATGGTCAGCGCGCTGATTGCACTCGTCGAGGCATTGCCCGTAATGCCGCCGAGCTGCCGAAAGAGCGCCTCGCTCATGCCGTTGTTCTTGCTTTGCGCCATGTTCAGCGCCAGCTGCTGGTCGAGCAGCGACTGGTAGGTGCGCGACTGCTCGCTGTCGAACATGCTGTTGGTCGGCGTCGCCGCACGCATCGCCTTGAGCGCCATCTGCAGGAACATCGCCTCGAACTGCTTGGAGGCCGCGCGCAGGGTTTCCGGATCGTCGGGACTGGTGCGGGCGAGGCGCTTCAGGTCGCCCAGCGAGCCCGGGTCGAAGGCGTTCATCTGGATGCCGGAAGTCATGTCAGTCCCTCCCTCAGATGATCTCGAGTTCGGCGCGCAAGGCGCCGGCGGATTTCATTGCCTGCAGGATGCTGACCAGATCCATCGGCTTGGCACCGAGCGCGTTGAGTGCCTTCACCACGTCGGCAAGACTGGTGCCGCCACGGACGTTCATCAGCGCGCCGCCCTCCTGATCGATATTCACCAGCCCGGACTGGGTGACCACCGTTCGCCCGCGCGACAGGGGTTCAGGCTGCGACACCTGCGGCTGCGCATTCACGGTGACGGTCAGGTTGCCATGGGCGACGGCGCAGTTCTGCAAGGCCACGGTCTGATTCATCACCACCGAACCGGTCCGCGAGTTCACGATCACCTTTGCCGCTTGCTGCATCGGCGTTACGTCGAGATTTTCGATCCGGCCGAGGAAGGCAACCCGGGTATTGACGTCGAGCGGTGCCCGAACCTGGATGCTGCGGCCGTTGATTGCCTCGGCCGAACCCGGTGCAACCATGTTGATCGCATCGACCACCCGGCGTGCGGTACCGAAATCGGTGTCGTTGAGTTCAAAGAAGACGTACTCGCCCTGCCCCAGCATTGCAGGCACTGCGCGCTCCACGGTTGCGCCGCCGGGAATCCGTCCGGCCGAAAGATGATTGATGGTCTGCGCCGCACCGCCAGCCTGCCCGCCCGCGCCGCCGACCACCATGTTGCCCTGGGCCAACGCGTATACCTGTCCGTCCGCGCCCTTGAGCGGCGTCATCACCAGCGTGCCGCCACGCAGGCTCTTGGCATTGCCCATCGACGACACCGTGATGTCGATCGCCTGTCCCGGTCGCGCAAAGGGTGGCAGCGTCGCCGTTACCATGACCGCCGCCACGTTCTTGAGCTGGAGGCTCGTACCCGCAGGCAGCGTCACCCCCATGTTGCCAAGCATGCTGATGATGCTCTGCACCGTGAACGGTGTCTGGGTGGTCTGGTCGCCCGACCCGTCGAGGCCCACGACGATGCCGTAGCCGACCAGCTGGTTGTCACGCACACCCGCGATCGATGCCAGGTCCTTGATGCGCTCGGCCGCTGCCGGGGCCGCGAAGATGCCTGACAGCATCACACAGCTCACGAGTATCGGAATGAAGCGAAAGCGCAGGGCTCGCATGGCGGCCTCCTCAGAACGGCAGGATGGCAACGAAGAAGCGCTGCAGCCACCCCATGGTGTTCGACTCATCGATGAAGCCGCTGCCGCGGTACTCCATCCTCGCATCCGCGACCTGAGTCGATTGCACGGTATTGCTCGAGCTTACCGTGGTGGGATTGATCACCCCGGAAAAGCGGATGTACTCGTTGCCCTGATTGATCGCGACCTGCTTCTCACCGGAGACCAGCAGGTTTCCGTTCGGAAACACCTCGATCACCGTCACCGAGATCGTGCCGCTGAACACGTTGTTCGCGGCCGCCTCACCCTCGCCGGAAAAGTCCGAATCTGCAGTCACGCTGGCATCGAGCCCATTGAGCTTCGCGTTCTGCAGTGCCAGCAGATTGGGTGCGGTCAGGCTGATGCCACCGGTCAGGCTGGAGCCCCGGGTCGCGGACGCATTGGCGCTCTTCTCCGCGGTGTTGCGCTCGACCAGGTTGATGGTGATGATGTCGCCGACATTGCGCGCGCGCCGGTCCTCGAACAGGGGCCGCAGGCCGCCGGGCTGATAGATGCCGCCGGTCGCGGGTACTGCCTGAGGCCGCATCTCGGGGCGGGCACTCATGGGCTGGTGCACCGAAGTCGGCGGCGTCGAATAGATCGACGCACAGCCGCTCAGCAGCAGGACCAGGACGAGCGCGATCGCTTTCATGACAGACCTCTTAGAGCTGGGTCAGACGGCCGAGCATGGAGTCGGAAGTCTGGATGGCGCGCGAGTTCATCTCGTAGGCGCGCTGGGTGACGATCATGTTCACCAGTTCCTCGGCCACGTTCACGTTCGAGGTCTCGACGTAGCCCTGGTTGAGCACGCCGGCACCGTTGAGCCCCGGCTGGTTGGTCGTTGCCACCCCGCTCGACGCGGTCTCAAGAAAAAGGTTCTCGCCCGCGCTCTGCAGTCCACTCGGCGCAATGAAGGTGGCAAGCTGAATCGAACCGAGCTGGGTCGGCGTCGTCTGCCCGGACTGCAGCGCGCTGACGGTGCCGTCCTTGCCGATCGTCACGGTCACCGTATCCGAGGGGATGTTGATGTTGTCGGCGAGCGGATAGCCGCTCGCAGTCACCATGTTGCCGTTGCTGTCGATCTGGAAGGCGCCGTCGCGGGTATAAGCCGTCGTGCCGTCCGACATCGTGATCTGGAAGAAGCCGTTACCCTGGATCGCGATATCGAGCGAGCCCCCCGTCTGCTGCAGATTGCCCTGGGTAAAAATGCGCTCGGTGGCCACCGGCTTCACGCCAGTACCGATCTGCAGGCCCGAGCCGACCTGGGTCTGCTGGGTGGATTGCGCGCCCGGCTGGCGAACGGTCTGATACAGCAGATCCTCGAACACCGCGCGCTGGCGCTTGAAGCCATTGGTGGAGACGTTGGCAAGGTTGTTGGAGATCACGTCCAGCGAAGTTTGCTGGGCATCCAGCCCGGTACGGGCGGTCCACAGTGAGCGGATCATGATGGGTTCCTCTTGACGGTGCCGGCGTCGGCAGGTGCCGCGCTTCGGCTGGGGATCGGCCAGGTTTCAGTTTAGGCCGGCAGCGTTGCCGGCCATCTCGGGATTAACAATGCAAAAACCGTGCTAATCCCAGCCTTACCCACGGCCCGTGCCGCGAAATCAGCTGCTCGCGAGCAGCTGGGTCGCCGCACGGTCGTTCTCCTCGGCCGTACTGAGCATGCGCGTCTGCATCTCGAACTGACGGCCCAGCGAGATCATGGTCACCATCTGGTCCACCACGTTCACATTGCTGCCCTCGAGGTAGCCACCGGCAGTTTTCACCGCCTCGTCTGCCGGTTGCGGCAAACCGTCGCTGGAGCGAAACAGGCCGTCGTCGCCACGCACCAGCGTCGCCTCGGGCGGGTTGACCAGCTTCAGCCGGTCGACGGCATTCACCACCCCCTGCCCGGCCTGCAACGCGGAAATCGTTCCATCACTGCCGATCACGATCTCGGAATCGGGCGGCAAGGTGATCGGACCACCGCCGCCGATAACCGGCAAGCCGCTGCGGGTTTGCAGGATGCCGTTGGGGCTCACCTCCAGACTGCCGTCCCGGGTGTAGGCCTCTGAGCCGTCGGGCATCTGCACCGTCAGCCAGCCCTTGCCCTGAACCGCGACATCGTAGGCCCGGCCGGTGGCCTGCATGGGCCCCGAGCTGAAATCGGTTGCGACGCTGGCATCGGTCGTGAATGCGCGCGTGTGCATCGCCTCGGTCTGAACCTCGACTGCGCGCAGCTTGTGCATCTCGGTGCGAAAACCGGTCGAGGTCGCATTCGCGAGGTTGTGCGACACCGCGGCCTGCTGGTCGAGCGTGCCCTTTGCACCCGTCATGGCGGTATAGATCAGGCGGTCCATGTCGCGCTCCCCTTAGTTCGAAATTCGATTAACGCAGGTTCACAAGGGTCTGCAGGATCTGGTCCTGAGCCTGGATCGACTGCGCGTTGGCCTGGTAGTTGCGCTGCTGGACGATCAGCTGAACCAGCTGTTCGGTGAGGTCGACGTTGGACTCCTCGACCTGCCCCGCACTCAGCGAGCCGAGCACCCCGGTGCCCGGTGCCCCGATCGTCGGCTGACCAGAGTCGTAGGACTCTGCCCAGAGGTTGTCACCCAGCGAGGTCAGGCCCTGCGGGCTGGAAAAGTTTGCCAGCGCAAACAACCCCAGATCCTTGATCTGCCCGTTCGAATAGGTGCCCTGCAGCACGCCGGTGCTGCTCACCGATACGCCGGTCAGGCTGCCTGTGGTGTAGCCATCCTGCCTGGGCGAGGTGGTCACCGCCGAACTCGTGTTCCACTGCGTGGACTTACTGAGATCAAGCGAGAAAGTCAGACTGTCCGCGCCGGTCGCAAGCTCAGCCGCCGTCCGGGTCACTGAGAACACACCGTTACCGGTCACCGTCGTATCGGGTACGCCGAAAGCCGTGAAGGCAATCGACCCGAGATTCTCGAGCGGCTTGCCCGTCGAGAGCGCCGGATTGGTCGTATCGGGAACGACATCGTTGCTCAAGCGGCCATAGACATTCCAGGTATTCGGCGCCACGCCGCCCACGTCCGGATCGCGGACGAAGAACAGGCTCATCAGGGAGCCATTGCCCAGACTGTCGTACACGGTCATCGAGGTCGTGTAGTTGTAGCTGTCAACCGGAATGGTTGTGGCGCTGAGAAAACTGTTGATATCGCTGCCGACGGGGTTCTGATTCAGCGGGTTATGGGCCGTGGAATCAAGGTTGAGCCCGACGGACGCCGTGGTGGTCTCGTTCGGACTGACGTTCGAGGTATCGATCTGCAGCACCGACGGCACACCTGCAAAGACCGTCGTTCCACCCGTGGTCGTGCCCGCATACCCGGTCACCATGTCGCCGCCTGCATTGACGATGTAGCCGTTCTTGTCGACGTCGAACTGACCGTTACGCGAATAGGCAATCGAGCCGTCCGTCCGTTCGAGCCGGAAAAAGCCGTTGCCACTGATGGCGATATCGAGCGGGTTGCTGGTTGAAGTCAGACCACCCTGGGTGAAGGATTGCGACACCGCACCCACATAGGTACCGATACCGATCTGCTGGGACGATGTGCCGCCCGCCATTGCCGACGCATAGGCATCGGCGAAGATCGTCCTGCTCGACTTGAAGCCCACCGTGCTGCTGTTTGCAATGTTGTTGGAAATTACGTCAAGCGCCTTGGAGGACGCGTTCAACCCGCTCAAACCTTGCTGGAATGCCATGATCGTTACTCCGGATCAGAGAATCTGCTTGATGTCGGAAACCTTGAAGATGCCCAGTGACCCGACCTGAAGGTCGGTGCTGCTGGAGCCACGAATCACGCTGCTGACGGAGCCGAATTCGAGCGTGCGTGCAACGACGCTACTTTCGCCCTGCGTCGCGGTGACGCTCACCGTGTATTTGCCATCCGCTGCGCGACTGCCATCGGTCGCCGTACCGTCCCAGATGAAGTTCTGGCTGCCTGCCGCCACATCGTTGACAGTGACGGACGCAACCTCGAGACCGGACGAATCCTTGATGGAGAGCACGACAGTATCCGCAGGGCCATCAAGCTCAAAGCCGCCTACAGCACCCGCCTCGGTGAGCTGCAGACCCTTGCCCTCGACCAGCACGCCACGTCCCACCAGCGATGCCGCCTGCAGGCTTTCGCCGGAAGACTGCGAATCCAGCAACTGCGTCATCAGAGTGTTGAGCTTCTCAATGCCCTCGACCGTGCTCAGCTGCGCCAGTTGCGACGTAAGCTCGGCGTTCTCCATCGGATTCATCGGATCCTGGTTCTGCAACTGGGTCGTCAGCAGCGTGAGGAATTGCAGCCGACTGTCTGCCGCCACGCTGTCAGCAGAACTATCCGTGCGCGCGAGGTTGCTCAGGATGTCCTGTGCGGTCTGTGTGCTTGAAGTGACGGTGCTCATTTCATTCTCCTGCCTGTTGCGGCATAGATTGCCGGTCAGCGCTTACTGACCAATCTGCAAGGTACGCTGCAGCAAGGTTCGTGCCGTGTTCATCACTTCGGCGTTGTTCTGGTAGGAGCGTGATGCTGAAATCATGTTCACCATCTCCTCGACCACGTTCACATTGGGCATCTCGACATAGCCCTCCGCGTTGGCTGCGGGGTTGGCAGGTTCATACACCAGACGCATCGGCGCTGCGCTCTCGACCACGCCGGTCACCTGCACGCCCACCGAACCTTCTCCGGCCACCGGCCGTGCGGCAAAGACAACCTGCTTGGCGCGGTAGGGCTGACCATCCTCGCCCACGACGCTGTCGGCGTTGGCAAGGTTGGAGGCGGTGGTATTGAGCCGCATCGACTGTGCGCTGAGCGCCGAACCTGCGATCGAAAATACGTTGAAAATGCTCATGATCCGCCTCCCTTAGCGTGTACTTACTGGCCGCTGATGGCCGTCTGCATCGAGCGCAACAAGCCGTTGATGAAGGTGATGCTTGCTTCGTAGTGAATGGCGTTCTCGGCGAAAGCCGCGCGCTCCACGTCCATGTTCACCGTGTTGCCATCGACGCTGGACTGAAGCTCGGTGCGGTACTTGGCCAGTCCGTCGAGTGCGCTCCCGCTGCTGGCGGAAATGTGCCCGCTGCTCGTCGTACTCAGCGCCAGCGGGCCCAGACGGCCGCCTACAGCGCCTTTGAGCGCCTCGCGAAAGTCGATGTCGCGCGCCTTGTAGTTCGGGGTATCCGCATTGGCGATGTTGGATGCCAGCAGTTGCTGACGCTGGGCCTGAAGATTCAGTGCGGACTGGTGAATCTGCATCTGCCGATCTAGCTGGGTTCTCATCTCATCACCTCGGAAACTGGGTTGTCGCTGCAAGCGCAACGGAAAAATGCGTTCACTGCCTGCATTGCACCTTCCATGCCACCGATGGTAGCCCCCTGCAATCAAGGCCCTGGCGCAGATAAGACCGGAAAAGTCCGGCCAATTTCACCGCTATCCGGCGCATGCTGCCGGCACACGGCAGAACTTGCCGGCGATTGCAGTTGCCTGCGTGCAAGCGACGTGCTGCAATCGCGACATGAAGATTCCACCTCCCGCCCTGCGCTCAAGCCGAAGCCTCCTCCTCGCGCTGGCCGCATCCGGCCTCGTGCTGACCGCATCGCCCCTGCACGCTCAGCAGCCGCCTGCACCGGTGACTGCCGTGGCACAGCAACTGCTCGAACTCGAGACACGCGGCCTGCCCGGTCGCGTCGAGCTGCAGATCAGCGCACTCGATGCGCGCAACCAGCTGCCGCCTTGCGCCCAGCTCGAAGCCTTCATCCCGGGTGGCACACGCCCCTGGGGGGCGATCAGCGTCGGCGTGCGTTGCGAATCGCCGGTAACGTGGCAGGTGTACCTGCAGGCACGTGTCGCGGTGATCAACGACTACCTGGTCACCGCCCGCCCACTGCGCGCCGGCCAGATTGTCGGCCCGGCAGATATCGCGCGACGGAACGGCGACCTGACCGCCCTGCCCGACAACACCCTGACCGACCCGGCGCAGGTGGTCGGCCATCGCACCCGCTATGCGCTCACCAGCGGCAATCCGATTCGCGGCGACATGTTGCGCATCCCGGCTGCAGTCAAGCAGGGACAGAACGTGAAGGTCATCAGCCGCGGGGAAGGCTTTCAGGTTTCCAGCGAAGGCCGCGCCATGAACACCGCCGCGCCGGGCGAGAGCGTGCGCGTGCGCATGCCCAACAACCAGGTGATCACCGGCACCGCCACGACCGATGGCAACGTCGAGGTCGGCTTTTGAACCGGAAGCGCGACAAGGCAGCCTCGCGTGCGGATCCGTCGCACTGACGATGTGTTAAATACCCTAAAGTTTTCGGCAAAGCTGCCGATCTAACACTCAGACAAGTTTCATCTGGAGCTTCACCATGAAGATCGAAAGCACGGGCAAGCCGCTTGGGTCGGTACAGACAGCGGACGCAAGGCCCAAACCCGCAGCGGGCACACCGCCGCCAGCCGGGGGCGACAAGGTCGAACTTTCGTCGCTGTCCTCGAGCATGCAGAAGGCCGAAACCGCGATGGCCAACACCCCGGTCTCGGACAAGAGCCGCGTGGAAGAGATCAAGCTCGCCATCAGTGAAGGCCGGTTCACGATCGACGCCAACCGTATCGCCGATGGCCTGATCGACAGCGTGCGCGACCTCCTCGACGGGCAGGCACGCAGCTGAGCGGTTTCGCGCTAGACTTCGCGAATGCAGACACCCGGACCCGCCGAAATACAGCGCATCGCGCTCCTGATCGAAGCTGAAGCGATTCAGCTGAGGGAATTCGTCGACCATCTCCAGCGCGAAGAAGCCCTGCTCGTCAGCGGCGACACCGAGGGGCTGCTGGCGCTCACGACCGCCAAGACCGAGCGCTACCGGCAGCTCCAGCGTCTGCACGACGACCGTGCCCTGCTGCTCGGCCGCCTCGGCCTGCCCAACAAGGATGCGTCGATCCGGCAGGTGTGCGCCCAGCTTCCGCGCGTACTGAAGCGATGGGACGAAGTCATCGAACTCGCCCGCCAGGCCCGCACACGCAACGAGCTCAACGGCAAGCTCATCAACGAACGCATGCAGCACAACCAGGCCGCACTCTCGGTCCTGCTCTCCGCCGCAAACCATCCGCAACTGTACGACGCCGACGGCCAGTCACGCCCCTCCGGCGGCGGCCGCATCCTCGGCAGCGCCTGACAGCTCCGAGAAGCCTTTCAAAGGGGTCAGAGTCGTGTGTTCGGG
>NZ_JBYEXN010000030.1:0-45525 GCF_057621855.1 Parazoarcus sp. PS-13 R2A
GGTGAGGCCGACGAGCCTGAGGCCGAGCGCGGAGGCAAAGAAGTTGCCGACCCGGCGCGGCACAACGCCGACCCCAAGACCCACATCCACCATCCGGCACAGCGCATCAAAGGATGTGACATGAATCCGCAGTCGTCGGGTCAGGCCAGCCTCGGCGGCTGCGTGCTCGAGCAAGGTGTAGAGCGAACTGTTCTGGCTCAGGCCGACATGGTCGCAGGCCAGGGTGGCAGCGAATCCGGTTTCGCGCATCGCCGCCAGCGGGTGATCCGGACGAACGACGAGCACGAGTTCGTCCTGACGGTAGGGGAAGTATTCGAGCCCTTCGACCTCGTCACTCGCGGAGACGACCCCGAGATCCGTACGCCCCTCCTCCACTGCGCGCAGGATGTCGGCGCTCAGGTGTTCCTGCAGATCGATCTTGATGCCTTCATTGTTTGCCATGAAAACGCGCAGATCTTCCGGCAGAAACTCGACCACCGCAGAGATGTTTGCATGCATGCGGACATGGCCACGCACACCCTGCGCATACTCCGAAAGCTCTGCATGCAGACGGTCGACGCTGCGTAACACCGTGCGCGCGTGAAACAGCAGCGCTTCCCCGGCGGCAGTGGGCTTCACGCCGCGCGCGCCGCGTTCGAGCAGGGGAACACCAAAATCCGCCTCCAGCTCTGCCAGCCGCTTGCTGATCGCAGACGCCACGATATGCTCGCGCTCTGCCGCCTTGGCGATGGCGCCGGTCTCGCATACGGCCACGAAGTAGGCCATCGAGGTGAAGTCGATTCGTTTCATGGGACTATTATCGGTGCCCGACTTTGGCTTGGGGAATCGTTTTACTCACGATGCGTCAGGCGAAGACCCGGCGCCACAAGTCTCAGACGCATTGACGCATCACCAATATTCACGCAGCGCACCAGCCATGAACCTGTACGAACAGCTCGCATTCGACATCGAAAGGCGCATCGCCGACGGTGTGCTTCGGGTCGGCGACCGCCTGCCGTCGGTGCGAAGTGCCTGCAAGTCGCAACGCCTGAGCCCGTCGACCATTCTCAAGGCCTACTATCTGCTGGAGAGTCGCGGCCTGATCGAGGCCCGCCCGCAGTCGGGCTATTACGTGCGGCCAAGACTGCTCACAGGGCTGCCAGAGCCGGAGATCACGCGGCCAGCAGGCGCTGCGACCAAGCTCGAGGTCAGCGACTTCATCTTCGAGATTCTCGAATCGGTGAAAGATCCATCCGTGGTGCCGCTGGGTTCGAGCTTCGCGAGTCCCGACCTGTACCCGCTGGACAAGCTGGGGCGCTTCCTTGCGGCTGCCGCACGTCACATGAATCCGCGTGCAACGGTGACCGATCTGCCGCCGGGCAATGAGGAGTTGCGACGTCAGATCGCACTGCGCTACCTGTCCCGTGGCGCATCATTGCAGCCGAGCGAGATCGTCATCACCAACGGCGCAATGGAGGCGTTGAATCTCTGCCTTGAAGCGACGACCTCGCCCGGCGACCTCGTCGCCATCGAATCCCCGACCTTCCATGCCAGTCTGCAGATGATCGAACGCCGTGGCCTGCGCGCGATCGAGATTCCCACCCACCCGCGCACCGGCGTAAGCCTAGACGCGCTCGAAGACGCCCTGCGCCATCATCCGGTGAAAGCCTGCCTGCTGATGCTCAACTTCCAGAACCCCATGGGAAGCCTGGTCCCTGACGATTCGCGCAAGGCCTTGATCGCGCTGCTGCGTCGCCACGCGGTGCCACTGATCGAAGACGACACCTATGCCGAACTCTATTTCGGGCGTGAGGCGCCGCTGGCGACCAAGGCGCTCGATAGCGACGGCCTGTTGTTGCATGTGTCGGGGTTTTCGAAATGCCTTGCGCCCGGTTACCGCGTGGGCTGGGTCGCTGCCGGCCGCTTTGCGCAGAAGATTCAGCGCCTGAAATTCTCCGCCAGCCTTGCGACGACAATCCCGGTGCAGATCGCGATTGCCGACTTTCTGAAACAGGGCGCGTTCGACACCCACCTGCGCCGACTGCGCTCAGCCCTCGAGATGCAGGAAGTGCAGATGGCGACCGCGCTCGACCGCCACTTTCCGCCCGGCACGCGCATCACCCGGCCGCGCGGGGGCTACTTCATGTGGATCGCGTTGCCGGACGACGTCGATGCCCTCGCCCTTCATCGCGACGCACTCGACGCCGGCATCAGCATCGCCCCCGGCCCGCTGTTCTCGGCCAAACAGGCCTACCGCAACTGCATCCGGCTCAACTTCGGCCATCCCTGGTCGGAAAGTGTGGAGGCCGCGGTGATGAAGCTGGGGCAGCTGATCAAGCGCTGACCCGGGTTCCGGCGCATCCGGCCCCGCTCGCTTCCATCCGGTGCAGCCCCTCCAAACTGTTATGGTCGAATTAGCGACAATCTGAGACTGTAACGCTCTCCAGCCCGATGGTTTACTCGCGCCACTGCCCGGAACACCTCATTTTGAAGGTGATTCGGGTCGCAACGGAGAAAGCCCTCATGCACGCGCGCGTCAACAAAGCCCAAGGCGCCCGGATCGAGTTCTACAACAAGACCGGGAAGATCCACCCTCGCACCACCGCCGGCCGATACAACACCTTGCGCTGGTCCATGGTGTGGATCACGCAGATCATTTTCTACGGTCTGTGCTGGCTGGAATGGGGCGGCCAACAGGCGGTCCTGTTTGACATCGAAGAACGCAAGTTCCACCTGTTCGGGCTCGTCCTCTGGCCGCAGGACGCGATGCTGCTCGCGGTGATGCTGATCGTCGCCGCAACCGGCCTTTTCTTCGCCACGGCACTGGCCGGGCGGGTGTTCTGCGGTTTTGCCTGCCCGCAAACCGTCTACACCGCCATCTTTCGCTGGGTCGAGACCAGGGTGGAGGGCGACCACCTGGCACGGATGCGACTGGACCAGTCCCCGCCCGGCCTGCGCAAATTTGCGATCAAGGCCACCAAGCACGTGATCTGGCTTTCGATTGCGTTGTGGACGGCGATCACCTTTGTCGGCTACTTCACCCCGATTCGCGACCTGCTCGCGCGCCTGCCGGCCGAACTCGGCCCATGGGAGGGATTCTGGGTGTTCTTCTATGCCGCATTCACCTACCTGCTGGCCGGGTTCGCACGTGAGATGGTGTGCATGCACATGTGTCCCTACTCGCGCTTCCAGGGGGTGATGGGCGACCCCGACACCCGCAATGTCAGCTATGACGTGCTGCGCGGCGAACCACGCCGAACACTTTCCAGGCGCCAGCCCGAGCGCGCACCTCAGGGCGACTGTGTCGACTGCGGCGTATGTGTTCAGGTGTGCCCGACCGGGATCGACATCCGCGAGGGCCTGCAATATGCCTGCATCAACTGCGGGCTGTGCATCGACGCCTGCGATGAGGTCATGACACGGATCGGCGCACCCAAGGGCCTGATCCGCTTCGCAACAGAACGCGAGTTGTCCGCACCGAAGGCCACCCCGCGCCCCGCCCTGCTCCGCCCCCGGGTCCAGGTCTACCTGGCCACGCTTGTTCTCTTCGCAGTGACCGGCGCGTGGATGCTGATCGAACGCACCCCGCTTGCGGTGGATATCCTGCGCGACCGGCACGCCCTGATGCGACTGAATGATGCGGGGCGAATCGAGAACGACTACATCCTGAAGGTCGCCAACATGCTTGAGCAGCCCCGCCGCTTTCGCGTACAGGTTGACGGCCCGGCAGACATCCGCCTGGAAAGCACCGACACTTTCGACGCAACCGCGGGCAGCATCACAAGCCTGTCGGTGAGCGTGTCCGGCACGGCAGATTCGTCCCTGCGCGGCAGCCAGCAGATCCATTTCACGATTCAGGACCTCGAAGCCCCCGAAACGCGGGTGGTGGAGAAAACATCTTTCCTGCTGCCCGTCACCCTGGCCGGGGCGCTACGTCAGGACTAGCGTGACACCCGATGCGCGTTGGCCGCCCCCGGTTGTCAGGGAATCCGCCTGCAAACGGGTGCCGGCCGGGGTGGCTCCGCTTGGTATCATCCGCGCAGCCCTGAACTACTGACCGATCCGGACTCCTCCCAAGCATGAACACACCCCAACGCAGGCTCGTCGAGCGCGTCGCCGAACACATCAAGTCGAAATTCGCGGACGAAAGCTCCGGCCACGACTGGCACCACATCAACCGGGTCAGAAAGCTGGCGCGGCAGATCGCTGCGCAGGAAGGCGCGGACGTGGACATGGCGGAGCTGGCCGCGCTGGTCCACGACATCGCGGACTGGAAATTTTATGACGGCGATGACACCAAGGGCCCCATCGAGGCCGCGCGCCTGCTGCGGCAGGAGGGCGCGACGCAGGACGTGATCGATCAGGTCACGGACATTGTTGCGACGATCTCATTCAAGGGTGCGGGCGTCCATACCGAAATGAAGACCCTCGAAGGCAAATGCGTGCAGGATGCCGACCGCCTCGACGCCATCGGCGCAATCGGCATCGCGCGCTGCTTTGCCTACGGCGGCCACGCCGGGCGCCTGATGTATGACCCGGACGAGGCGCCGGTCATGCACGCCACAGCCGAAGCCTACAAGGCTGCGAAGGGAACGAGTCTGAACCACTTCTACGAGAAGCTCTTTCTGCTCAAGGACCGCATGAACACCACCAGCGGCCGCGCGCTCGCCGAGGAGCGCACGCAGTACATGCAGGACTTCGTCGCCAGGTTTCTGCAGGAATGGGGTACGCCCGACGACTGACTTTCAGCCCATCCGCATCGAGATACCTGACCGCCCGAGCTGCGGGCGCCAGCCAGTTCAAGGCTGACGGAATGGGCTGCCGCGCGGCCCAGCATGCCTCCGATTCATGCGTATTGCTTCGCAACATCATTCAAAACCCGACCAACGGCAGTCCCCCATCCTGCATCGCACGTTTTTCCGAACCAGTGGTCGAATAATGACATTTGAACCAGACCCCGGTCGAAAATCCTCGTAGAATGAGGATGCTGCGACGCAGCATTCACGGCACGGACACTTCTCCGCGAGCACGCCGCACACTCTTCAGGGCGGGATTTGACATGAACCTCATGCTAACCATCGACGGCAACGAAGCCGTTGCCAATGTGGCGTATCGCGTTTCCGAAGTGATCGCCATCTATCCGATTACCCCTTCGTCAGGCATGGGTGAGCTGTCGGACGAGTGGGCGTCACAGGGCACGACCAACGTATGGGGTTGCGTTCCCCGTGTGGTCGAACTGCAGTCGGAAGGCGGTGCGGCCGGCACCGTGCATGGCGCCTTGCAGGGCGGCGCACTCGCGACGACCTTCACCGCCTCGCAGGGCCTGCTGCTGATGATCCCCAACATGTACAAGATCGCCGGCGAACTGACACCGACGGTCTTTCATGTCGCGGCACGGGCGGTGGCAACACATGCGCTGTCGATCTTCGGCGACCACTCGGACGTGATGGCGACGCGCGGCACCGGGTTCGCGCTGCTGGCCTCGAACTCGGTTCAGGAAGCGCAGGACATGGCGGTGATCGCGTCGGCAGCCAGCCTTGCCGGACGCATCCCGGTGCTGCACTTCTTTGACGGTTTCCGCACCTCGCACGAAGTCGCCAAGATCGTTCCGGTCGATGATGCGCTGCTGCGCGACATGTTGCCGCAGGACCGCATCACCGCCCAGCGCGAGCGTGCGCTGTCGCCGGAACACCCGGTCCTGCGCGGCAGTTCGCAAAACCCCGATGTCTTCTTTCAGGCCTGCGAAGCGCGTAACCCCTGGTTCGATGCCTTCCCTGCCGTCGTGCAGGCCTGCATGGATCAGTTCGCCGCGGCGACCGGACGCGAATACAGGCTGTTCGACTACGTCGGTGCGCCCGATGCCGAGCGCGTGATCGTGCTCATGGGCTCCGGCGCTGAAACCGCACAGGAAACCGTCGAGCACCTGAATCGGCAGGGCGAAAAGGTCGGCCTGCTGAAGGTGCGCCTGTTCCGCCCCCTTGCACCCGAAGCGCTGGTTGCCGCCCTGCCCGCCACAACCCGTGCAATTGCGGTGCTCGACCGCTGCAAGGAGCCAGGCGCCGAGGGCGAACCCTTGTACAAGGACGTGATGGTGGCACTGGCCGAGAACGCATCCGGCGAGACGCCACGCTTTGCCCGTTTGCCCAAGGTCATCGGCGGCCGCTATGGGCTGGCCTCCAAGGAATTCAATCCGGCGATGGTGTGTTCGGTGTTCGCCGCCCTTGACGAGCCGAGCCCGAAACGACGCTTCACCGTGGGCATTCAGGACGACGTCACGCATCTGTCGCTGCCTTACGACCCGGGCTTCCGCACCGACGCAGTGCGTGAGACCTTTGGCGCGGTGTTCTACGGTCTCGGGTCGGACGGCACGGTTTCCGCCAACAAGAACTCGATCAAGATCATCGGCGACGAGACCGAGCTCAACGCACAGGGCTACTTCGTCTACGACTCCAAGAAGTCGGGGGCGATGACGGTGTCGCACCTGCGATTCGGCACCCAGCCGATCCGCTCGACCTACCTCACCGGCGCGGGCGATGCGAAGTTCGTGGCCTGTCATCAGCCGCTCTTTCTCGAAACCCACGACCTGCTGTCGCACGCCGCGCCGGGCGCCGTGTTTCTGCTCAACACGCCGGTCGCACCGAACAGGGTTTGGGAAACGCTGCCCGCCACGATGCAGCGACAGCTGATCGACAAGCGCATCCACCTGCATGTGATCGACGCCTATCAGGTGGCGCAGGACGCCGGCATGGGGCGGCGCATCAACACCGTGATGCAGACCTGCTTCTTTGCAATTTCGGGAATTCTGCCTCAGGACGAAGCCATTGCCGCGATCAAGCACGCGGTCGAAAAGACATACGGTCGCAAGGGGCGTCGCATTGCCGAACTGAACTACCGCGCCATCGACATGACCCTGGCCTGCCTGCACGAAGTGGCCCTGCCGCAGAACCATGACAGCGCTGCGAGCAGTACCCAGGCGCGCAGCGAGCCGCAGGCATCCGAGTTTGTACGCAGGCTGACCCTGCCGTTGATCGCCGGCAAGGGCGATACGCTGCCGGTGTCGCTGTTTCCCGCCGACGGCACCTGGCCGACCGGCACCGCCCGCTACGAGAAGCGCAACCTCGCGCTGCAGATTCCGGTCGTCGAGAGCGACCTGTGCACGCAGTGCGGCAAGTGCGTGTTCGTGTGCCCCCACGCGGCGATCCGCGTCAAGGCCTACCCGGCGGAGCTCGCCACCGGAGCGCCCTCGACCTTCAAGCAGATGGCGATCCGCAGCAAGGACTACCCGAGCGGCTGGAAGATGACCTACCAGGTCGCACCGGAGGACTGCACCGGCTGCACGCTGTGCGTCGATATCTGCCCGATCCGCGACAAGTCGAACGTCTCGCGCAAGGCAATCAACATGGCCGAGCAGGCCCCGCTACGCGAGCGCGAGGCCGAGAACTGGGATTTCTTCGTCAAACTGCCCGACTATGACCGCAAGCTGGCCAAGCGCACCACCGTGCCGGGATCGATGCTGCTGGCACCATTGTTCGAGTTCTCGGGGGCCTGCGTCGGCTGTGGCGAAACCCCCTATATCCGCCTCGCCACGCAACTCTTCGGCGACCGCATGATGGTGGCAAACGCCACCGGCTGCTCGTCGATCTACGGTGGCAACCTGCCAACCACGCCCTACACCACCAACGCCGAAGGCAGGGGCCCGGCATGGAGCAACTCGCTGTTTGAGGATAACGCCGAGTTCGGCCTCGGCATGCGCCTGGCAACCGACCAGCTGGCCAAGGCTGCACAGGTGAAACTGCACGAGATGACGCCGGTTCTCGGTGAGGAACGGGTCCGGTCCGTGCTGGAGGCCGACCAGACAGACGAAGCCGGCATTCACGAGCAGCGGCAACGCATCGCCGCGCTCAAGGCGCAGCTGGCTGCGCTTGCCACGCCTGCCGCCGAGGCACTGGCGACCATCGCCGACTATCTCATCCGCCGCAGTGTGTGGATCATCGGCGGCGATGGCTGGGCTTACGACATCGGCTTCGGCGGCCTCGACCATGTGCTGGCTTCGGGCGAGAACGTGAATATCCTGGTGCTCGACACCGAGGTCTATTCCAACACCGGTGGCCAGAACTCCAAGGCGACGCCGCGCGGCGCGGTCGCCAAGTTTGCCGCCGGCGGAAAACCGAACCGCAAGAAGGATCTCGCCCGGATCGCCATGGACTACGAAAACGTCTACGTCGCCCAGGTCGCCTACGGAGCCAAGGACGTGCATACGCTCAAGGCCTTCATCGAGGCCGAGAGCTATCCCGGGGTATCGATCATCATTGCCTACAGTCCGTGCATCGCCCACGGCGTGGACATGCAGCACAACCATCGCCAGCAGGACCTCGCGGTCAAGTCCGGACACTGGCCGCTGCTGCGCTATGACCCACGCCAGCGCGAACGGGGCAAGAATCCCCTGTCCGTCGATAGCGCCGTACCAAGCATTCCGTTCGGCGACTTCGCCCGCACAGAAGGACGATTCACCGTGCTCGAGCGGCTCAATCCGCAGGCCTCGGCCAGCTTCATCGCACAGGCGGGCAAGGACGCGCGCCTGCGCCATCAGGAATACGTGGAACTCTCCGAAATGGTGCCGCCCGAGGTGGCCCTCGACGAAAACGCCAAAGACGCTGCCGCAACCAAGGAGACGCCCGATGCCTGATCTATCCACCACCTATCTGGGCCTGGCGCTGAAGAATCCGCTGGTGCCCTCCTCCACACCGCTCAGCCACGAACTGGATGCGATGCTGCACCTCGAAGATGCCGGCGCTGCAGCCGTCGTCATGCATTCGCTGTTCGAGGAGGACGTAAAGCGTGACGAGCAGATGATGGACCGCTTTCTGCTCAACCCCGACGCTTTTGGCGAGTCGGCGGGACACCTGCCCGCCGGTCATGATTACCAGAGCCGGCTCGACACCTATCTGGAACAGATCCAGCAGCTGAAGTCGCGTCTCTCCATCCCGGTGGTGGCAAGCCTGAACGGCTCGTCGGCCGATGGCTGGGTGGAGCTGGGCAAGGAGATGCAGGCCGCAGGCGCCGATGCGCTCGAGCTGAATGCCTGGTACATGCCCAGCGATCCGGGTGTGACCGCTGCCGAGATCGAACAGCGCTACCTCTCGCTGCTGCAGTCCCTGAAGGCGGTCGTGAACGTGCCGATCAGCATGAAGCTGTCGCCCTTCTTCTCGTCGCTGCCGAATTTTGTGCAGCAGGCAGAACAGGCCGGTGCCGCCGGCGTATCCATGTTCAACCGCTTCTTCCAGCCGGACATCGACCTCGAGACACTCACGGTGGTCGATCGCGTGCAGCTTTCAAGCTCCGCCGACGCCCTGCTCACGATGCGCTGGATCGCCATTCTGCGCGGCCGCACAGGCTTGTCGCTGGCGGCCACCGGCGGTGTGCATAGCGCCGACGATGCCCTCAAGATGCTGCTCGCCGGTGCCGACGTGGTGCATCTCGCCAGCGCACTGCTGCAGCGCGGCCCACAGGCCCTGCGCGACATCCTGCAGGGCATCGGCCGCTGGCTCGAAGAGCGCGAATACGACTCGGTGGCGCAGCTGAAGGGGTCGATGAGCCAGCAGAACTCGCCCGACCCGAGCGCCTTCGCCCGCGCCGCCTACCTCAACGCCATCGATTCGTTTACGCCGCCGGACGGCGTGCGTTACTGAAGGCCGGCCCTGCAGCAAGCGGGTTACGAAACCGCAGCACCGCCGCGCAACCGACGAGCAGCGCGCACTCAGGCGAGTTCATGCAAGGCGCCGACCGCCTCTGCGTGCCATCGCGAAAGAACGGCGCGCAGTCGCGACGGCTGCACGGGCTTATGCAGCAACAGCAGCCCACTGGCGCTGGCCTCACGCAGCCTCTCCGGAGCGGTGTCGCCGGTCAGAATGGCAGCCGGCACATCGCGGCCAAGGGCGCGTCGGATCTCGGCAATGGCCTCGGTCCCGGAGCGCCCCTCGCGCAACCGGTAGTCAGCAATGATCGCGTCTGGCGAGAAGGCGGCGTCGGCCAGCTGCGAAAGCGCATCCCCTGCGCTCCCGGCGGTCAGTACGTGGCAGCCCCAGCCACCGAGAACCTCGGCCAAGGCCTCACGGATGGCCTGGTCGTCATCGACCACCATCACGGCAAAGCCGCGCAGACCAAAGGACGCTGTCTCCTCGGTGTCATCGAGGCAGGGCACATCGCCCGGTGCGCTCGGCACGCGAACCGAGAAGGTGGAGCCATGCCCCACCCTGGACTTGAGCTCAAGGGGGTGATCGAGGATGCGGCACAGGCCGTCGACAATCGCGAGCCCCAGCCCCAGCCCTTTGTGACGGTCACGCTCGGGATTTCCCAACTGATAGAACTCGCGGAAGATGGCCTCGTGAAACTCGGGCGCAATTCCGGGCCCTGTGTCGCAAAGCGCGATTGCGACCTGGTCACCTTTGCGGCGGCAGCCCACGAGTACCGCGCCCTGCTCGGTGTAACGGATTGCATTGCTGATGATGTTGCGCAGGATGCGGCCCAGCATGCTGGGATCACTCGCAACCTTGAGGCGCGTCCTGACGAAGCCCAGCTCGATCCCCTTCTCTTCCGCCAGTGGCTGCAGCTCCCGCTTCAGTGCATCGAACAGTGACTGCAGCGAAATTATCCGGATTCTTGGGCTGAACAATCCCGCCTCCAGCCTGGAGATGTCGAGCAGATCATTGAGCAAGCCCTCCAGCGCCTGCGCCGAATCGCCCAGTGCAAAGCGCGCCCGCTCGGCGCGCACGGGGTCTTTCTCGGTGCGCAGCGCCTCGATGAACAGGTTCATTGCCTGCAGCGGCTGGCGCAGATCGTGGCTGGCCGCAGCAAGAAATTTCGACTTGGCGAGATTCGCGTCCTCTGCACGCGCACGTGCCACTTCCGCAGCCGACATCTCCTCGCGCAACTGCAGCACCAGTTCCTGATTCTCCAGCCGCAAGCGCATGGACTCCAGCAGCGTCCGGCTGAGCTGGCGCGCGAAGGCAAGCACATTGACAAAATAAATCAGACACATCAGCCCGAGGATCCAGAGCTCGCTGCCTTCAAGCAGATAGCACACCGCGATGGGTGTCATGGTCAGAATGGCATAGGAAAACTGCGCTGGCGGCCACGATGAGTGGGATGCGATGGTGCCCGCCGACATGCCTGCCAGAATGATCGTCAGAAAGACGAGCGTGACCGCCGACTCAGGTACAAAGAACAGCACGCCCGCCGCGCCCCATGTCACACCGGACAACACGGCGCCCGCGGTCATCAGCGTATGCCATGCAATCCGCGAGCCGGCAGTGCGGCGCCGATAGGCGATCGTCAGCCCCAGGCGGAACAGCACGACGACGGCAACGGCTGCCCACCAGCCCAGCAGGATGTCCGGATCGATGACGCGCCAGAGGAAGCCGACCAGCACCGTCGCCACAGTCAGGTTCGTCATCTGCGCGAGAGGCGTATAGCGGAACAGCAGCTCGATCTGTTCGTCGTGAATCCGGGCCTGAAAGCCCTGCGCCACGGATGCGTCAGCCACCATTTGCCACTCCCATGCCGAGCGCAACGCGGGCCGCATCGTTACGGTTCTCGACATCGAGAATCTTGAGAATGGCCGCCACATGCACCCGCACGGTGTTCACGCGCATGCCCAGGGCGTCGGCAATCTCCTTGTTCGACCGGTTCTTCACCAGCAGCGCCAGTACCTCCCGTTGCCGCACTGTAAGTGTGCGATTCTCGTCCGGCGGTTCTGCCCGCCCCACCATGCCGATCATCGGCACGTAGATCTCTCCCGCAAGAATCTGCGTCAACGCTGCTGTCATCTCGTCAATGCTCGAGGACTTCGGGATAAACCCCTGCGCGCCGCGACGCAGGCCATCGACAATGATGTGCGAATTCTCGTTGGCCGACAGCAACACGACAGGCGTCGTCGGGCACAGCTCCCGCAGCCGCACCAGGCCATCCAGCCCGTTCAGATCGGGCAAGGCCAGATCCAGCAGGATGAGATCGATATCCGGGTGCGCACTCACTTCGGCCAAGGCTACCGCGCAATTCTCCGCCTCAACGAAGACATGGTTTCCGGCAAGCCGGGACAGCAACTCACGCAAGCCATGGCGGAACAACGCATGATCGTCGACGAGCAGAAATTTCATGATGAATGACACCAAGTGAAGACATCCAACCCAAGCAAAGTTTGGTCCAGCAATCGAGAGCTTGCGATAGCGCATGCTCTCGGGCAGAAGCATCGACAACGCGCACCAAAACGGTCGCTGCGCCGCGTCCTTGCTAGTCCTAGAGCATTATTGACGCACCTGAAACAGCCGAGGAGTATGCCACCTGAGCAGTGCCTTGCACGCGACTCACGACGACCAGGTTGACAATGTAATGAACGACGCAGGCACTCCGACCGAGCACTGATGGCATGCGACCGATCCTGACGCATCGCAATTGCAATGCCCATGGCCTTGTGCAGCAGCCCCTAGCCGCGCCGCTTTTCCATTCGTCTTTCGGTACCGGCTGCGTATCGACCTAAGCTGTGCAAACGTGTTGATACATGTCATCGCCCTCCTTGCCATGTCCGGTGCAACACGGGGGACGCGTTCCTTCGAACCGGACTCCGCAACGACAGGCGTTGCGCACTGGGAGGTTTTTACCGTGGCGATAGGCATCACCGGGCTTGTCCTCGCAACCCTTGCCGTCGAGGGCCGACTCCGCAAGGACCGACTGGTGCGTTTGTACGAAACGCTCACGAACAAGGTGCGGAAGCGAAGCAGCCAGGTGGCTGCGATGAATCATGCACTAGACGTGGAAGTGGCCAGGCGCCGCCACCTCGAGGGCGAACTGATCCGCGCCGAGGAGCACCAGCAACGCATGCTTGGGCGCAATCTGCACGACGGTCTGGGACAACACCTGACCAGCATTGCCTTGTTCGGCGCAACGCTTCAGCAAAGACTTGAAGCGCAGAATCACCCCGAAGCCAGCCACGCCCTACGCATTGTCGATCTCATCAACCAGGCAAACGACATGGTCCGCGCAGTGTCGAGGGGCCTGTATCCCGCCATTCTTGAAACTGCCGGACTGAATGCCGCACTTGAGCAACTGGCCGACACGACCTGCCATCTGAGAAACGTGGCCTGCGAGTTCCGGGCCGACGCGCCTGTTGCGGTTGACGACCCGCTTGTTGCAATCAACCTTTACCGGATCGCACAAGAGGCCGTCAACAACGCGCTCCGTCACGGGAACGCGAGTCACATTCTGATCAGGCTGGACGAAGCGGAAAGCACATACCGTTTGTGTATTGAGGACAACGGGTCGGGCTTCGATCTGGCAACTGTCAGTCACGGCGACGGCATGGGATTGCGTAATGCCCACTATCGTGCGGACATCCTCGACGGAATGCTGAAAGTAAGCAGCCACCCGTGCAGGGGCACGATCATTACTGCCGTGGTACCAAAGACGAGCCGGAACCCATGACTCAATGCCAACAGCCGGCTTCGAAAAACGCCCGAATTCTGATTGTTGATGACCATCCGATTGTGCGTGAAGGGATGGCGATGTTTCTCAACCAGCAAAGCAATCTGTTCGTCTGTTGCATGGCTGAAGATGCTGCGGACGCGATGACCCGCACCTGCACGCACAGGCATGACCTCGCGATCGTCGATATGTCTCTCAACAGAGACTCCGGTCTCGATCTGATTGCCTCCATTCGCCACCAGTCTGCCGATATCGGAATTCTGGTCATCAGCATGCATGAAGAATCGGAGTTCGCGGAACATGCATTGCGCTGCGGCGCGAATGGCTACCTCATGAAACAGGAAGGGACGCCCAACATCCTCAGGGCCGTCAACCGGATACTCGGTGGCCTGCCCTATCTCAGCGATGCCATGCAGCGCTCACTCAGCGGGAAACTCACGGGCGCCGCCGTCGCACCCGCGTCGCCCCTGGCAACACTGAGCGATCGCGAGTTTTCCATCCTTCACCTGATCGGCATGGGCAACAGCTCGCGCGAGATCGCGCACAAGCTCAATCGCAGCGTAAAAACGATCGACGCGCATCGCGCAAACATCAAGGAAAAATTGAACATCTCTCGCGGTCGCGACCTTGAGCGTTTTGCCATGCACTGGCTAAAGGCCGATTGAGCTGACACCCGCCCCGGCGGTCGCATGAAATAGGGAAATCCACTAAGCAATATCAGAGGGTGCCTGATACCAGCCGACTCCGGCGCTGATTAAAGTGAAATGGGCAGAACGCTTCAGACACAAACCGGTCTGCGCTGCCCTTCAACTTCAATCCGGAGGCCAACGCCATGCAGAATAAATCGCTTTTCAGAACCTTGTCCGCACTTACGCTCATCCTTGCATGCAGCGCCGCTTCCGCCGGCCCCGACTGGCAGACGATTCAAAATGCGCGGGAAGCCCGCGAGCCTGCGAAAGCAGAAAAAAAGCAAAGCCAGTTCCGCTCGAAAGGTACCCGCTACGGTTCAATGCGCGCACGTGTTACCGGCAAGCAAAGGCGATATTCATCATCGGCCAGCCCCGATCAAGCTGGAGGTGCATTGGTGAAAACCGATTGAGTTGCTCACCGCTGACAATCCAGTCCGCACACGTCACCATGACGCGCAGGGTGATTGCAACGGTGAATTACCGTGACCGGTCAATGCAGAGCGCGTGACCGGGTCGCGGGCAAGGCAAGCGGTCACGTGCACTTTGCACATGGAGAGAAAAACGATGAAGGTCACACATTCGGTGCCGGTCAAGCCTCGCATCCTTATGGTCGATGACCATCCCATCGTTTGCGAAGCCATGGCCCAGTTCCTGAATCCGCGGGACGACCTGCACCTGTGTTGCCAGGCAGCGAATGCAGATGATGCGCTGCTTGCAATGCAGTCCTGCCTGCACGATCTCTGTATCGTGGATCTGTCACTGAACGGCAGTTCCGGGCTCGAGCTGATTGCAACGCTCCGATCGCGCTATCCGAATGTGTTGATTCTGACGCTGAGCATGCACGACGAATCCGTTTATGCTGAACGCGCGTTGAATGCGGGCGCCAATGGCTACCTCATGAAGCAGGAGAGCACGCGGAATATTCTTGAGGCAATCGACCGGATTCTGGCTGGCCAGGTGTACCTCAGCGATGCGATGCAAAGCAGCATCGCCCATCGCGTGCTCGTCTCCGGCAGCAACCGCGCTACCTCGGCCCCTCGCATCAGCGAACGGGAATCCGAAGTGCTGCATTTGCTCGGACTGGGCTTCAGCACTCTTGAAATCGCGCAAATTCAGAATCGCAGCATCAAGACCATCGAAACCCAGCTCGCAAGCCTCAAGACGAAACTCCGCATCAAGACCGGCCGCGACCTCATTCGCCATGCGATTCAGATCGAGGAGACGCGGTAGCAGATCGCCACAACCGAGGAAGGGCACAACGCGCTGACGACGCTCTTCACGAAGCTGCCGCCATACCGGAATGCGCCCTCGGACATCGCGCTCGTCGCACCGGTTTCCCGCGCCGGGCAGGACCACACTAGTCCTTGAGCATTATTGACGGCCCTCACCCGGACCAAGATCATGCCGTCCAGACAGAGATCTGCGCAGCGCATGAGGGCTGGCTTGCTCAAGGCCTGAACTCAGTCAATAACGCAATGACACAACGTGACGTGAACGCAGCGCCTCGTGTTCATCGCGAACCGTGTTTCATCTCAGATGTAAAATCGTTTGTGAGGACAAAATGATGGCGATTGTTCGCAGCACCCTGGCGGCAGCAACGACCGCCTTATTCTGTCTTGGTGCAGGGCCTGTTTGCGCCTCGACAATCTCCGGCACATATGAAGGCTTCTCGTGGATCGCGCAAAGCCTGCTGGTCGGCGTGACGAGCACTGGAAATTCCAGTGACCCCGCCGGAGATTCGATCTATCACCCGACCTACCCCGCATACAACGGTGCAGTCAGTCTGGTGATGAACTACGGCGCAGAAGGCTCTTACGCGTGTTCGGGATCGCTGCTCAGCGACCGGCGCTCAATCCTCACCGCGGCACACTGTGTCTCTCATGGCGCAGGCGCTGCGAACCCACTATCGACAATGGTCCTCTTTCAGCCTGACGGTGGATTGGCTGCGGACACTCGCATACTGGCCAGTGGGGTGCCTGCCGCAGGTGTAAGTGTGGTGGCCGTATCTGACTACTTCGTCCACTCGGAGTATTCAGGTCGCGTCATCGATCAGAATGATATCGCCGTCCTCCGGTTATCGGATAGTGCGCCGGCGTGGACGACATCCTACGGCCTTTACACCGACCCTGACCTGGCGGGCAAGGATTTTGTGGTCACAGGTTACGGCCGTCTTGGAGACGGAGCAACAGGCACCAATAACCTTTTTGGGCGCTTGCGCACTGGAGAGAATACCTATGATTACAGGCTTGGCGACGATATATTCGGCGATCAATGGGCAAACGTGCTTGGCTATCCTGAAACGCAGATAGAGCACTCGTGGGTGGCGGACTTTGACAGTGGTTTGACTCAGAACGATTCGAGCTGCCTCATCGCGATGGCCAGCAACATGGCGGCGGCGGCAGGATCCATATTTTGCGACACGGGACTCGGCGCGCGTGAAGCTGCCCAGGCGCCAGGTGACTCGGGCGGAGCAGGCTTCGTCGATGGTCTGATCGCGTCCGTTAATTCTTACGGATTAACCTTTTGGTCGCCCTGGGGGGACGTAGACAATTCGCTCAATGCTTCCTTTGGGGAGCTCACTGGTTACGTACCGGTCTATTTGCATTCGGACTGGATTCAAAGCCTGATGTACAACAACACCGTACCGGAACCCGACAGCCGTGCGCTGGTGCTTCTGGGGCTGATGGGTCTTGGCTGCTTCATGCGCCGGCGGCACCCCATTCAACATGACCAAAGAACGCGAGGCGAGCTTACTTCACATCGAATTCAATGACCACATGACGCCCAGCGCCAGTCTCCCTATTGGAGTAGCCCCAGCCCTGCTGACCAACAAGACGCTCGGTAAGCTCCAGGCCCAGTCCAAAGCCGAGCTCGTCATTCCGTTCTTCATCTGCCTCGTTGATGTTCAGAATCTCAAGTTTCTTCCCGGTCAGACTGATGTCCACTCTGCCCGACCAGGTGTACTGAAATGCATTGCGGATCAGATTGGAAATGACGATCCGGCAAAGCGCCTCAGGCAAGGCAAGCACGATGGGTTCGCACCTGATCGCAACGTCTACCGTTTTTCCCGAAAGCAGGTAGGAGAGCTCTTCGACCAGCTTTTCAATCAATCCGTCCAGCTCAACCGGACTCGTTGGCAGGGACTTCTCCGAGTGTCGGTTGAGCCACAGCAGGGTTTCCGTCAGATCCGTCATGGTCAGGCCTGCCCGCTCTATCCGCCCAAGCACCTCCAGCTGGCGCGTACTGCTGATCCCCTTCTCGATCATTTTGCGAAGCAACTCGCTGTTGGCCCGTGTAACCGCGATCGGGGTTCTTAACTCGTGGCTCGCATAACCGAGAAAGAGCTTCTCCCGGTCTACGCTCTCCTGTACTGATCTCAGGCTCGACAGGACAATCTGCGCCAGACTGTCCAATTCACTGTAATGGAACTTCGGGGCGGGTTTATCCAGCGCTTCGCTTCCCAGATCCTTTGCCCATGTTGTCAGCCGCTCGATGGGCGTCGCAACCTTTTTCAGCAACAGGACCGGGACCAGTGAAAACAGGCTGATCGCCACAAGGGCAATCGCAAATATATACAGAAAATCGGGAGGGTCCTTTGGTGCATCCAAGGTATGTGAATCGCTCACAAACATGGATGCCACATAACGCTGCTCGCCTCCCCTGTTGAGCCTGATCGCAAAATAACGCGCCTTGGGAGGAGAGAACAGTGGATTGCCGTCAACGAACTTGAGCAGCCTTTCGTCAACCATTTCGCTTTCGTCAAGGTGGCTTCGGACGGCTGCAGGAAGATCCTCCCAGCGCGTTGCAACAGTGAAACCATTTAATTCTTGCGGCTTGCCGTCAGACACTGCCACCTGATACGCAGTGGTTCGCATGACATCGGAAATCGAAAAGTCGACGCCCAGGAAATAGAAGTGATAGCTGACATATGCCATTGCCGCTATCGTCACGACTCCGGTGACAAGGATGGAACCAAGAAAGTAGCGTCTCAGGCTAGGACGGATCTTCATGTCGGCGCTTCTTCTGACCGCAGTACAAAGCCCCGACCGACGATGGTATGAATCAACTTGCAGTCCGACGCGCCATCAACCGCCTTTCTCAGGTTGAACATATGCACTTTCAGGCTGTTGCTGTCAGGCTGTTCGTCGCCCCAGACGATTTGCATCAACTTTTCACGTGATACCGGATTGGGGCTTTCGCGCATCAGCACTTCCAGAATTCTGAAACCGATTGGTGACAGCTTCAGGATCGCACCGTGACGCATCGCCTTCTGCTGTTTCAGATCCAGCTCGAGGTCATGAACAGCCAGTTTGCTGACCTGACCACTTCTCCGTTTGGACAAGACCTGCGCACGCACGATGAGTTCTTCCATGGCAAACGGCTTCACCAGATAGTCATCCGCACCGACCGAGAAACCGGTCAGTTTGTCGTCAAGCGTGTCCTTCGCCGTAAGCATCAGTATTGGCACATCAATACCTTGAGCACGCAGTTGCTCACACACCTGAAGACCGCTCATTCTGGGGAGATTCAGATCCAGGATCACCGCATCGTAGACGTTCTGCTTGATGAGGTTGAACCCCGACAGTCCGTTGGCCGCGTGGTCACACTCGATCCCCTCCAGTGCGAGGTAGTCGATGATCGCGGTCGCCAGATCGAGATCGTCCTCGACAAGCAGAAGTTGTATGTGCTCTGACCCCATTGATTCCTCGAATAACGCGTGCAGCGGGCGGGCGCCCACCAAGGCCCCGATCCTACCAAGCCTTGGGGTTAACACAGGGTTATGGCGCGGCTCGTTAACCCTGTCGGCGCTGTTCGATCTTCCCTGCTGCCGTTAACCCGGGCTTAACCCCGCCATTGATATTCTCGGTCGCAACATCAATGCAACGGGTGAAGCAGTCATGAAGCACGCAACAAGCCTCGAACTGGATCGAAATGCCCATCCCCTTGAAAGCGTGTCATTTCGCCTGACTGAAAAGCAGAAGCTGATCCTAACCTATTCGGTCATGCTGGTCGCACCGTGGGCAATTGCCAGCGCCCAGGGCGTCGAGTTTCACGATATCTATCGTTATGTACTCAGCGCGCTCAACGTACTCGCGATGATGGCTTTCTTCATTCAGTTTCCCCTGGCCGGAAGGCTTCGCAATCTGTCGTGGTTCTCCAACATTGACTGGAGCATCTCGACTCACAAGACGATCGGAAAATGGCTGGGGATCTTTTTCTTTCTCCATCCCCTCCTGATTGTTGCGCCGAAAGCGCTGTTGTCTGCCGACGATCTGATGACCAGCGCAACAGCGATGATTACCTCCCCCAACACGCTGACCGGTGTCATCGCCTGGGTGGCCATGTCGGTATGGGTATTGATGGCCGTTTTCAAGAACCGGCTCAATATCCGTTACGAAACCTGGCGTCTGCTGCATGTGTGCGGATTCATTGCGATTGCCACACTGGCGGCATTTCACATTACATCTGTCGGGAGCCACGGTCAGTATGAACAGGAGTTCAATCTGGTGTGGTGGGGTCTGTACGCAGCTTCAATGATGCTGGTGCTCTACAACTATCTGATCAAGCCGCGACTCATCCGCTCGCAACCTTTTGCAGTCCGGGAAATAACAAAGGTCAGTGACTGTGACTGGAAACTGACGATTCAGTCTGAATCGCAGTCGAAGGTCAGCTTCGAAGCCGGGCAGTTTGTGTGGATCAACACCTCGAATACGCCATTCAATCTGGAACAGCATCCGTTCTCGATTGCGGGTGGCGAGATGGAGACGGGAACGCTCTCTTTCATCATTCGTGAGCTTGGCGACTACACCAGCAGCCTGAACACCCTGCACCCAGGCCAGACGGTGTACGTGGATGGTCCTTACGGAAGCATGAGCGTGGATCAAAGCAACGTATCGTCGGGGATCACGCTGATCGCAGGTGGTGCTGGTATCGCCCCCCTGCTGGGCCTGTTGCGCGAATTCGCGAAAAGAAATGAAACGCGGCCTGTGCGACTAATCTACGGCAACCAGAGTCTCGAGCGCATGGTGGCAATCCCTGAGCTTCAAGCGCTCACCTCAACGATGCGCAACTTCTCGCTGAAGCTGATCTGCAACCAGCTGCCGGAAAGAATGGAAGAGGCCGGGCTCGATATCCGGCAAGGCGTGATCGATGAGTCTGCAATCCGCGCCGCGATCGATCCGGGCAAGCACGCTGACTGGACAGTGTATCTGTGCGGCCCCGAGGGAATGATTGCGGCCAACGTGAAGCAGCTCAGGGCGATCGGCGTGCCATCAAACAACATTCACTTTGAACAGCTGGCGTTCTAGAGGGAGAAACGTATGCCTATCCATCAAATCTCCGGCTGCATCGGATGCGAAGCCTGTGTCAAGAGTTGCCCAACGGACGTTATCCGTATGAACAGGCAGACGAACAAGGCTGAAATTCGCTATCCGGAAGACTGCCAGATCTGCCACCTGTGCCGGCTTTACTGCCCCGTAGGCGCAATCAAGATCACACCCGAAAAATCCATTCCGGTCATGGTTTCCTGGAGGTAATGATGAGCACGCTATCTTTGTCGCGTCGGCAGTTCATGGGTATAGCCGGTGGTCTGGCGGGCGCCGTGGCGCTTGCGAGCCTGGATTTCGATGCCCCTGCTCAGATCAACAACCCCAAGATCCACGCTGGAGACTTCAAGCACGAACAACGTGAAGTCGACGTGCTTGTGATCGGCGGAGGCATGGCGGGTCTGTTTGCTGCCATCAAAGCCCACGATGCCGGAGCAACAGTGTTGATGGTTTCGAAGGGACGTGTGGGCAGCTCAGGACTGACACCGTTTGCCAAAGGCATCTTCAGCTACGACAAGAAGAATGCAAAGGTGAGTATTGACGACTTTGTTGCCCAAGTCTCGGAATCGGCGATACAGACCAACAACCCGGTATTTACCCGTCAGCTTGCCGAGCACTCCTATGACCGGGTGCAGGAATTGAAATCGTGGGGATTCTTCGATTCCCCGATATACCACGAGAGCTTCATGCGGCCGATCAACGAACGCCGGATTGCCGTCGATGAGCGAATCATGATTACCCATCTGCTGAAAGAAGATGGGCGGATCGTCGGTGCATCCGGGTTCATGCTGGATGAAGAGCGAATCATTCACTACCTGGCAAAATCCGTCGTTCTGTGTACCGGCTCAGGCGGGTTCAAACCTAACGGCTTCCCCGTTTCCGACCTTACCCATGACGGCACCATCATGGCCTATAAGGCGGGCGCGAAGGTAACCGGCAAGGAGTGGAATGACGGCCATCCTGGTTCTGCAAAGAACTCCGGCTCGAGTTACGACAACTGGCATGGGCAGGTCGAAGAAAAGCCTTCAACAACTGACGTGACGGTCAACCACCACTTGGGTGTAGACCTCAACTATCAGGCCTATACGCAGGGTGGACCCGTCGTGATGGGACCGCCCGGGCCCGGTCAGGATGAGAGCCCGCCTGCTGAAAATGGCGGCCCCTATGTTCCTGAGGCGTTTCGTCACACCGAGCCACCTCCCCCTCCCCAACAGGGCGGGCTGAGGGGGCTGTTTGCCGGACCGCCGAACGCAGGCCCTCCGGGGATGGGTGGCGAACAGGTGGGTGGATCCAGCGCCGGCATGGCGATCCATAAATCGGAAGGACTTGTGCCCGTCAATGAGGAGGGGCTTTCAACACTTCCGGGCCTCTATGCAGCGGGCGATGCCCTCGGCTCTTACATGTCAGGCGGCATCTACACCCAGATTGGCGGCTCCTTGGCGGGCTCTGCAGTGCAAGGCGCGATCGCGGGCGAAGCCGCAGCCAGGGAAAGCCTGAGACTGAAGGGCAAGGTCACGGTATCAAGCGCGCAAATCGAGAAAGTGACCACCGAAATTCTGGCACCGCTCAAGCGGGAGCGTGGATACAGCCCTGCGTGGGTAACCCAGGTATTGCAGGGCGTCATGATCCCCAACTTCGTCCTCTACATCAAAAAGGAAAGAATGATGCTGGGCGCGCTGGCATACGTCGAAGAGCTGCGCGAACACCATGTGCCGATGCTCCTGGCGGACGATCTCCATGCACTCCGCCTCGCACACGAAACGGAAAACATGATCATTACTGCAGAGATGAAGCTGAAAGCCTCGCTCATGCGCAGAGAGAGCCGCTGCAGTCACTACCGCCTCGACTGCCCGGATATCGACTACGAGAACTGGCAGGCATGGATCAACATCTGGCAGGACGACAAGGGGCAGATGCAACTGGAGAAGCAGCCATTTGACTGTGGCCAGACTTCGTCAGTGCGTAGTCATTCGAAGCTAATGGTGGCCAGCCTCAGCATTTTCGAATTGGCGGAAACTTGAGAGGGCGGCCTCCGGGAACAGGTTGAACCTGGTTTTTATTGCCAACAGGCAAATTTGGAGCGCTAACATGAACAAGAAACTCACGACTGCCGCCGGCTGCCCGGTGGTGGATAACCAGAACGTCATGACCGCAGGACCGCGCGGCCCGCAGTTGCTCCAGGATGTCTGGTTCCTGGAAAAGCTGGCGCACTTCGACCGCGAGGTCATTCCTGAGCGCCGCATGCATGCCAAGGGATCAGGGGCTTTCGGCACCTTTACCGTCACCAACGATATTACCCGGTACACCCGCGCCAAAATCTTCAGCCAGATCGGCAAGCAGACGCCCCTGTTCTCCCGCATGTCCACGGTGGCGGGCGAGCGCGGCGCAGCCGATGCCGAACGGGATATTCGCGGCTTTGCGATCAAGTTCTACACCGAAGAAGGTAATTGGGACCTGGTCGGCAACAACACCCCGGTTTTCTTCCTCCGCGACCCGCTGAAATTCCCGGATCTCAATCACGCAGTCAAGCGCGACCCGCGCACCAACCTGCGCAGCGCATCCAACAACTGGGACTTCTGGACCTCCTTGCCCGAGGCCCTGCATCAGGTCACCGTGGTGATGTCCGATCGCGGCATTCCGGCCAGCTACCGCCACATGCACGGTTTCGGTTCGCACACCTTCAGCCTCATGAACACGCAGAACGAGCGATTCTGGGTCAAGTTCCACTGGCGTACCCAGCAGGGGATCAAGAATCTGACCGATGCCGAGGCCGAAGCCGCTGTCGGCAAATGCCGCGAATCGCACCAGCGCGACCTCTACGAGGCCATCGAGCGCGGCGACTTCCCGAAGTGGACGCTCTGCATCCAGGCCATGCCCGAGGCGGATGCCGAGAAGGTACCCTACCATCCCTTCGACCTCACCAAGGTCTGGCCGCACAAGGACTATCCGCTGATTGAGGTGGGCGTCATCGAGTTCAACCGCAACCCGGAGAACTACTTCGCCGATGTCGAGCAAGCGGCTTTCAATCCGGCCAACGTAGTCCCTGGCATCGGCTTCTCGCCCGACAGAATGCTGCAAGGCCGCCTGTTTTCCTATGGCGATACCCAGCGATATCGCCTCGGGGTCAACCACGGACACATTCCGGTTAACGCCCCCCGGTGCCCGATGCACAGCTATCATCGCGACGGTCAGATGCGCACCGATGGCAACTATGGTTCCACGCTGGGCTATGAACCGAACAGCTACAATGAGTGGCAGGAACAACCGGATTTCCGTGAGCCGCCGCTGGCAATCAACGGCGCAGCCGACCACTGGAATTTCCGCGAGGACGATGACGACTATTTCAGCCAGCCACGCGCCCTCTTCCGCTTGATGACGCCGGACGAGCAACAGCGTCTGTTCGAGAACACCGCCCGCGCCATGGGCGATGCGCCAGATGAAATCAAGCGTCGCCACATTACGAACTGCACGAAGTGCGAACCCGCCTATGGCGCCGGTGTTGCCAAAGCGCTGGGCATGATGACCTGAACCAGGATAGAAGATGGACCGAAGCCAGACGATCGTACTGAACGGGCTTGCATCAAGGCCTTCATGGTTTGTGCTGCTGCGCACGCATGCGCAGCAGCACAAACTGGTGGCAACTGGCCTGGCGCTTTCCCTGCTCGGTGTGATCGTCCTGCTCGGGCAGAGCATTGCTCAAGTAATTTCCGGCAATGCAGCACCCGGCTTACGCCTTGCGCTCTACGGCGGGGCGGCGGGTTTCGCGACCACAGCGCTGGGCGCCCTCCCCGCCTTGCTGATGCGCAGCCTGCCGCAGCGTGTCGAAGACAGCATGCTGGGCCTGGCGGCGGGGATGATGCTCGCCGCCAGCGCATTTTCCTTGCTATTGCCGGGACTTGAAGCCGGTGAATCGCTCTTGGGCAATCGGGGTACAGGTGCGGCAGTCGTCGTCTTCGGGATGGCGCTCGGGGTCTTGCTGATGCTGGGCCTTGATGAGTTTACACCGCACGAGCATGACAAGACCGGGCCTTGCGGGCCGGGTTATGAGATCTGCGGTCGAGTCTGGCTGTTCGTCTTTGCCATCGCCCTGCACAACCTGCCTGAAGGCATGGCAATCGGCGTCAGCTTTTCTCAAGGGGACATGGGCGTAGGCTTGCCGCTCACCACGGCAATCGCCTTGCAGGACATTCCCGAAGGACTCGCCGTTGCACTTGCCCTGCGTACCGCAGGCGTTAAACCTGTCTATTCGGTACTGATTGCCGCGGCCAGTGGCTTGCTCGAACCGGTGGGCGCGTTGCTTGGCGTAGGCCTGGCCGGTGGCTTGGCACTGGCGTATCCGATCGGCCTGGGACTGGCGGCGGGAGCCATGATCTTTGTGGTCTCACACGAAGTCATCCCCGAGACACATCGCAATGGCCACCAGACGAGCGCCACCCTCGGCCTGATGGCCGGCTTTGCCCTGATGATGGTGCTCGACACCACCTTGGGCTGAGCCTGGTCGAAGAAGCAGCGAGGCTGTTGATTCCCGGGGCGTGCCGCCACTACTGCCGGGCCGGGCAGGCGCCAAACCTCTGGCGCTGGCAGAGTGCCTCGTAATTTCAGTGACTTCACCTGCACAACCATCTTCAACCCGAGCCAACCTGCTTGAGCGGTATCGTCGATGCACACGAATCGCCGATGTCGCACCTGGCTGACCCGGCAGGTAGCTTGCCCTTCTCAACGCATCGACCCCAGTGCCAACTCGTCGGCGCGTTTCTCTTGAGCCCGGCAAACCCGTACATACCAAATGGGTGAAAACAGCCGCAACGCGGCGTCCAAGGCCGACTGTCGCAGCCACGACGACCCCAACCTCCATATCACCGACGCCAGCATGCTCTCATCGAGTGGCGGAGCCGAATCGCCATCGCTGACCGTCCACGCGCCGACCCGCAGCACTCCCCTGCCATGATCGTGTGCTGACCTGGTTTGCACTTGCTCAGGTCGGGCATCGATCTGGCAGCAAACGTGGGGCGGGTGCGCCCGAGGGGCAAGTCGAGTGCCTCGACTCTGGCCTGCCATTCATGGCAGCGCCATCTGCCATAGTGGCGCAGTTTGTAGAGCCCGCAGATCTCAGTGGCGGCGGACAAGTCTTAAATTATTGATTCTTATCATCTCATTAAGCATCGGCTCATTGGCATGTTTCTTGTTAAAGGAGGGAGAGTCGGCCTGACGGGCATTCCCCCGCAGGCGCTACATTCGGGAAAGCAAGTACATGGACATGATTGGTCTATCTCCAGATTGGTTTGAGCCCTGTTTGGGTAGGGGTTGGATCGTTGGCTTAATTGGCAGGAATGGCTCGCGTGGATAAGCAGCTTGCAACCCCGGAGGATTCGGCCCTTGGTCATCGCCCCGACCGTTGCCGTTCTCTGCACGCATATCAGCGCGGCGCTACCTCGACTGCACACGGGTGCGCAGGACACAGGTCAGAAGGCAAGAACCGGATATGCACTTCACCCAGATCCACCCTGACCCGACGCCCCCAACAGCCGACATGCCCCCTGGCGCTTCTGACAGCCGTGCGCGACGTATCTCCAGCGTGCTGAGCTCCCAAGGCCCGAACACATGACAAGTCCATTCAGAATCACCATCATCGGTGCCGGTTTTGGCGCGCTTTCGAGCGTTCGCGAAATCCGCAAGCGCGACCGCGAGGCGGAAATCACCCTGATCGCCCCCAGAGCCGAGCTGCACTACCTGCCCGGCATCATCTGGATTCCCAGTGGCCTGCGAACACGCGAGCAGCTGATCGTACCCCTCGATGATTTTTTCCAGCGCATGAACGTTCGCCACGTGGCGGCCGAGGTGACCGGCTTGCGTAATGGCGGGCGTCTGGTGGACACCACCGTTGGTGAAATCCCGAACGACGCACTGGTGATCGCTAGCGGCGGGCGTTTCATCAAGAAGCTGCCCGGAATCGAACACGCCATCACCCCCTGTGAGGGCATTGCAGCCGCGGAGAAGATTCGTGATCGTCTGCAGGCGCTGCAGGAAGGAACCATTGCCGTAGGCTTCGCCGGCAACCCGAACGAGCCCACTGCGGTGCGCGGTGGCCCGATGTTCGAATTTCTGTTCGGCATTGACGAACAACTCCGGCGCGAACGCCGGCGCGACAAATTCGAACTGGTGTTCTTCAACCCATCCAGTGAGCCAGGCAACCGGCTTGGCCCGAAGGCGGTCAAGCACCTGCTCGCCGAGATGAAGCGGCGCGATATCCGCACCCACTTGGGCCACAAGATGAAGGGGTTCGAGGCCAACCGCGTGCTGACTGAAGGTGGTTCGTTCCCCGCCGATCTCATCCTGTTCATGCCCGGCATGACCGGAAACGCGTGGTTCGATCAGACCGAACTGGCACGCTCTCCGGGCGGCCTGTTGCAAGCGGATGCACAGTGTCGGGTCGCCGGGACCGAGCACGTGTATGTTGTCGGCGACTCTGGCAGCTTCCCCGGACCGGACTGGATGCCCAAGCAGGCACACATGGCCGATCTGCAGGCCGCAGCCGCGGCAGAAAATCTGCTGACAGGTTTGCGCGGCGGTACACCCAGCGCCACCTTCAAGATTGAGCTGGTCTGCATCATCGATGCGATAGACCACGGCACGCTGGTGTTTCGTAATGCACAGCGCCAGATCATCCTGCCGCCGACGCGCCTGTTTCACTGGATCAAAAGGCTCTTCGAAAGCACCTACCTGAAGAAATACCGATGACTGCACTTCAAAGCACACTCACCCCCTACGAAGCGCTTGGTGGCGCGCCCGCCTTGCACCGCTTGGTGACCCGCTTCTATGAGCTCATGGACACGCTCCCCGAAGCCTATGCAGTGCGCAAGATTCACCCGGAAAGCCTCGCCGGCAGCACCCAAAGTCTATTCGAATTCCTGTCGGGCTGGTTCGGCGGCCCCGCCCTCTACATCGCCCAAAAAGGCCACCCGCGTTTGCGCATGCGCCACGCACCCTATGTAGTGGACCAGCGCATGCGCGACGAGTGGATGCTCTGCATGACGGAAGCACTTACCGAGCAGGTGGCGGACCCCGAAATGCGCGACGGTCTGATCCATGTCTTCGCCCAAATGGCAGATCACCTCATCAACACCGATGGTGGTAGCGGATGCACAGCTGGCGCCGCACACCGGACAACTCATGTCGCGTAAACACCGCGCCGCCGCAGACTCGCAAGGGGCGCGTCCCTGCGCCTGCGGAAACGCCAACTCCTCAGTCAGAACACCACAATGATGAACTTCAAGCACCTCCTTATCGCGTGCACACTGACCTTGCCCCTGGTCTCATGGGCCGAGCCGCTGGCGGTCGGTCAAGCGATGCCCCCGCTGGTCGCAAAAGATCAGCACGACCTGCCCTGGGGCATCGGCGCAGAGACCCGATTGGTACTGTTCGCCACCGGACGCAAGGCTTCGAACATCGCAATGGAGGTCCTCGGCCAACAGCCCAAAGGTTTCCTGGCCACCCGCCATGCCGTCTATCTGGCCGACATGAGCAGGATGCCCGGCCTCATCACCCGCACTTTCGCACTGCCGTCACTGCGTGAGCAGCCGTTCGCGGTGGGCGTGGTGCTGGATGAAGCGCTGTTGTCGGACTTCCCGCGGCGGGACGATGCGGTGACCTTGATCGGACTGGAAAATAGCCGAATCGTGGCAGTGAACTACGCAGCGAAAGCCGAGACGCTGCGCGAAGCACTGGGCCTCACATCAAAAGAGTAATGAGCGATTTGAAGCAGCTCACCTCGTAGCGCGCAACTTGCTTACGCACCTAGAACGGAACGACGATTTTCTACAAGAATGGGCAGTGTGTGCCGAAATGCCTTCGCGCCGCACGGTCCGGAGTCAATCAGTTATCCAGTTCTTCGAGAAGCACGGACGACTTCGTGAGTCTGGGGTAGGTAGCAACTGGGTAAACCGTCAGCGCTCCTCGCCCATGGCAAGTAGACAATCTGACGGTCACGGGTGAAACACTGGCCCAATCAAGCACGAATTGATGGGTTCAAGCGCTGACGGGGCGAAGCATGACATCGAGCAACGGTCCGAGCCTCCCATCTGCCTGCCCAAGCGACATGACGCAATCCCGTATCGCATCAATGCGAGCCTGATCGAGCACGGGAGAGGCGAGTTGAACGAACTTGCGATCGATCTCTGCGTCTGTAAGCGCCGTCTCAGGATCACCACGTGCGGTGTGAGGCGCTGACTTCAGCGTGCTTCCATCGAATAGCTCAATCTCAACATGCGCCCAACGCTCTGACGGAAAGCGGCTGTTGTACAACTCACTTTCGTGCAATTCAATGGCCTTCGACAAGCGAAGCGCTTCGGCATCCCGCAGCGCATCACCCGAAACTTCTTCCGTCCCCAACACTCCCCGTGAGAGCAATATGGACACCGAGAACGGCAGGCTGTACTGAGCTTGCTCAGTTGTTTCGGGTTCGCGTGTCGCAAGCCGGCATGCCTGATGGAAACTAATCACTTTCACGATGCGGATATCTTCAGATCGGATGCCGTGTTCGCGTACCACGGACATTGCCGCTTCAACGGCTGGCTGCGCCCAGCGGCAAACTGGATAGGCCTTGAAATACTGCTCCAGAATCGTCCAGCGCTGGCCCAGGTCGCCCCACAAGTCGGCCAAAGCCACGTCTTCAATTGTCAGTGCCGGCGCACCAGTGAACCCGTCCTGAGCCAGCAACGCTGCGTCGATACCCGCCATTGCGCCCCATCCCGAACCATCTTTCACCATGGTCGGGTGGTCAATGCATCGCATCATCTGGCTGCGAGGCCCGTGGTACTCGGCAATACCCAAGGCCTCGCGGGTTTCGGCCGGACTCAGTGCCAAAGCCCGGGCACTCATCGCCGCTGCAGCCAGCGCATTCCACGCACCGGACGTATGGTAATCACAGGCACTTGCATGCAGCGCGATACCTGCCCGGGTGGCGATTTCGTAGCCAAGAACAAGCGCGGTGACGAACTCACGGTCATCCTGGATATAGCCGGCGTCCGACAGGGCGAGCAATACAGGGAGCACCGTGACGCCAACATGCCCCTTAGTCAGTACATGTCCGTCGTGTGCATCAAGGCTGTCAATTGTCATGCCACCGGCGAGTGCAGCACCAGGCAAACTGACCCGTCGTCCGTCAAACATCATCCTTACGCTGCGACTGTTCGAGGCGAAGTTCGCCTCCGCATGGTTGCGGATGATGCGCGAGAGCTCGGTCGTCGTTCCGCCAACCGCCACGCCACAAAGATCGAGAATGCAACGCCTGGCGTGAGCGATCACGGATTGCGGCAAGTCCTCGTAGCGCAATCCATGGATAAACTGGATGACATCGCTGTCATTATTCCCCATGGAACACACCCTCCCTCTTTTCCAGCAAGGCAGAGACTGCCTCTTCGTGATCCTTGGTGTGGTGCGCAATCGCCTGCATTGACGCGGACAACTCGAGCAAACTGTCGAGTCGCATATGCTGTCCCTCGCGGATCAGGCGCTTGGTCATGCGAAGGACTTGCGGCGGATTTGCAGCGATTCTTGCTGCGAGGCGCCGCGCCGCCGGCAGAAGCTCGTCGGGTGCAACCACGTCTGAAACCAAACCCCATGCAAGTGCCGTCCGGGCATCGATCGACTCGCCGGTGAACGCCATTTCGCATGCGCGCGACAGCCCCACCGCACGGGGCAGTAGCCAGGCACCTCCATCACCGGGGATGATGCCGACCTTGACGAAGCTCTCTGCAAAGATCGCGTCCGTGGAAGCGATTCGAATGTCGCACATGCAGGTCAGGTCACACCCGGCACCAATCGCAGGCCCATTAACTGCTGCAATCGCCGGGACTTCGAGTGCGTTGAGTGCGAGCGGAATACGCTGAATGCCATTGCGGTAACCGTTTCGAACGCTTGCAGGCGAACCACCGAACATGCCGAGCCGATCCCGCATGTGCTTCACGTTACCGCCGGAAGAAAACGCACTGCCAGCACCGGTCAGAATCACGGCACGAACAGTCATGTCCGCGTTGATGCGCGCAACCGCCGCCTCCAGCGCATCGACCATGCCAGGGTCGGAAATCGGATTCCGGGTTTCGGGAAGATTCAGGGTCAGCGTGACAACAGCGCCATCCTGGTCATAGATCACAACATCGCTCATGCGGGGGCTCCCTGTCCGTACTGACTCACCAACTCACGCTTCAGAACCTTGCCGCTGGGATTCACCGGGAGTTCATCCAGAAAGCGAATCTGTCGCGGACGCTTGAACGCCGCGATCAGGCCACTGTTTCTGCAGAAATCATCCACCTGCTCAACCGTAAGATGCGGCTCGGCGCGCACGATGAATGCTGACACCACACTGCCCCACTTCGCATCAGGCAGGCCAACGACGGCCGCTTCCTTGACACCAGGACAGCGATAGAGAACCTCCTCGACCTCACGGGGATAGATGTTCTCCCCACCCGACACGATCATGTCGTCAGCGCGCCCGTGGAAGGTGAAGTAGCCGTCTTCGTCACGACTGAACAGATCGCCGGTGTAGAGCCAGCCGTACTTGAGCTTCTTGTCAGTCTCAAGGGTGTTACTCCAGTAGCCTGGCATCATCTGCGGCCCCTGAACCACCAACTGCCCGACTTCGCTGTGCCTTACAACCTCATCAGGCCGCACGTCACGAGCGGGGTCGTGGGTGATGATGCGAGCGTTCGATATCAAGGTCGGCTTCCCGCACGAACCCAGTTTCGCGAGCGCGTCGCGCGGATGCAGCAAAAGCGTCAGACTCGCCTCGGTCATGCCGTAGCCGTTGAAAAGATTGGGGCAGAACTCATCCAGAACGCGTTCCATGGTGGCCGAAGCAATGGCGGCACCTCCCGTGGTGATCATCCGCAGGGAGGAGACATCGAATTCCTTGAATCGCGGGTGGAACAGCATTTCCTGTATCTGCGTGGGCACGGCGAAAAGCGTCGTAATACGTTGTGCCTCGATCGTCTCAAGCGTTTTCAACGCCTGGTAGCGCCCCTCAACCACGTTCGTGCCACCCACGAACATGTGTGGAAGATAGAAAGCCTGCATGCCGCCGACATGGTAAAGCGGCGCGATGTGCAAGGCGCGGTCGGACGGCGTCAGGCTGTACTCCATGACGCAGTTCATCGAGATGGCCAGGTCATTTCCATGGGTGTGCATGACGCCCTTGGCGCGGCCTGTCGTGCCTGAGGTGTATACCAGGGCCGAAAGGTGCTCCGGCGCTGCACGATATGCTGGCTCCACCGAGCCATCACCGCTTTCGGCCAGCGTTTCAAAACGGAAGTGACCTTCCGGAATCTCATCAGGTGGCGCCCCAACCGAAATGAAATCATGAACGCTGTGCACCTGCTTCTGGGCATCAAGCGTATTGGCCAGCAATGAGTGGCTGTAGACCAACAGTCGCGCACCAGAATCGCGCAGGATATGGGCGACTTCACCGGCCGCCAGGCGAAAATTCATTGGAACGGCGACAGCACCCAGCTTCTGACACGCAAAATATGTCGTGACCGATGCCTCATCGGTGCTCAGATACAGCGCCACACGGTCAAACGGCCGCACGCCGAGTTCGACCAGTCCCTGGGCCAGCCGGTTGATGCGCGCATTCCACTGCGCATATGTCCACCGCCGCTCACCGAAGACCAGCGCCTCCTTGTTCGGATAACGGTCGACTGCCTGAATCAGAATCGATGCGATATTCATGACGTGGCCTGTTTAGAGATTGGGCTTGATCTGGGGGAGATCAACGCTGGCGATCAGGTACTTCACCATCTCGGAGGACCCGCCAACGATTGGCAAGGCGCGGGCGTCGCGATAGAGCTGTTCGGCGCGGCCGTATTCCTTGGTAAGACCATCCCCGCCCAGGATCTGGACGGTCTGGTCGGCGCAGAAATTGGCTGTCTCCGTCGACACCAGCTTGGCCATGGATGCGGGCTTCATGAGTTCCTTGGCGGACAGCGTGCCTGCGTCATAGAGCTTCGCAGCGCGATAGGTAATCAGTTCGGCGGCGTCTATGCGCCAGCTCATCTCAGCCACCTTGTCCCAGATCAGCTGCTTGCAGCCGAGCTTCTGGCCGAAGCTTTCGCGACGCTGAGCATGTTCGGTTGCGATGGCAAAAGCCGAGCGGGCAACGCCAAGGCCGCTTCCGCCCAAAATCACGCGCTCGAAGTTGAACATGCTGAGCATGATGCGGAAGCCCGCATTCGGTTTGTCCAGCAGATGGTTGGCGGGTACGCGGCAGTCGCGAAACTCGACCTCCCCTACAATGCATCCACGCCGGCCCATGAAGGTGTAGTTGCGCGGGAAGCTGATTCCCTTCGTGTTCTTTGGTACCACCACCGCGCTCATGCCTTTTTGCGGCGGCACTGTTGGGTCGCTGATACCGTAGACGATGTAGGTGTCGGCAACGGAAGCGTTCGAGATGTAGCGTTTGAATCCGTTAATGACCCACTCATCAGTGGCCTCATCAAAGGTGATCGTCGTTTCCATGCCAGCACTGTCGGAACCGACGTTGGGTTCGGTAACACAGATCGCACCGATTTCGGCGCCTTCAATGATGCCGGTCAGGTAGCGCTCACGTACCTCTGGTTGAGCATAACGGTGCAGCGGGTAAGCGCACGAAGTGGCTGTCGCGATCGTTGTGTCGAAAGCATAGTTGATCGCAGCTGCCTCCTCGGAGAGGATGGTGGCGTGAGTAAGGCCCGGACTTTGCAGCAACCCTTTATAGAGATCACGGAACATCAGCCGCAGGTACCCCGCTTCGCCCAGCGCACGCACCACGGTCTTCACGGCATCCCAGTCCTCCCGGTCCTCAATCGCCGCAGCCCGCGGAGCCAGTTCGCGTTGCAGGAAGGCACGCACTTCAGCACGGAAGCTGCGATCCTCGTCGTTGAGCAGATAGTCGTTCATCAGTTGATCCTTCATCGTTGTACCGGCGGCAAACCGATCTGTTGCGCGAGACGGCTGATCTCGCGCTGCACGAGATCAAGGTTGCTGTCCCGCACGGTAGGGAGTTGGAAACGTGCCTGGCGAACGTCTGCGTAGTCGAGTTCAGCACTGATCAGGCCGACGTGTCCATCGGCCGCAATCGCGAGCGTCCTGCCATATGGATCGAGGATGCGCGAACCGCCCCAGAACACGGCATTGCCTTCGTTGCCGCACCGGTTGGCCATCAAGACGGGTTGGCCATACATCATTGCGTAGAAACGCAATGCCAGATCCCAACCGTCGGGGTTGGAGAACTCGCCGCCTACCGCCCCCAGTGCCGAATTGACCGGGGCCAGCAAGAGCGTTGCCCCGTGGAGCATCGCCAGATGAACCAGCGCCGGATTCCACAGATCGGCACAGGTCAGCAAGCCGGCCTGCCACGGCCCGGAAACGGGGAAGGTGTCCACATACCGTCCACCCGCAAACAGCTTGCCCTCTTCCAGATTGCCGTAGGTCGGCAGGTTGAGCTTGCGATGGACGAACACCACCTCGCCGTCGCGAACCACAGCCATCGCGTTGTAGAGTTGGGCTGCAGCGCCCTCCTCGACAAATCCAAACGCCACGTCAATACCTTGCGCTGCATCGGCCAGTTTGCGCACGAGCAGATCGTTGCGGTGCAGCGCGACCTCGGTGACCCGAGCGCCGAGGCTATACCCGGTCAAGGAAAGCTCAGGAAAGAGCAACAGTCCATTGCCCTCGTCTCGCGCCTGCTCGATCAACGCAAGGTGCTGCTCCAGGTTGTGGTTCAGATCGCCGAGGACGCAGTCAGTCTGCGCGACGGCCAGCTTGATGCGGGATTCGATCGCCATGCTATTGCTATTCCAGTTGGATCAAGCCCCGTGGGGCTTGATTAATACAGGAGCTGAGTGGCTCAGATAAGGCCTGCTTCCTTGAGGAAACCCTCGGCAACGTCGCGGATCGCCTTGCGCTCGACATCTACCGAAGCGTTAAGGCGCCCCATGACAGCGTCGTCGAGTTTCGAAGACAGTGCGTTCAGCAACTCACCCAGCTTGGGATGCTTCTCAAGGATTGCGGTCCGAACTACGGGGGTCAGTGCGTACGCGGGGAAGTAACCCTTGTCGTCTTTGAGCACGACAAAGTCGAACGCCGGAATGCGACCATCCGTGACAAACACCAAAGCCACCTCGACCTGATCGTCGCGCAGTGCCTGATAGGTCAACCCGGTATCCATGCGCTTCACACTTGCGCGATCAAACTCGAAACCATAGGCTTTCTGCAGGGGCTTCAGACCATCCGCGCGGGCGGCAAACTCGGCGTTGCACGCAAGGGTTAGCGATTTGCCTCCGTTGATCGCTGCTGCCAGTTCGCTGATTGTGTTGATACCGCGCTTCTTTGCGTCCGCGCGGCGCATCGCCAGACCGTAGGTGTTGTTTGCTTTCGAAGCGTCGAGCCAGGTCAGGCCCTTCTTGGCATCGAGTTCCTTGACCTTGGCGTAGGTGTCTTCCGCTGAAAGACGCTCGGTGACCTTGTTGTAGGTGATGAGCGAGGTGCCTGTGTACTCCCAGTACACGTCGATCTGCCCCGACTCCTGCGCCTGGCGCAGGACAGCACTGCCCATACCTGCGCGGGTATCGACCTCGAAGCCCTTCGCCTTCAACAACTGCGAGGTCATCTCGGCCATGAGTTGCTGCTCAGTGAAGTTCTTCCCGCCGACCACGACCGTATCGGCGGCAAAAGTGCTTCCAGCGGTGAGTGCGAAAGCGCTCAGGACCACACCACGGATCATTTTTTGAATATTCATTTGATTTGTCTCCTCGGGTAATTAATCAGATACAGCTAGACGACGTCATCGCAACGGATTGACGCCGCGGGGGATAAAGAGAAATGCTGCGTAGCCGACCAAGGCATCAACAGCGACCGCAAGCGCAGCGGTCGGAATGGCGCCGGCGAGCATCATCCCGTTGTCGTTGAGGTCGATGCCTGTGAAGATCAGCTCACCAAGTCCGCCTCCCCCAATAAGGAAGGCCAGCGGAACCGTGCCGACGTTGATGGCAAGTGCTGTACGAACGCCTGCGAACATCACGAACAGGGCATTGGGCAGCTCAACCCGTAGCAGGATCTGTGCAGGCCTCATCCCCATTCCGTTTGCAGCTTCGATCAGGTGGTCTGGCACCGCCGTCAAACCCGAATACGTGTTCCGCACGATATAGAGCAGGGACGCGACCCACAGCGCGAATATCGCGGGCGTCGACCCGATGCCCAGAAAGCTCATTGAAAGGGCGAGTACGGCGAGCGTCGGGATCGTTGTTCCGATGTTCAGCGTCTGCATCAGGCCATCCGCCCAGCGCCGCAGCGCAGGACGACTAAAGAGAACACCAATCGGAATGCCCGCAAGAATGGCGAGCCCGCCAGAGATCAAAGTGAGTTCGATGTGCTGACCCGTGAGGTAGACGATGTCACCCCAATAGGTCGTCAGATCATCAATGAGTCCGGACCGCTGCAACCACACCCCGGCTAGCAACAGCAGGACGGCAGTCAGGTACCGCCCACCCATCCGCAAGCTTGAGAACTTCAAGGATGCACGCGCCATTGCTACACCCCCTGCTCGGCATCGCGATAAGTGCGGCCGAGCGTGTGTGTGATGCCGCGCTGCGTGATGTAGCCCTTGTAGAAACCCTCGTCGTCGACCACCGGAAGCCAGGTCAGATCATGCGCAAACATCTGGGACACGGCAGTACGCAGGTCATCACTCTCGCGCACAGTGGCTTTCAATCCTGAGTGGTGATCGTTGCAAAGCCCCTGCCGACTCTCAGCGACGCTGCGGTAGACGACGCCCTGCGCACGCCCATGAGGCCCGACGACGATCAGGTTCTCGTAGTCGGCGTCATTCATCAGCTTGAGCGCACTGGCAAGGCTGTCCTCCGCCTTGACTCGCGGCGCCTGGGCATCCATCACCTCCCCCACCTTCAGCAAACGCAAGCGCTTGAGTGTTCTGTCGCCACCGACAAAATCGGCAATGAAGCTGCTTGCTGGATGAGCAAGCACATTGTCAGGCGTGTCAAACTGTTCAAGTTTTCCGGCGCGGAAAATTGCAATCTTGTCGCCCATTTTTACCGCTTCATCGATGTCGTGACTGACGAAGAGAATGGTTTTTCCGAGTTTCTGCTGCATCTTCAGGAACTCGTCCTGAATGATCTCGCGGTTGATCGGGTCGATGGCGCCAAAGGGTTCGTCCATCAGCAGTACAGGGGGATCCGCCGCCAACGCGCGGGCAACGCCGACACGCTGCTGTTGCCCGCCGGAGAGTTCCTTAGGGAAACGCTTGAGAAAAATGGCCGGATCGAGCGCGACCATTTCCAGCAACTCCTGCGCCCGTTTCGCGGTGCGCTGGCGATCCCAGCCAAGCATTCTGGGCACGACACCGATGTTTTCCTCGATCGTCATGTTCGGAAACAGACCGATCTGCTGAATGACGTAACCGATCTGCCTGCGCAAGGTGATGGTGTCGTAGTCGGTTGTATCCTTTCCGCCGAGAAAGACACGCCCCGAGGTAGGCGGAACAATCCGGTTGACCATCTTCAACGATGTGGTCTTGCCGCATCCGGAGGGACCGAGCAGGATGCAGATTTCGCCCTCCTTGACCTCCATGTTGATGTGGTCAGCGGCAACGGTCGTACCTTCTTTCGTTTCAAATATCTTTGTCAGGTTGTCAAGCCGGATCATGGCGTCGGATCTCCTGTTTATGGTGGGGGTCAGGCGCGCTTCAGCCCGGCTGGGGTGAGCCGGCTCTGTAGCCAGACAAGAAAGAAATCAGCCACGATGGCAAGCAGGCTGACTGCGACTGCGCCAGTAATGAGCTGGCGAGCATCGGTTTGGGAAATTCCGCGACTGATGAAGGTACCGAGACCACCGGCACCGATGTAAGCGGCAATGGCCATGATGCCGATCGACATCACCACCGCGCTGCGGACGCCTCCCATAATGACGGGGATTGCCAACGGGATCTCCACCATGCGCAGACGCTGCAGCGAAGACATACCCATGCCGCGAGCGGCCTCTCGAAGCGCTGGGTCGACGTTGTGTATCGCGGTATAGGTATTGCGGATGATGGGGAGCTGCGAATACAGCAGCACGGCGATCACGGCGGGCACATAACCGATACCGTGACCGACCTTGGAAAGGATCGGGATCATGATTCCGAAAAGCGCAATCGACGGGACCGTCATCATGATCGCTGCGATATACAGCACGATATTGGCGGCTTTATCGTTCTGCGTAATGGCGATGCCGATCGGCACGCCGGTGATGATCGCAAGGCCAATCGCTACGCCCACCAGCGAAATGTGCTCAAGCGTCCGCATCACGATCAGGTCGAAGTTCTCGACCATGAATGTCCATGTTTCCAAGACGGTGTCTCCTCGTTTTGTTGTTTCCTGCCAGGCAGCTCTGCCTGTTTTGCGCCAGATCTGTCGTCTGGTCGGCAAGTGCATAGTAGGTACAGACGCCAGCTCACAATAGCCTGGAATCGCCACCCAGTAGCCTAATCAGGCCATCTATGAAATTAACTTGCTCTGAATCGAGAGGAATGGGCGCTACGAAGGCGCGCCGAGGAGGAGATCAACTGCGGCCAGACTCTCGCCGTTGCTGGCTTTCCCGCTCAATCGTCGGGGTATGTCCGAAGTGATTTCGATAGCTCCGGATAAAGTGGGAAGCCGAAGCAAAACCGCAGGCGATACCAATTTCCGCGACAGGCATCGATGTCTGCTGAAGCAACGCGCGCGCCCGCTTCAAGCGCAACTCCATATAGAAGCGGGCCGGCGGCATGTTGAAGTTGTCCTGAAAAAGACGATTCAAATGGCGCAATGACAGCCCAACCTGCTCGGCGACCTGCTGACAACCCAACGTATCCTCAAGATGCCGCTCCATGCACTCGACGGCATTGATCAGGCAGGGACTGATGACGTCGAGCCGCATACGCAAGGACATTCGTTGCGCTGCAGTGGATTTTCGGATTTCCGGGTGGATGCACTGCTCAGCCACTGCAGAAGCAAGCGTCTGGCCGTGTCGCTGCCCAATAAGATGCATCATCATGTCCAACCCGGCAGAACCTCCCGAGCAGGTCAGACGTTTCCCGTCGATTTCATACAGTTCGCTGGTGACATTGAGACTCGGAAACTCTTCACGAAACCCATCCAGATTCTCCCAATGAATCGTGCAGCGGAAGCCATCAAGTAGCCCCGCTTTTGCAAGGAAGAGGGTCCCGACCGAGGTTGCACCAATATTCAGTCCGCTCGCAGCAAGTTCCCGCAAACGGCGAAGGATGGGTGGGTGGCAATGCTCTCTTGCAGAGATTCCGGCAACGACGATAAGCGTATCCAGCGCCCCGCACTCATCCAGGCGCGCCGTCGGTGAAAACGGAATTCCATTGCTCGCCTCTACCGGCTCGTCGTCCGCACTCAGAAGCTTCCATCGATAGAGTTCACGTCCCGCCAGGCGATTGGCGAACCTTAGCGGCTCGAGAACTCCCGATAACGAAAGCATCGAAAAGTTTGGAATCAGAAGGTAGCCAAAGTCGACCACGTCGCTCAGTTTCTCAGCCATTGGAGTGGGTACGAGGGATCCCAACAGGGGTGACTAATCCGTCGATGGTAAATGTGTCGGTGCGCGTTGAATCTTGACCCCGGGGGTGTAGCCGTTCGTCATTGAACGACTGTGGATAAGTGTAGTTGATGAAACGGGGCCGGGGAAAGCGGCGAAGGGCGTAGCCCGAAGCCGGTTTCCCCGGTTCGGGTCAGAAGTGCGTCTCCTCATCTGGTACGGGCTCAATTGCTAGCGCATCGCCAAGACGACTCTGTTCGCGAGCTTTGACACGCGCTTTAGCGGTCTGGCTGCTTTGTCGGAACCGGAACGATTCGTTGCCCGTCTCGACGATATGGCAGTGATGCGTCAGACGGTCGAGCAGTGCCGTGGTCATCTTGGCATCGCCGAACACGGCAGGCCACTCGGCAAAGGTCAGGTTGGTGGTGATGATCACACTGGTACGCTCGTAGAGCTTCGAGAGCAGGTGAAACAGCAAGGCGCCACCGGTCTGGCTGAATGGCAGGTAGCCCAGCTCATCGAGAATCACCAGATCGACATGCATCAGGCTGTAGGCGGTTTTGCCCTGTTTGCCCGCTGCCTTTTCCAGTTCCAGCGTGTTTGCCAACTCCACCGTCGAGAAGAAACGCACCCGTTTACCTAATTGTGTAATCGCTCTCACGCCCAACGCAGTAGCCAGGTGTTTCTTACCCGTGCCGGTGCCGCCGATGAACACGATGTTGGCCGCTGCATCGAGGAAGTCACCGGTCGCGAGTTGTCCGATCAGCTTCTCATCGACCTTCGATTTAGCAAAGTCGAAACCGGCCAGATCGCGATGCACCGGAAAGCGGGCTGCACCCATCTGGTAACGAATCGACCGGACATGCCGGTCGGTGCCCTCGGCATCGAGCAGCGCACGGAGCAGCCATTCTGCGGCTTGCACCGCGGCACTCCCTTCGGTACGCAGTTCCTCGTAGCGCGCAGCCATGCCGTGCAGCCGGAGTGATTTCAGCTCGGTGATGACTTCACGCATGATGGGCCTCCGCATGCAGGCGGTCGTAGCGACCAGCGTCGGCAATCGGCGCTTCTTCCACGGTCAGCGCCGTGTCGAGCGGGTCCGGTCGCGGGGGCTCCTTGAGCCGCGAGAGGATGTTCTTGATATGCTCGGCGCTGGTGTTGCCCGACTCGAGGATCAGTTCGACCGCGACCAGGATCGGTTCCAGCCCATGCTGCGGCACGCAGGCTAGCACCTCGGCCATCAGCCGGTCGCCACCGGGGCGTTTGATGAGCGATCTACGCAACTGCTGCAACACCGCCGGCAGACCATCGAACGGTGCACCGTTGCGCAGTGCGCCGGGTTTGCGTTCGATCAGGGACAGGTAGTGCCGCCAGTCGTAACGGACTTCACCGCGCTCGAAGCTGCGCTCATGGACGGCAACCGGCCCTTCGTCGTCGTGCGCTTCGACCCGATCCGGGTAGAGTCGCAGGCTCAGCTTCTGGTTCGCGAAGCCACTCGGCACCGAGTATCGGTTGCGTTCGATGCTCACCAGACAGGTACTTGAAACAGGCGCGATGGTTTCTACGTACCCATCGAAGGCGGGCACCATCGGCATCAGCGCATCGCGCTCCATCGCCAAGGCGTCGGCAATCGTGAGGTGCTCGGCCTCCGGGTAGGGAAGTTCGCACCACAACGCCTGGCAGCGCCCATCGAGCCACAGGTTGAGCGCCGCGAAACTACCGAAACGCTCGCCAGCGGCGTCCAGCCAGATGCGCCGACGACTGTCCTGCACGTTCTTCTCCACGACGCCTTTCTCCCAGCCTGAGGCGACGTTGCAGAAGTCCGGATCAAACAGGTAATGCGCGGCCATCGCCGCAAAGCGGGTATTGATGATCCGTCGCTTGCCCACGCCGACTTTATCGACGGCGGTCTTCATATTGTCGTAAATGCCGCGCCGGGGAATCCCGCCGAATGCCCGAAACGCGCGGGTATGGGCGTCGAAGAGCATCTCGTGGCTCTGCGTCGGGTAGGCCGATAGGTGAAAGGCGCGGCTCGCGCACAGTTTGCTGTGGGCCACCAGCAGCTTGCGATGAAAGCCCCCGATCATCAGCCACTCTTCACTCCAGTCGAACTGGAAGGCTTCCCCGAACGCGAAGCGCAAGGGCACGAACGCGGCCTTGGCCTGCCTGCCGCCCTCTTCACGCCACGCCCTGACGAACTGGCTAACACGCGTATAACTGCCGGTGAAACCCAGCGGCTGCAGGGCTTTGAACAAGGCGAGCGCCGTGCGTCGCTCTCGCTTGGGGCGCAGGGCATCCGCTTCGAGCCATTGTTTCAAGCGATCCTGATAGGGCGTCAGGACGGTTTCGCGTGCCTTGCGTTGGTACTTCCGCGCAGCGCCTTCTCCCGCCCTCAGCCAGTAACGGACCGTGTTCCTCGCCAAGCCGGTCCGCCGAACGATCTCCTTGATCGACAACCCGTCTCGATAATGCAGCCGCAGAATCTTGCCCATCATGTTCATGGTGATCATCTCCTCGCGCCCTGCTCAAAAAACGAGCAGGAAGGTTAATCACCGGGGTCAGTTTTCAACGCGTAGCAACAGAGACGCACGACGTCGGCAAGCAGTGCATCACCTTGACGGGCAGACAAGGCATTGACAAAGCCTGCGCTATGCGTGAGAGTGCGAATCATTCGCATTTAATGGAGGTGATCGATGGCAACGGATTCAAGCATTGAGCAGACCCGTCTGCTTGTCGGCGTGCTGGCGCATATCTCGCGCTACCTCGAAACCGGCTGTCCGCGTGCTGCTCACCAGGCGGTACTTCTGCTGCGCTGTCTCGACGCCAGCACCGTTGACGAGGAGTTGATAGCTTCATGCGAACAACTGGACCTGGCGATATCCCATCCGCGTTACCGCGGCGGCGCGACGGCACCCCGCAATGCATTGATTTCGAGTCGGCCTCGCTCAAGCTCTTCGCCCGCCTCCGGCTCACCCGTTTCATTCCCGAACTGATCGAAGGAGATCCCCTTGTCCCGTTACACCGGCCCCCGACTGAAAGTGATGCGTGCGCTCGGCACCGAACTCCCCGGCCTCTCCCGCAAACCGCTCGGTGAGCGCAACTACCCGCCCGGCCAGCATGGCCAGCGCACCAAGCGCAAGTCGGGCTTCGCCCTGCAACTGATCGAAAAGCAGAAGCTGCGCTTCAACTACGGCCTCACCGAGAAGGTGATTCAGCGTCTGTTCCGCGAAGCCAAGCGCGACCGGGGCCCGACCGGCGACAAGTTGCTCGAACTCCTTGAGCGCCGCCTCGACAACTTTGTTTTCCGCGCAGGATTTGCCCCAACCGCGATTGCGGCGCGCCAGTTGGTACGCCACAAGCATGTATTGCTGAACGGCCGCACGGTGAACATTCCATCGATCCGCATCAAGCCGGGCGATCGCATTCAGCTCGCCGCGCGCAGCCGGAACATTCCCATCGTGCTCGAGTCGCTGGCCGAGCCGGCGCTGACGCGCCCGGAATGGCTCACCATCGACGAGCCCGCGTTTGCCGCCACCGTGACCCGCACGCCCTCGCCCGACGAAGTGCCCTTTCCTGTCGACGTGCAGCAAGTCGTCGAATACTACGCGGTGCGGATATGAGCGACCTCGCAACCTGCTGCGACAGTCAGCGCAGCGACGCCCCCGACGAGGGGCTGCAATACCCCAACCGTCCCGAGCTGGCGCTCGCTGCGGTGCTGCATCTGCTCTCCCGCTTTCCGGCACGTCGCTCGCCGGCCGTGGCAAAGGCCATCGTCGACCATCTGCTGGTGATCGGCAACGATGCGAGGATGGCGGGCTGCCTGCGAGAGTGCGCATCGAGTCTGGTCGACGAGTGGCGCGCCTATGCCCTGCTCACCGACCACGCGGCACAGCAAGCACCAGGTTCGCTGGCGAACTGATCGATAACCCGCATAGACCCTCAGCCGTCGGGAGAACACCAATGAGCAAGAAATGCTGCAAGAAGGACAAGCCCTGCAAAGGCTGCCCGAAGCAAAGAAAGTAGCCATCCCGAACACGCCGGCATGACATCGCCCTGCGCCCGACGCGATCAACCTGCCGTCGGGCACAGGGCAGTTTCCGCACAGGCAATGCCTGGTGCGCGACTTGCAACCCATTGGAAACGGCGCCCCCTGCCCCCTGGGACAAGCGTAGCGGCCTATTGGCGCCGAGATGGCGACACCCCGGATGCAGAGCATGCGTCACCCCGACGCCTCGGCCGACGAAGCGGAATCTGCCATCTGGAATGGCGGACACGGCCACCTCGCCTTCACCCTTTGCATCTTCATGTCACGCCAGCGTTGGCAGAACCACCATCCGAACCAGCCCCCACCGTGCCCTTTCTCCTGATTCACTGGATAGGCGAATGCACCCATCTCCTAGATCATCAGTTTTCCCGTTCCGAACACTCAGAGGCCATGACAACGATTCGGACGTCGAGCAGGAACTGGCTTCCATCCCGTCGAAAGCCCGGGAGAAGCTCAGTTTTCAGCTGATCAAGACGATTGACCGCTACGAAGCCTATTTCGCGCAATAGACCTTGAGCATTCCTGACTACGCCAACGAAACACTGGAAAGCAGATCTACGACCTGGCGCATCAGGATGCATGATCGAAAGGTACGCATGCTCAAGGACATCATGATGCTCAAGGTCAAGGTGCTGGTGGCTGCATACCACGGGCAGCGGTGAAGAGGGTTTGGCGATGTTCGGCGGGGCTGTGACTGGCGGTCTGAGATGTCGCAGAAGGCGGAAACGTTTTTACTAACGCGCAGTGGGTGACAGCAATTCGGTCTTATGGAAAGCTTTCCATAAGACCGAAGAGCTACCCGTAAGCAGCCGTTTCGCGCGCCAGCTGCACTGAGTTACTTGCCCGTGCCCCGTAACGCCCCGTAACCTGCCGGCCGAGGGATCACAAACGGAATCTCGATTTTCTTGACCTGCGCGGCTTTGGTCTCAATCGAGAACCCCACCCCGTACTGATCCCCCACGCTGCCTTCATCCTTTCCATCCCGGTCGTCAGCGTGCCCGGTCAGTGCGTGATGAACGTCCCTCGGGATCAGGGCGTTTCGGCACATATCCTTGAAGGTGTGGCGGAAGGAGTGGAAGACTACGGACCTGGGCAGCTTCAGGCTTTCACGCAGGAAGCGGTTGAACCACTTACCGAGAAGCTCGCTGCTGGCCATCGCATCGGATGAGGTTTTGAGGTGCGGCCACAGCGTGTGGTGACCGGCATTGCGGACGGCGTCCACGTAGTCGAGGAAACCAAGCCGGATGAGTTCGGGGTGCAAGGGAACGTCGCGCACGCTGTTCTGGGTCTTGCCCCGGGTGATGGAAATGTACGGCACGGGGTCACGATGGACGTTGTCCACGGTCAGGCTGCCGATTTCGTCCAGGCGTGCGCCCGTGAGCCAGCCGAGTAGTGGAATCCAGACCCGGGCGTGGTATCCGCCGCCCCCGATGGGTTTGAGGACCGAGAAGACGCCTTCGCTATCCGAGAAGATCCGCTTGAGCTCCGGCTCTGTGAACGGCATGCGTTTGTTCGGCTGGGCCAATCCTTCCTTGGCGGCAAAGCGGGTGTAGTCGTAGCCGGCGAAGGGGTTCTTCTCCAGCAGTTCGTCTTTTACTGCGACGGAGAACAAGGCGCCGACGAGCGTGCCTTTCTTCTCCAGCGTCGCGGCGCTGTTGCCCCGCTTTTCACGTTCGTGGCGAAGCCATTCAGTGACTTGCCCGCGTGTCAGGTCCGTCGGCGTGGCGGCGGGCAGGCAGGTTCGCAGAGCGGCAACAAAGGCCTCGACGTCCCGGACGGTCCGGGCTGGGCGGCTGCGATCGTTCTTCCAGTGGTCGAGCAGGGCATCCCAGGTGATGCCCGTCGTGGCCGTCGAGGGCTTTTCCCATGCCGCAGGCAGCGGGGTGGCGGCTTCGATACTGGGTTCGACAAGACGGCCGGACTGGCGCAGTTCGAGGATGTCATAGCCTTCCTGCAGCGCCGGCAGGACGTCAAGTGTCAGTTGCCGCTCTTCCTCTGGCGCCACCGCCAGTTCGTAGCCGCGACCAGCAAGCAGGCCTCGGACAGCGGGGATGAAGGGTTCGGCGTCGCCGCGCGCGAGGGCGCGTGCGATTCGAGCCTTGAAGTCGACGATGTTCTGCTGCAGGGCGTCGAAATCTTCGTCATCCACCCCCTGGCGCCGCCACTGCAGGTCGGCGTCCAGACTGTTTAGCCAGAGCGCCTTGATGCCGGCAACCAGCTCAGGCGTGACCTTGGTGATGGGCTTGTAGCGTGCGTCGATGGGTTGGCTCAGGAAGCTGTCGATGCTGTCCGGTCCAGCCTGTGCGATGCCGAGATGTTCTCTGGCCTCGGCAAACTGCCGGTCGACCTGCAGTGCAAGAAGTCGTGCTTCGCTGACCGCAGTTCGATAGTCGCGACCGAGTGACTTCTTGATCTCTCGTTTGCCAATGATTTGACGCAGGGATTCGGG
>NZ_JBYEXN010000031.1:0-39343 GCF_057621855.1 Parazoarcus sp. PS-13 R2A
CCCGCATTCAGATCGGCTCTGGGCATTCAAGACTCTGAGACATTTGGCACTTTCTCGGCCACGTAGTGCGCAGTTGCGATGGTGCGGCATTCGGTCTTCGGGCGAATATGTGGGATTGTAGAGTCTTGCATCTACCGATATTTTTGGCATAAGGCTCGCTGAGGTCGCGTCCCTCTGGCGAGTGCGGTTGGATCACCTTTCGAAGGTCGTTGTAATGCTTGGAGTGAATTTTTTTGCCCGAGTCCAAATAGCATCCGCGAGGGTCCGTTTTGGCCGACGACCCGTCCTCGGCCAGGGCAGTCATTGGGCAGTTGCGCCACCAAAGACTGCAATGTGCCGATTAGCTGCCACGCAAGCGGCAGTGGCTAGAGCGGCAGCTATCTGACTCAGATGAGTGCGAACTCTCGACCCGCAATTAACATTCGAGATTATCGGGCGCCAGTAGGAGGGTTCTGAATGGAGCAGCCGCGCGGAACACGCCCAAAGCGAACGTTGCCTTAGCCGAACGGTGACGGTCTTGTTAGCGACTGCAGCGAAGCCACAGCGAATTTACCGTAGCCGACAAGCTGCGGTGACAAGCTGCACAATCCCTTCAATCTGGCAGCTATCAAGTGTTGCGCAAGCGTAACTGACCAAGTGCTGCGTGCGCGAGATTCTTCAGTTCAGGGATTCCGTCGCGTTCGCTGTCTGCCTTTCGAAGCAGACGCTCAGCACGCCGCGGTTCCGTAGGCATGAGGGCAAGGCCCAATTCAAGATTCAGCTTTTGCCGAATCCGTGCCTTATCACTCGCTCGGGCAGAAAGACGTATGGCTTCCCCGTAGAGGGCAACTCCTCGATCGATATGCCCTTTGCGGAAATGCAGCAGGCCGAGTGTTGCAGTCGGATACGGTAAATGATGTACCAGATTCGACATGTGAGACAGCAAGGCTTGGGCCTCGTCGACATGCCCGGTTTCCGCAAATGCGAATACGAGGTTGTTGATAAATCCTTCGTGAAGTTTATCGTTGATAGCTTTCAAATTATTCAGTTCGCCTTGATACTCGCGCGCCAGAGATACGGCTCGATCGGTCAGTCCTGGGACAATTGCGTACTGAGCAAGCATCTGCGTTACCGACCAAATACGGAGATCGTAGGCGACGGATTCCTCCTTTAGCAACTCTTCGCATATTCGCATCGCCTCCTGCGCGCGATTCATGTGGCGCATCGAGTGAAGCATGAAAACGTAGATATCGCATAGCTTCTTGTCACGCCGACAGAGATGCTCGGAATCGTCCGAGAGAGCGATCCGCGCGAGGCGAATAGCCTCTTCGTAGTGTCCCTCCTCGACTAGCAGGGCAAGACTATTCCGCACCGCCAGCAGTCCATCTGTCCTCGTCTCGGCAGTCACCTTATGAATTGCGTGTTTGAATGCGCTAAGCGCCTCTGATCTACGCCTGTTAGCCACTCTGGCAACACCAATGTTGTTCCAAACTGCCGGCGTGTCTTCCTGGCTCGCTTGGCGACGAAGCGCATCGAGCGCTTCCTGCGGTTGCTGAATTTCCAGAAGTGCCCGGGCTAGACGCCCCCAGATAGACGGTGACCGCTGTTCAAAATTGACGAAATAGCGCAGCGCCGGCACAGCCTCCTCGTCACGGCCGATTGAATGCGAAACATCCGCAAGAAGGGAGATAGCATTCTCGTTGAGCGGATCAAGTGCTACGGCCTTGCGTAACGCAGCTAAGGCCTTCTCGACCTTTTTCGCGCACACATAAGCGACAGCCATGTTGGTAAACAACACGGAGGAGTTTGGCCGCTCCTCCTCCGCAATCTTGAAGCTCTGAATGGCCGGGTGGAACTGCCCCTTTGCTAGCCGTAAGGCACCCTCAAATAGTCGACCGCCGTAATTAAACGGATCAATCGACAAGACCCGCGACACAACTGCTGCGGCGCGAACGAGATCGTTTCGCTGCACAAGGAAGAAAGCAATCCGCAAACTGGCTGCCGTATCATTTGTCAAATCGAGTGCCAATAGCAACTTCTCGGCCTCAATCGAACGCCCCCGTGCAAGAAGGTTTTCGGCAATCAGCCGTTGGATAAAAGGATCGCGAAGCTCCTCGGGCGCCTCAACTAAAACATTGTATTCAGCCTCTCTCCTCCCCGCTAATTCAGCAAGATTTGCTAGATGAGTAATGAAGGTTTTTGAATTACCGAATCGTGCCTTCTTCTTTTCAAGTTGAGCAAACTCGGACGCAAACGCACTCTTAAGCGGAGCCAACTGATCATCAGCTTGGGCTCGAAGAGAGAAGTGCTTTTCAGTGACCTTGTCAATTTCCGCAAGATCCTCGAGCGGTGGCAAGACGAGTTCGAACTGGTCGCCAAGCCCCTCAGTAAGTACTAATCTGATCGGTTCGGGCGTGACAACAAGAGCTTGCCTGTCTTTTGGAATAAGGTCACTTTGCATTTCCGATCCTTCTCGCCATCGCGTCCGCTAAGCGCTGTTCCTTGGCGGCGAGCCGTGCGATTCGCGCCGCACGACGTGCCTTTGCTGTTTCGACTCTGTCCCGATTTGCACGTTCATTCCGCATGACCGTGATCGCTGACTGAATCCGGCGGCGGACGTACTCCAAGGAGGGGCGCTGGCGGTAGTCGAACCTGGTCATGGTCCTTACGAGATCGTCCAGCAGCATCTCAATGCCAGCCGGCACCGAATGCCCGCCTGCCAAAATGGATACTGGAGTAACCCCATTGCTGTGGCGACGTAATGCTTCCTGCCATTGCTGCAGCCTTTCCGCTGGTGTTCGCCCATTTCGCGCCGCTATCGACATCACCATCAAAACAGCTTGGTAATTGGGATTCAAAATCAGGAGCTCACGGTAGAAATAGGTGCAATTGAAAAGCTCGAATAGTATGCAGCCAAGAGCGTATATGTCTGTTAATCGCCCAATCCTTCTTTCCCCCGCGAATCCACACAGCGCCTCCGCCGGTGCGTAGGCCGGAGCTCCGACGGGGCCTCCATCGTAATCCGGCTGCAGGTTGGGTGATTCAAGCCGCGCAGCTGTCCCCAGGTCAATTGCGACTATGAGACGTGCCAAGTTTTCGTACGTGGCACGTAGGTTGTCCATCTTAAGATCGCGGTGGTAGACCTGCTTCGAATGCAACGCCTCGACCGCCAAGACTATGTCATTGAAAAGTTGTAGCTTTTCAATTACGTCGATAGTGTCTTGCTGCTGAAAATACATGTCGACATCTTCATCCAGCCATTCAACCGCGAAATACGGACATGGCATTTCGAACAAAGCCCCGGTTGGTAATTTTAGCTGGAGCTTATATATCGAAAAGGAAGAGGCGACCTGCAGGCATCTGCGTACGCCGAGAAGGCCTTGGAGGATTGCGTGCTCACGCTCGAAAGCGTCAAACCGATATTGGGCAAAAATGTTGTTAGGGTCCAAATCGAAGAATTTCAGGGCCACCCAACGCTGATCGACCTCATCATATGCCCTGAACACTAGCGAGAAGCATCCGCGTTGCGCACCGGTCAAAGAATTAATATTGACGCATTTCAGACCGGTATACCTGCCATCGATATCGGCCTGACTCTCCAACTCGTTGATCAGTAATTGTGTATTGGCTGATGACACAAAAGTGGCCTTCTAAAGCGGTATGCAGGTGGCAGGGTTGGCCCTTAGAGCAAGCGGGCGGGAAATGATATCCGCAAACTCGGCGGGAGACCAAACTCGATGGCAACCGCACGATGCCGTCGTTAGTGCTTATTGAAGATATTCAGTTGCCGCCAGACGGTCAAGCAGTTGTCGGCGGGCGCTCGTTCTGTGCGCCTGCTGATGGCTAATGACGGCAACGGGTCGGGAATGTGAGTTCTCTGGGGCGAAAAGCCGACCTACGCTGGAACATGGCCTGAGAGTCGTTTGACCGCGTGTCTCCTGCCGCTCAATTTGCTCCGTTCGAATGGCCGGAAAGGCCGAGCAGTTGCAGCTCTGCCATTCACACTAAGTAAGCGCTACAAGATCGACGTCAGCTACTACCCCAAATTAGCGCCCCGACTTCAAGCCCAAACAGCCCCTCCCGCAGATGCGGAAGGGGCCGAGAGAGTCATCTTTCCTCCTGTAGAGATGTGTCCATCAACGCTCGGATCCGGTGCCAACCGGTCCTTTCGTACCACCGCTGCCAAGCGATGGCACGACCCACTGCAACGGGCTGCCAGGCCCTGTTCATTGCCCCTTTCGGGGCACCACACTTTCGCAAAACGCTTCCGGCTTTCGGGACAGATGTGCCAGCACCTGCCGCGGATCGCTCCGCTCTCTCATGGCTTCGGTCGTATCACCAATGAGATCGAACCCTACTCACTGAATCTCCCCCGGCTGACGTTTCTGGTGCGGGTGCCACCCCGTGCCACGTCCGTCGGTTCCCGCGTTAGTCATCCGCTACTGCGCATGATGACGCCACTGTCTCTGCAACGATTCTAGCCATTCCGGCTTTCCTTGGATTTCCCCGGTCCGATGTTCCATAGCGACTCGGGTACTCGAAACGTGCTTCATCGACGACGAACCATAGCTTAGTGCCTATGGCTTCATCATGCTCCGCGCAGCGCCCTCGAAGGGCGCCGTTAGAGGGTTGAGCTATCCATCGACCCCGGATTTCTCCGGGTGCCAGCTGCGCCAGGTTTCCCCTTGCAGCCCTCGCACGTTACCGTGCGCTCAGAAGCCTTCCTCCGCGGCACGCGTTGCGCTCTTTCGATACGCCCCACGGGTCGGACTTTCTTCCGACTTTCGCTGGATAACAGGTCACCGGGGCATTGCCTCCCCGGCGCCGTTTCCGCGTCGCCCAACATGCTGCGGCTGGATTGGGTCGAAGGATGGAGTTGCACCATCCAGCGCCCGTCGTAGCGCAGCGAGCCCGATTAGAGGCACTGCGCTTCAGCGTTTGCTCGCGACAGGACTGGCGTGTCCAGTCGCTTCCGGAATTGGCGATTCCGGCGTGCCTTTCGGCGTGTGGTTTGCAGGTGGCGGCCTGCCCGCTCGCGTCCGTTTGTGTGGCACTCGAACGCGACAAGGCAGGCCGCCGGGTGTGCGTGCGCCCGCGCTCTCGCGCCGGCCCTGCCCACCTGCGAGGTCTTTCCTCTCCCTTGTATAGGCAGATCGCACCGCGATCTGCGAAACAAAATCTTGGAACATCAATACGTGTGGCTTCGCCACACCCGATCACATAACAACCATGCGGGTACCGCACTGCACCCGCATCCCCTCACCCCAACGCTATACGGAGTACCCGAACCCGGAGATACTCCATGACACGCCCCTCCCCCGCTTCAACCCCCGTCGCCACCTCGAAGACCGCTGCTCTCGCCCGAGTGCTCGACCTGGTGCCCAAGGGCTACACCTTTCATGTCTCCGGGCAGTGCCCTGCGGGGAAGGCCCTCAAGCTCGCGCGCAAGTTCCACGCGCGTTACGGCATCGGGTGCTCACCGGCGCAACGTCTGCTGCGCAAACAGCGCGGTCTCGCCAACGCGCAGCTGGTGCTGTACTGGCCAAGCTTTGACGCGCCCACGGCGCACACCGTTCGGTGTGCGGACGAACGCCTTGGCGACGCCGCTGGGGATGCCGATTCAGCCGCCGCAGCGGCGCCTGAGATGGAGACTCAAACGTCGGACGGAGAAGTGCCTGCCGTGGCACACGGTGAGGCGCTGGTGGAGTGGCTGTTGCTGGTGACACCGGGTGCCGGGCGCGTCGCCGACGAGGAGGCGCTGAAGTCGGTCACCGCGATGCCCCGCCTGACATGGTTGGGCTACGAACTCATCCGCCACGCGGTGCGCGGCAAAACGTCGTGGACGTGGCGCCGCCCGAAAACCGACATGCGCGAATGGCATGCCCTGCTGTCCGCCCAGTTGGCAACCCGCAAGACCACCGCCGTGGCACAGACGCTGACCATCCTGGCCCGCCAGCCCGGCTTCTCCGGGATACGCAGTCAAACCCTGAGTTTGTTCGCGTTCGCACGCCAGCACGGTTACCGAGCCGAGTTGCCTGTGGTCTTCTTCGTGCAGAAGAAAGCGGCGGGGCCAAGGTTGCTTGTGTAAACAGGGCCTGCATCCACCGTCGTCCGCTTACAGGGCGGATCGGCGGGCAATCGCGGCCTGCCCCGAACCTACCCGCTCGTCGTCGGGGTCAGCAGCGCTGCCGGGCTGACGCCCAAGGCCATCGCGAGGCGCTCGACGTTGTCGAGGGAGATGTTGCGCACCTCACGCTCCACGTGTGCCACAAAGGTGCGATGGAGGCCCGCTTCGAATGCGAGCTGCTCCTGAGACCAGCCGCGCGCAGCACGCAGACGTTTGAGGTTCTGGGCGAGCACCTGGCGGGCACTGCCTGTTGTTCCATTAGCGGGGGCGGTTTCCATCGCACGGATGGTCTGACGTTGACGCGTTTGCGTCAGCTGTGTATAAGTCACAATTCTTCAATGTGACTTATACGCGACACTCAAATGACGGACTTCAAACACAGGGCGCAAGCACGGCATGACGCAGCCATTGAGGCCAACCCCTGGCTGGAACCAAAGAAGCTCCAGCGGCTGACAAGCCGCATCCAAGTAGAGAATGCGAGCCTGAAGACCCGCAGGCAAAAGCTTGTGTTGGTCGCCGACCGCTTCAACGCCGCCCTCGCCCCCCATGTCGCGTGCAAACCGGGTTGCGCTGGCTGCTGCAGCATGACCACGATGATTTACGCTCACGAGGCTGAAGCGATGGCGCAAGCATCCGGGCGAGCAATGGCAAGCGCTCCGGTCAGGCCGTTCAATGTTGCGCTCAATGAGGCCCGGCGGTTTCACGGCATCCCCTGCCCTTTCCTGCATGAGAACCGTTGTTCCATTTACGCCGCAAGACCCCTCATCTGCCGCATCCATCACTCACTGAATGACGACGCATCAGCGTGTGACACCAGCGTCCCATTCGAGGAGCGCAAACCGGTTGCGAGCTACGATGTGGATCGCATCGAACTTCCGTACCACTGCTTGATGACTGAAAACGGGACCAAGGAGGCTTGGGGGGCGATTCAGGAGTTCTTTACGGGGTGAGAATGGGGGGCAGTTTGTTGGCGCACGAAAACTACAGATAGCTGAGCCCACATGCCGGCAGGCAGTCGGGAAACGGACTACATGACGAAAAATAACTCGCGTTGGCCAACTGGTGCTCCCGACCCAAGGCGTCCATACGGACTTCTCGGAATCCGCCAGTAAGTCTCATTCGGCGTCCGCGAGTTTTACAGACCCGAAACTGCCGTTCGTGTCCTCACGCATCCTGCCACACGCTGCCGACCGGTACATTTCACTTGCATGTCGATGGCCGTCGGCTACGCTGAAGCTGTGGAATGAAGGGCGGATTTCGTCGGACACAGAGGCCCGTCGCTGCTCCACCAAATCTGTTCAACACAAATACCCACCAATTCACTGGAGAGACCGTAGCGCCTTCGGCTTAAGCCGCTTCCGGTTATGTCTATGTGTAAGGAAACGTCCACACAGCTTCTTCAGGGGAAGATCGGAGGCTCTTGGATATGAGCAAGCCAATAGGTCAGCTGCTAAGAGCGACGGTTCCGATTGCGATCTCGTTCGCAGTCTTCAGTTTGAGCATCTGGACTAAGTCCAACGGCCCGGTGACTCCATTGCCACAGGATGTTGAATGGATCGCGTTCATGCTTCTTGCAATCCTTGTCCCGATCTACATCATTCAGGTGACGATTCAGCTCTCTACTAACTCTGAGATACAAGGAATTGCAGAGGATCTAAAAAAGGCAATATCCCAGAATAAGGTCGTTTACATTGGAAACGCGAACAAGAGCGCTACTTCGGTACTTACTAGACTGAACACTGCCACTGAAGTACTCAATACTTACTTAACATCCGAGAACCCGTACTCGACAAAGGTCGCCGAGATGATAGAAGATGGAATTCGCGATTTTGTGTCAAGGAAGGACACCCGGTATGAAGAAACATGTTCCGAGCTTTGCAGGGCACGCGTTACTCGAATTAAGGCCAAGCTTGGCGGCATCCTTCCAACTTCGTTCCAGGTTCGCGTAGTACGTAACTCGTTTGCTGGTGTTCCAGCGTGCAACTTCATCATCCTGACGCGCGACTCGACCGACCCTGTGCCCGAAGAAGTCTTCTTTGGCTGGGGCTACTTTCGTGGCAATGCCAATGAATCAGTATTCTGGAGTAATGATCACGAGTTGATTGGCTTCTTTCGGGGATATCACAAAGCACTCAGATCCCAGGAGGTCTCCGCAGACTATTCGTAGTTACCCCGCAAAAGTGCCCCCCAACCCTTGCGGGTGGTCTATGCACCTATAACAGTAACAGGTCGAAGAGTCATCAACGAGCGGCAGCTTACGGACGCCGAACCGGAAGGGTGGGCGGCCACGCCCCCCCAAGTTGCCACCAAGCTAAAATAGCGGCTATCCGGTTGAGGCTGTATGCTATATGTATATTTCACACATGAGTCGAATTACTCCCATGCTATCAGCTGGCGCTTTCCTGCCTTGCTATTTTGCTTTGCGAGAAATTTATTTATCTGAGTAAGTTTTTTCAGATCATATTATCCGGCATTTCGATGTCACGGGACAGAACTATCTCCGAAACAAAGTCAGGGTTCGCTGGGAGGGCACTATGTTCTCTATACCGTCATTTCTCACCTGTTCGGTATTAGTATTTGTGTTTTCAAGCGCAGCGCAAGCTGCAAGCGTGTGCGAAAAATCTACTAACGAAGAAATATCTCGTGCGCTCATAGAAAAAAGACAAGGATACGAGTCCCAGTTGTCGAACCTTGAGCAAGGAATGCGCGCGCGGCAAGTTACGTTCAAACAATGTACGTCCCAGAAATGGCGGACTTTTTGGCAGCCTCGCCTAGTCGATGCAGAATCGGCGCACACGAAACTTCGGGCGCGACGTTTAGAATTGGTGAAACTGCGGCAATCCATTGAGAAAGATCCGGGGCCTATCAATTTGGCCGAATATTGCCCGAGAATGGAGCAGGAAGTATTTGATGGCTATGACGAGTACTTCGTGGGCATCAGATCATATCTTGCGTTCATCGACGCTTCGATTGAGCTCTGTAATCGAAGGGACTACAGCGAGGGCGCCGCGGAAATAGCGGTTTCGTACATCGACAAAATTCTAGACGCGGTTGGGAAGATTGCAGATATCTTCAAAGGCTTTAAAGGTGCGTAGTTAAATCTACGCCGTCGGCTCAAGGTGACAGGTTACCTTCGGCTCGCACCACCTGAACCGAATCGTTACGCAACAGCTTTCCGCAAAGCGCAACTGCTTCATAGCTGTCAGATCCGGCTGCACCAAACGTGAACCGGTCACTCGACCATTCGTTCGTGCCGAGGGCCGCTTATCGGCTTGAATTCGAACGTTGGGTTCTCACACCTAGTGCAGCTGCAATGAGGCGGTCAGCAGTAGTAGCCCTGAAATCTTGATCGAGCGAGCGCTTGGCACTTCAGGCTATTTCCTGATCCGACCAGGAGCTGCCGCTCGAGATGTCAGTGGCTCATAGTCAGGTCTTCAAGTGAAGCTGTCGTCTGGCGAAACTGCTTACGGACAGCAGGTCGGCCTCAACCGTCGGCCAGCTTGCTCAGATTGAGCGGAGGCAATCCGGCCGACACCTGCTGCACGACGCTCAGCGTGGGCGAACGGCAGGTCGTTGATCCTGCGAATTCACCGTTTCGACCCCTGTGCGCAGATGGTGCCCCAGCCCCTTGGGCGATGGGCTTGGGGCTAGCCCGTTGTCTTCAATGACAAAGTAATCGCCGATTGCTAGAGTTACTCATGCTTACGTGCAAGGCAGGCTGACAATGGCACGAAGAACGGTTGGTCGATGACTCAAGTCCGAATCTTCATTTCCTCGCCGGGCGATGTCGCCGAGGAGCGCAATAAGGCTCAGCAGGTCGTCGACCAACTGCAAGACTGGTACGGCGCCGAGCAGGTCGAACTCAAGCCGCTCTTGTGGGAAGACCTGCCGCTGCAGGCGGTGACCTCGTTCCAGGCCGGGGTCGATGCCGTGCTGTCGGAGACATCCGGCGTGGACATCGCGGTATTCATACTCTGGTCACGACTCGGGACACCCCTCGGGCCCGACATTCGCAAATCTGACGGCACCAACTATCGCTCCGGTACCGAGCGCGAGTTCGACCTGATGTGGCACGCGAACCGCGCGAGCGAGGGCGAAAGGCCCGCGATGTTGGTCTACGTCCGAAAGGATGACGGTGGCTTTCACGACCAGATGCGGGGTAAGGAAACGGAAGAGCTCAAGGAGCTCGTCGTCCAGCGTGAAGCCGTTGAAGGCTTCCTTCGCGAGCAATTCCAGGATGCCGCCGGGCACAATCGCGGCGCCTACCACATCTTCCCCGATCCGGTCAGTTTCGCCCATCGGCTGCGTGCCCATCTCAAGAACCTGATCGATACGCGCCTGCAGAGCGCGGCCCCCCGCGACGTCCTGTGGGTACAGGCGCCTTATCGAGGGCTGGAGTACTTCGACCTCGACCACGCGCGCATATTCTTCGGGCGCGACCTGGAAGTTTGCGACATCCTCCAGTTACTGCGCGGTCGCGAAGCGAAGGGCGAAGCGAGCTTTGTCTGTATCGTCGGCGCCAGCGGTGCGGGCAAGAGTTCGCTCGCCCGCGCGGGGGTCGGCGCGGCCCTGCTGCAAGACCGATACGACAGCGCAGTAGGCGGCTGGCGGATCGCCACCTTCGTCCCCCGCGACGCGGGCGGATCGCTGCAGGACGCGCTGGCGGGCGCACTGGCTCGGGCGCTTCCGGAATTGCAGGACGCCTTGTCGAACGGCCTGCGCCCCGATGCAGGCTTCATGAGTTTGACGGTTCTTTTCGACTCGGCGGTCAATGCCTGCCTGCACACGCTCGGAAGCGGCGGGAAATCTGCACGCCTGCTGCTGATCGTGGATCAGCTCGAACAGATCTATCTCGATTCGCGCATCGGGCCGGATCAACGGGCCGGGTTCTGGGCGTTTCTCGGCAACCTGTCCCGCAGTGGCGTGGCTTCCGTCGTGACTACACTGCGCAGCGACTACTACGCATCAGCCCAGGGCGACGTCGGCTTCCTCGCCATCAAGGGCGATGCTGGAATGTACGACCTCACCCCGGTGCGGGCCGAGGCGCTCGAATCGGTCATCCTCCGGCCCGCGTCCATGAGCGGGCTGCGATTCGAACGCGATGACCATGGCAACAGCTTGAGCGGACACCTTCTGAAGGACGCCCACGCCCATCCGGAATGGCTCCCTTCGCTGCAGGATCTGCTGCGCGCCCTCTACGAGCGGCGCGACGCCAGGGGCTGTCTCACCTTTGCCGCGTACAAAGAACTGGGCGGCATCACCGGCGTCGTGGGTCGCCGCGCAGAAGCCGTTTTCGCGACTCTTCCGCTGGCTCAACAGGATGCGCTGCCGACCCTGCTCCGGCGCGCGGTCACGATCCGCCTCGACACCGATGTCGCCTCCACACGCCCCATCAATCCGGCGAAGATCGCCCCCGATTCGCCGGAGGGCCTACTTGTCGCAGCACTGCTCGCGCCCGAAGCCCGGCTGCTGGTTGCGCGCAAGGAGGGATTTCAGTTCGCCCACGAAACCCTGCTGCGCGTCTGGCGTCGCGCCGAGCGGCACATCGAGGAGGATCGTGAGCATCACCGGACCATGAGCCGCCTCGAGGACGACTTCAAACTGTGGCAGGAAAATGCTCGGTCGAACGATTTGCTGCTTCCCGAAGGGCCGAAGGTACGACGCGCTGAAGCCTTGATCGCGGCTTGGGGCAAGAAGTTGGTGGGTGAGCCAGAGGTCCAATACGTTGCCCGCTCCCGCGCCAAGATTCGGGAACGCCGGCGCAAGCAATGCTCAGTTGCTGCTTTCTCCATCGTCGCCCTATCTTCGATCGCCGGCATCGGCTACTGGCAGTATCACTCCGCATACAAACTGCACCAAGACGAAAAGGAGAAGATTCAGGAGAGCATCGATTCGCTGGTCGCCGCAGTTTCCACATCGAAAGCAGGAGATTCAAGTCGCGCTTGGCATGGAATCGCCAACTCAGCCGCCACCTTGCTTCAAACCGGCACGCCCGCCACGAAACTTGAATCGGCTCTGGACGAACTCTGGTCGCATCCGCGCCCGCCAGTCGTCCTGCGCGGCCATGATGCAGCCTTGATTGATGTCGCGCTGAGTCCCGACGGCAAGCGCGCCGCGACCGCCTCGGACGACGCGAGCGCCCGCCTCTGGGACACCGAAACCGGGCGCACGCTTGCCGTGCTGCGCGGCCACAAGTACCAGGTTTCGAAGGTTACCTTCAGCCGCGACGGGGCCTACGTGGCCACCGGGTCCGACGATGCAACGGTTCGTGTCTGGGATGCTGCCAACGGACAACAGCGCCTGCCGATTCTTCAGCACCGGGGGAACATCACCGGCATCGCCTTCTGCGCAGGCTGCGACCGGCTGCTGACGGCCTCGCGCGACGGCACGGCGATCGTGTGGGATGCGCACAGCGGCAAGGTCGTGCGCATCCTCGACGGACATGAAGGGCCGGTCCTGGCCAGCGCGCTCAGTTCGGACGGAAAGCTGGCCCTAACGGCTTCGGACGATGGGCCGGCGCGTCTTTGGGACATCGACTCGAGCAACCCGCCCACCCGTCTCCCCAGCCAGGCGGGCAACGCAACCCATGTGGCATTCAGCCGGGACGGGCAGCGCATCCTGACCGCCACGGATCGCGGATGGCTCCACGTGTGGGACCGATCGGGCAAGAAGATCGACACCTGGTCCGAAGCGCACGCGTGGCCCATCGCCACCGACGGCGAGCGGATCTTCATGCAGCGCAAGGAGGACGATCGCCACACCGGATTTCTCGTGGAGGCGAAAACCGGCCGGCGCGTCAGCACGCTATGGGCCGACACCCGATTCGTGGCCGCGCGCTTCAGTGCCGATGGCAGCAAGCTACTAACCGCCGCCGAGGACGACGTTGTGCAGGCCTGGGAGGTTCTGACGGGCCGCGAAACGGGGGTGATGAGCGGCCATTCCGAACCGGTCAAGTCGATCGCCATCGGTGGCGACGGCCGCCACGTGCTGACCGGATCGCAGGACGGCACCGCACGCCTTTGGGAAACCTTCGTACCGCCCAACGGAAACGTCACACTGCCGTTGACGCAGAACGCAATATCCGTCACCTTCAGTGCCGACAGCCGGCTCGTGCTCGCTGCGTCCGGCGACAAGACCGCGCACCTGTGGAATCTGGAGGGTCGCGAGCTCGCCGTGCTGCGCGGCCACGACGATGGGCTGAGCACCGCATCCTTCGGCCCCGAGGGCACGCTGCTCACCGCATCCGAGGACGGAACCGCGCGCCTGTGGAATGCGGAGGGCCGCCAGCTCGCAATCCTTGCGGGCCACACCGATGCGGTGCGTTCCGCGGTGTTCAGCCCCGATGGAAAAACCGTCCTCACCGCGTCGGACGACGCGACGGCGCGCCTGTGGGATGCGCTCAGGGCAACCCCGCTCGCGGTGTTGCGCGGACACCGCGGCCCGCTTCGCCAAGCGGTCTTCAATCCGGCCGGCAATCGGGTAGCGACCATCGCCGCCGACGAGACGGCGCGCCTGTGGAGCCGGGACGGCAATGAACTCGCGGTGCTGAAAGGACACGAAGACGCCTTGCTGTCGCTCGCCTTCAGCCCAGACGGGCGCTGGCTCGCCACTGCTTCGCGCGACAACACGGTACGCCTGTGGGATGCCAACAGCGGTCGGCCGGTCAGAATCCTGTCCGGCCACCAGGGCTACGTTTCGGCTGTCGCCTGGAGCCCCGATGGCAAGCGGCTGGCGACCGGCTCCGGCGATCGCAGCGCGCGCCTCTGGGACGTGGAGTCCGGTGCGGAACGCGCCGTTTTGCGTGGGCACGAAGACGCCATCAACGCCTTGGCCTTCAGCCCGGACGGCGAGTCCCTGCTCACTGTCTCCGACGACAAGTCTGCCCGCGAGTGGGATGTTGCCACCGGGCGCGGCAAGGCCATCCTCAACGGCCACGAGCACTGGGTCGGCGCCGTGGCCTGGAGCCCCGATGGCAAGCGCATCGCAACGGCAGCGCAGGATCGCACCGCGCGCCTCTGGCTTGCGCGACGGGACCTGGCCGAACGGGCAGACTATGCGCAGGCGATGTCGCCCGAGCCTCCCGATCCCCCCATCGCAAAAGGCGCGGACCCTTCACAGCTTGGCGGCTTCGAGCGCCCCATTGCGTCTTCCAAGCGCGCGACGACCTGCGACACGCTTGCAGCCCACCCCTTCGACCGCCAGCGCGTCGCACCGGGGGTGAACTGGGACGAACTCGACGCGCGGGCGGCCGTTGACGCCTGCAGGGCGGCCGTCGAGAAATCCCCGGACGCGCTTCGCCTGCACTATCAGCTTGGGCGTGCGCTGGACCGTTTCGGGGATGCGGCAGCTGCGCGTACCGCGCTTGAAGCGGCGGCGAGGCAAAGTTACCCGCGGGCACAGGGCGCCTTCGGAACCAGCCTGCTCGAATCCGGCGACGAAAATCGGAAGGCCGAAGGCGTCGCGTGGCTGCGGCGCGCGGCGGATGGCGGCGATGCCGTGGCCCTGCAGCAGCTGGCGGAAGACCTCTTTCGGGGCACCGCCATTCCCCGCGATTTGCGCGAAGCAAAGCGTTTGGCCAGTCTAGCTGCGGCCCAAGGACAACCTCAGGCCCATCAGACGCTCGCCGAAATGGCCGAGGAAGGCGACCCCGCCACGGGATCGCAGCCCGACCATGCATCGGCCTTCTTTCACCATGCGCTCGCGGCGCGCTGCGCCGAAGCCGTTCGGGATGAGGACACCGTGCGCGCCGCAAATGAGCGGCGGGCGGCACTCGCCCGGCTATTGCCCCAGGAGACGGTCGTCGCCCTCTGGCGCAGGGCGCGCGATTGGAAACCGGGTATGAGTATGGACGTCCGCCCGTAATGTCTTTATTGACCGGAGAAATACACTTGGCCCGCCTTTCGGCGCTTCTGATCCTCGCCTTGCTCGCCCCCCGCGCTCTTGCCATCGTGGACATGAAGAACGCGAACTACTCGAACACTTGGACCGATTTCAGCTTGCCGGCGCCGGAAGCCGGCGCGGAGCTTAAACTGGAGAGGACCTACAACAGCCGCACCCTGTTCAACGGCATGTTCGGCTTCGGCTGGTGCACGAACTTCGAGACCTCGCTCACCATCACGGCGGAAGGCAATCTCAAAAGAAGAAGCTGCGGCGCGGGCAACGAAGACGTCTTCGGCGCAGCCCCGCTCACCCGGCAAGGCGTGGAGTCCGTCATCGACGCGATCATCCGGCAGAAGAAGGCAAAGGAGACCAGCTACCGCGATGACCAGCACTACCGGGAACTGCGCGAGGAACTGCTCGAATACGACGACAAACGCACGGAGCTTGCACGGGAATTGGGGCTGCTCGCCAAGCCCACCGAAGGCCGGAAGTACCTCCCGCCGCCGCGACACTGGCAGGTCGTCGAACAAGGCAAGGCGCGAGAGGTCGCGCCGCAATACTCAGCCGAGGTCGTGTTCCAGGACGGCAGCTTTCGCTTAACATGGGACGACGGCTCGCAAGAACACTTCGACCGGCAGGGCAGATTGCTGCGGCTGATCGACACGGAAGGCCATGTACTCAAGCTGCACTACTTCGACAACGGCCTGTTGAAGAGCGTCTCGGACGGAATAGGCCGCTCACTCCGATTCGAGTATTACGCGGGCAACCGGAAAGTGTGGCGTATAACCGCATCCAACGGCACCCTGGCCGAATACCAATATCGCGACAATGACAACCTCAGTTACTCCAGGGATTCAAAACGATACGCGACCGCCTACACCTACGACGACCTGCACAACATCGTCAAGATCATCTTCACCGACGGCTCTCGCGTCAGGCTCGAATACGACACGAACAACGACTGGGTGACTAGCTTAGTGGACCGCTGCAACTGCCGGGAGGACTACACCTACGAAATCGACCCCAAGGATACCAAGGGCCACTTCTGGTCGACCGTGACGAAGACATGTGGCGACAGCGTGGTGGCGCACTCGCGGTACGAGTTCATCCAAAGGCTCAACGAGACCGGAGAATACGAGTTGAAAAAGGCCGAGGTTTCGGAGCTTCCGCTTCCGGCGAAGGCTGAGCGACCCTCTAGGTCGGGGTCGCCCTGGCTGCCTAAGGATTGCAAACGCGATCGATACTGATGGCGTCCGACAGGTTTCAGAGCTTTGCGGCCCCTCGACAGTAGGCTGTCTGGGGACGACGAATTTCCGCTCCTGGGCGGCTACGGCCCTTCAAAATTCTGCGCATGAATATCGGCACGGAAGAATGAATAGACAACACACCCGAGCCCAACGACACATCTCTTATGAACTGCCCGTCAACCGAGCAGTTGTATGAACTGATGCTGCAGCACATCCTCTTGGCTGAGAGTACCCGGAGCGCTGCGGCCTCCTCGTTCGTGTCCGGTCTTCACAGCAGGTCTTCCGCCTATCCGGGACTGATCAACCCCCCTTTCCCTTCAACCAGACTTCCAGATCGCGCACCCGCTGCGATGCTGCGTCGAGTGCGACTTGCTGGCTCTGTACCTGAGCGCTCGCCTTACCGTATTCACGCTCGGCCGCATCCGCACGCTTTCGCTCTTCCCTCGCGACTGCTTTTGCTTCAGCCAACTCCATGCCCTGTCGCTCAAACGCAGCCTGCAGTGCTTTCAGTTCGCCACGGACACCCACAAGCTCATGCTCGGCGGCATTCGCCTGGTCTCGGGCTTGCCTTGCCTCATTTCGGACCGCTTCAAGATCGGCCTCAAGCTTCGGAAGTGATTCGAGTTTGACTTCTGCACGCGCGAGCGCCTTCTGCGCCGCTTCGGCCTTGGCTGCTTCGACCGCTGCGCGATCCTCCGCGGCTCTCACTCTGTCAACTGCATCCGCTTTCACCTGCGAAGCATCCTCTTTCATCTGTGCAATCTGACCTGCCTGTTGCTGAACCTTCGCGCGAACCGCTTCGAGCTCAATAGCAAGCTCGGCTGCATGTTTCTCAGCGGCACGCCCTGCCTCTGCAACCACGTCGGCATCATCCAGTACCTCAGCTAGCCGGGCTTGTGCTGCACGAGCAGCTTCCATCTCAGCGGCTCGTATCTGCTCAGCAATGAGCCTCGCTATGCGTGGGTCGATGGCGATCTGTGCGGCGCGTCCCGCTGGGCGGCTCTCTCGCCATTCTTTCAAGAGCGGTGCGATTGTGTTTGGGCTGCCGCCGAGGACAGCCAAGACTTTGCGAACGCTGGGCGTATCACCGCGCGATTCAATCTCTGCGGCAGTATCAGCAACGGTCTCACGGGTGATACGCGCGGTGGCTGTCATTGCAGTTCTCCCAGTTTTCCGTGGATAATATCGTGTAACGTTATTTTGTATCGTTACATTCATCACGTTACGGAGTTTTTGGGCAACTCCCCACGCAGCGTTTTTCCGATGCCTGACGAGGCAGGCAATCCCGGCACAAACCCAAAGGGTCGGGCAACGTTTACCTAGTCCGTCCCCCCTGCTTGCGCGGGATCCTCAAACAGCACTGAGGTCACTCAGGATGAGTTTTGCGGAACCGTGTCTGCCCATCTGTCGCAGTCGCCGTCAGTGACGATCTTTGCCCTCGGTAGCGTGTACTCTGGCCTGGATGAGAGTCGTACGTCCGAGGTGGCCTTTTCGGGCTAGAAATGGGATAGTTTTAGCGATCAGGCGAGCGCTGCTGACTGGTACAAAATACTGGTACAAAAAGACGCGACTGCGATAAAATAAGCTATTGTTTTAAAGACGTTTTTTATTCTTTTAGAGTTTCCCGCCCTCTCCGCCAGAACGCCAGTAAACACGCCCACTTCAGGGCGTTTTTCATTTGCGTCCCCATATCCCGGCGGACATTTCAAAAGACTGAGGGACGAGCGGCAACTGACGCTTGACGCCCAGCCGTCCGCGAGGCCGGACACCATACGCTACGCCCGCAGCTAAGGACCGTATCCGACTCGATGGCAAGCGGCCAAGTCCGAGGCGAGTGGTTCGACCGTTCCCTCCGCGAACCCCTGAAACTGCCCACGTCCGTTGTCTTCGACGCCTTCCGCCACACCTCCAAGGACATGTGCCGAAGCGCTCTGATCCCACGAGACATCCACGCACACTGACCGGCCACGCCGACGACCGGGACGGGAAGGATGAGGCCAGCGTGGGGTGGTGTTCTCGCTTGATACTGGTTACGCGCAGGTCACTTGATCACGCTCCGGGCAGTTCAATTAGCGCACCAGCGCTTGACTCTGCGACGATAGTTACTATACTAACCGTTAGTATGCTAACAAAAAAACACCGCCTCCATCTCCTCATCCATTGCGGCCACATGGTCGAAGAGCGCGTGCGCGTTCGTTTGGCCCACCTTGGGGTGACGCCCCGGCAGGCCTGCATCCTCGACGCGCTGGATCGGATGGGACATGCATCACAAGCTGAACTGGCTCGTGAATTCTCACTGACAGCAGCAAGCATGAGCACGATGACGTCCCGACTGTTGGCAGCGGGGCTGATCGAAAGGCATGTCGATGAACGCGAACTCCGCAGCAATGTGATAACGCTCTCAAAGTATGGCGAAAGTCTGCTCGAGAAAATTCACCATGAATGGCGAGAGGTCGACAGAGAGATGTGCGCGGTCATCGGCGTTGAAAATGCCGACCATCTTGCGACTTTTGCCGGCCAAATACGTAACGCGTTCGGCGGTTTCACGCCCGGCGAAGTGAAATCAGATGCAGGCGCATCAGCGTCGTTGCCCGGGTGTCCGCAATCACTTTGAGCACGACGTTTCATATCGTCATACATGATGTCGGCGAGGTCGCTCTTCCGGTATTCCGATTCGACCGATGACTTCGACGCACACAAGGAGCCACAACATGCACAGACCCTATCGCGCCGAGAGCGTGCGCGCCGGAACGCACCATGCGCTGCGCGCCATAGCCACGACGGGATTCGCGCTGGCGCTCGCCGCGTGCGGCAATCAGTCAGCACCTCCTCCGGCCAAGCCCGCTGCGGTGAACGTCTCGGCCTATACCGTAGAGCGCAGCCAGGTGCCGGTTACGAAGGAGCTGAACGGGCGAGTGGTGGCGGCAGTCACTGCAGAGATCCGGCCCCAGATTGGCGGCATCGTGCTGAAGCGCTTGTTCACCGAGGGCAGCACGGTGGAGGCAGGCCAGGTCTTGTATGAGATCGACCCGACATCGGCACAGACCACCGTAAGCGATGCACAGGCCACGCTTGCCAGCGCCAAGGTGGCTTTGGCGAGCGCCAAGGCAAAAGCCGCACGCTACAAAAAGCTGGTGGAGATCGAGGCGGTGAGCCTTGAAAGCGCTGAAGAAGCCGAAGCCGCTTACAAGCAGGCCGTTTCGTCAGTGATTTCGGCCGAAGCGGCCCTGAAGTCGGCGAACATTTCACTCGGGTATGCCAACGTTACATCACCCATCAACGGGATCATTGGGCGCTCCAGCGTGAGCCAGGGGGCACTGGTCACCGCCAATCAGACTACTGCGCTGGCCACGGTACAGCAGCTCGACCCAATCTATGTGGACGCAACGCAATCCGCCTCAGACCTGCTCCGTATTCGTCAAAGTTTCGAGCAGGGTCTGGTCAAGCTGGATGGCAGTCGCGCCGTCGTGCGACTGGTGCTCGACGACGGCAGCACGTATGAGCACGCGGGCCAGTTGAAACTGTCGGAGGCCGTCGTCGATGAAACGACAGGCACGGTGACGGTGCGCGCGCAGTTCCCCAACCCGAAAGGGTACTTGCTGCCTGGCCTGTATGGGCAGATAAGGCTCGAAGGCGCAGTGATGCAGGACGCGCTGGTGGTGCCACAGGTGGCCATCAGCCGCGACGCCAAGGGAAATGCGCTGGCTTATGTGATTGATGCAAACAACACGATCGAGCAGCGCTCGCTGACCACAGGCCAGGCGCTGGGCGACCAGTGGATTGTGGAAACGGGTTTGAAGGCAGGCGAGCGCGTCGTCGTAGAGGGCTTGCAAAAGGTTCGCGCCGGCTCAGTGGTAAACGTGACGGGCGAGGAGCCCGTCTCAACGTCCATCTCAGCGACCTCCGCGCCAGCGGCTTTGGATTAACAGCGCCATGTCCCAATTTTTCATTAACCGCCCTGTCTTCGCCTGGGTGCTGGCCATTGGTGCAATGCTCGCCGGCCTGCTGGCAATCGACTCAATGGCGGTATCCCGATACCCCGCGATCTCCCCCCCCACCGTTACCATAAGCACGACGTACACCGGCGCGTCGGCTGCAGCGGTAGAAGACTCCGTGACTCAGGTCATTGAGGAAAACCTCACCGGACTGGATGGCTTGCGTTACATGTCGTCCTCTTCGACCTCTTCCGGTGCGGCCAGCGTACAGCTCACCTTCGAGATTGGCACCGACCCCGACACCGCGCAGGTGCAGGTGCAGAACAAGGTGCAGCAATCCACATCTTCGCTTCCGGAGTCGGTGCAGACCGAGGGTGTAACGGTTACCAAATCTGGCGACGAGATGCTGATGGCGCTTGCGCTGGTTTCCAGCGACGATAGTCTGAACTCGGCCGACCTGGGTGACTATATCGCTTCCAACCTGAAGACACCCCTCAGCCGGGTGGCAGGCGTGGGTAGCGTCGATGTGCTCGGCGCCCAGTATGCGATGCGCGTCTGGCTCGATCCGGCGAAACTGACCGAGTACAAGCTCACCCCTGCCGACATCAGCAGTGCCATTGCGGCACAGAATACTCAGGTGTCGGCAGGCCAGCTCGGCTCATTGCCCGCGGTCGAGGGGCAGCAGCTCAACGCCACCATCAACGCGCAAAGCCGTCTGCAAACAGCAGAACAGTTTCGAAACATCCTGCTCGTGACGAGCACAAGCGCAGCCACTGTGCGCCTCGCCGATGTGGCAGATGTCGAAATGGGAAGTGCCAGCTACAACGTCAGCGCCACCTTCAATGGCAAGCCGGCCGCGGGCATGAGAGTACTGCTGTCGACAGGCGCCAACGCGACGGAAACAGCGGCGGCGGTCAAAGCCGAAATCGAGAAACTCTCGGCCACCTTGCCCGCTGGACTGACGGTCGAAACAGCCTACGACACGACACCGTTCATCGAGACCTCCATCGAAAGCGTGGTTCAGACACTGATCGAGGCCGTGGCGCTGGTGTTTCTGGTGATGTTCCTGTTTCTGCAAAACTGGCGCGCTACCTTAATCCCCACGCTGGCGGTGCCCGTGGTCTTGCTGGGCACCTTCGCATTGCTCTCGGCATTTGGCTACAGCATCAACACACTGACCATGTTCGCAATGGTGCTGGCCATTGGTCTGCTGGTGGACGATGCCATCGTGGTGGTGGAGAACGTCGAGCGCTTGATGGCCGAAGAAGGTCTCTCGCCACTGGAGGCGACGCGCAAATCCATGCGCCAGATCTCCGGCGCGCTGATCGGCGTTGGTCTGGTGCTCTCGGCCGTGTTTCTCCCAATGGCGTTCTTCAGCGGTACCACAGGGGTCATCTATCGCCAGTTTTCAGTGACCATCGTTTCGGCAATGGTGTTGTCGGTCCTGGTGGCTCTGGTGTTCACGCCCGCGCTGTGCGCCACTCTGCTCAAGCCCGCGGCGGCAGGCGGTCATGCGGCAAACAGAATGTTCGGTGGTTTCAACCGCATGGTGGATCGCACCACCAAAGGGTACGAGGCCGGTGTCGCGCACGTGCTCAAGCGCGGGGGCCGCTTCGTGTTGCTCTATGCACTGCTCGGCGTCGTGATGGCCGTGCTCTTCATGCGCCTGCCCACCTCCTTCGTGCCGGATGAAGACCAGGGCGTGATGATGGTGCAGATCGAATTGCCATCCGGGGCGACACAGGAGCGCACGCTCAAGGTCATGAAACAGGTGGACCAGTACTTTCTGGAGAACGAGAAAGACAGTATGGAATCCACCTTCATGGTGGCCGGGTTTGGGCTGAGCAGCAGCGGCCAGAATGCGGGCTTTGGTTTTCTGCGCCTGAAAGACTGGTCCGAACGCACAAAGGATTCGCAAAGTGTCAGCGCCATTCAGGCAAGAGCAATGGGCGCGCTGAGCCAGATCAAGGATGCACGCGTATTTGCCCTGGCACCGCCGTCCATCCCCGGCCTGGGTTCCACTGGGGGCTTTTCCATGCAACTGCTGGACCAAAGCGGCCAAGGCTCTCAAAAGCTGAGCGCCGCCGCCAACGCGGTGGTCGCGGCCGCAGGCCAGGACCCTCAATTGCAGGGGGTGCGCATCAGCGTTCCCGACGATGCTGCACAGTACGTGCTTGACATTGACAACGCCAAAGCTGGCGCATTGGGCGTGGCGGTGAGCGACCTCAACAGTGTGCTTTCCACGGCCTTGGGCGGCAGCTATGTAAACGACTTCATTGATCGCGGCAAAGTGAAGAAGGTGTACGTGCAAGCGCGCGCCAATGCGCGCATGTTGCCGGAAGATCTGAACAAATGGAGCGTGCGCAACAACAACGGCGACATGGTGCCATTCTCGGCCTTTACCACCGGCAGATGGACGACAGGCGCCCCCACGCTGTCGCGCTTTGACGGTGACTCAGCGATTCAGATTCAGGGCGACGCAGCTCAGGGCATCAGCTCGGGCACGGCGATGACGATTATGGAAAGCCTCGCCGCACAGGTTGCCGACGGCTTTGGTGTGGCCTGGAGCGGGCTGTCGTATGAAGAGCGCCAGGCCGGCGCCAACGCCAGTGCGCTGTACGTATTCTCGCTACTGGTGGTGTTCTTGTGCCTCGCGGCCCTGTACGAAAGCTGGTCAGTCCCCCTCTCGGTGCTGCTGGTGCTGCCCGCCGGCGTGCTGGGCACTGTGCTGGCAACGCATGCGCGCGGTCTGGAGAACGATGTGTACTTCCAGGTCGGCCTGCTGACCATCCTTGGGCTGACGGCCAAGAACGCGATTCTGATCGTCGAATTTGCCAAGGCCGCCGTCGACCAGGGGGAGGACGTTGTTGCCGCAACATTGACTGCCTGCCGGCAGCGCCTGCGCCCCATTGTCATGACCTCGCTCGCCTTTGGCCTGGGCGTACTGCCGCTGGCAATCAGCAGCGGCGCGGGCTCGGGCAGCCAGCATGCAGTCGGCACAGGCGTCGCCGGCGGCGTGATCTCCGCCACCTTGCTGGGCATCTTCCTGGTGCCGCTGCTCTACGTTCTGGTTCACAACCTGTTCAAGTGGGGTAAGGGTTCCGAACACGAAGCAAAACCTGCTCAACAGGACATGCCATGAATCTCGCACATTTCACTCGCATCGCGCTGCTGGGCCTCAGCGTCGGCCTGACGGGCTGCGTCAATCTCGCGCCCGACTATGCTCGCCCCGTGGCGCCCGTAGCGGGCGTCTGGCCCACCGCTCCGTCTGCGACGACGGGGGGCGTAACTGCTGATGAACTCAATTGGAAGGAGTTCTACGGCGACGAGCGCTTGCGCACGCTCATCGCGCTGGCGCTGAACAAGAACCGCAGTCTGCGCCAAGCCGCACTGGATGTTGAGAGCGCGCGCGCTCAATTCCGGATTGCCCGAGCGAACGCACTACCGACGGTCGACGCCAGCGCAAGCGGCACCGCAGAGCACACTAGCGGCGAAACCTCCCGAGCCTACAGTGCAGCGCTGGGCATCAGTGCTTTTGAGCTGGATTTTTTCGGCCGAATCAACAACTTGCGCGGCCAGGCGCTGGAAACCTTTCTGTCCTATGAGGAAACTCTGCGGGCAATGCGCATCACGCTGGTGGCGGAAGTGGCTACCGCCTATCTGACGCTGGCAGCAGACCAGAAAAGCCTGCGACTGGCAAAAGACACGCTGGCCAGCCAGCAGAAATCGCTGGATCTGACGCTGAGCACCTTCAAGATTGGCACATCTTCGGGCCTGAACGTTGCTACAGCACAAGCCAGCGTTGATACAGCGCGCGCCGAGATCGCCACTTATCAGACGCAAGTGGCACAAGACCTCAGTGCCTTGAGCCTGCTCGTTGGTCAACCGATTGACCCCGCTCTGGTGGCGGATGCCGGCGCCGCTGTAACAGATCCGCTCACACCATTGATCAGTTCCATCCCCTCGCCCGCTGAACTGCCTTCAGAACTGCTTCAGCGCCGCCCCGACGTACTGGCTGCCGAGCGCACCCTGCGTGCGGCAAATGCCAACATTGGCGCAGCCCGCGCAGCACGTTTCCCAAGTATCACGCTTACCACCACCCTCGGTACCTACAGCAGCGAGTTGTCGCAACTCTTCAGTGGCGGCACCGGCTTATGGAGTTTCATACCCATCGTATCGGTGCCGGTCTTTGACGGCGGTTCGGGTGAGGCCAATGTACGCGTCGCTGAGGTTGCACGCGATGCAGCCCTGGCGAACTACGAACTCACCATTCAGACCGCATTCAAGGAAGTCGCGGATGCCTTGGCAACGCAGCAGAACATGGGCGAACTGTTGTCCGCACGCCAGTCATCGCTGGAAGCCAACAAGAAGATCTACGTCCTGACCGAAGCAAGCTACCGTGAGGGTCTCGAAAGCTCGCTCTCAGTGCTGACGGCGCAACGCGCCTACTACACCGCGCAGCAGAACATGATCGCTACGCGACTGCAGGAGGCCAGCAACTGGGTCGCGCTGTACCGCGTCATGGGCGGCGGATGGCAGCCTTAGAAGATCGCTGAACAAGTCGCTATTTCGGGGCCGGATGGTGGTCACCGACGACGACCACGCCTCGAGTCCGTCGGCGTCATGACCATGAAGCCGAAGTCGGACGACGCCGATGAGTTTGCCGTCATCGCTGGCAATTCGCCAGCCGACGGCCTTGCCGGTTTCTGAAGCGGCCCGTGTCCGTGGTCTTCCACTCCTTACGTCACACGTTCAAAAACATGTGACGGAACGCCCTGCCCCCGCGACCGACGCGCTTTGGAGCGCTACGGGTGACTTCACCGATCAAGGGCACGTAACCAGGCACCAGGGAGGTGAGCACAGACGCCCCACGGACAGGTCTTTGGTGGTTGCGGCTGCGCATGTGCCTGTGCATTATGGCCAGCCCTTCACGGAAGCTGTCGATCAAACGACTCTGACCCCTTTGATTCCAGCGATCTGGAGAATGCCGTGGGAACCAACGAAAGCAACGACGAAGACGGTCTGGTGTGCGCCTACCTGCAGCAGCCAGACGGCCGCTGGCAGGCTGCCGGCTGGGACGGCGTGCGTGCCTGGCGACCGGGTGACGGTCTGCTGTGGATGCATTTCAACCGGTCGGCAGAGGCGACCCGGTCCTGGCTGCAGGAAGGCAGCGGCTTGGATGCGCTGGTGGCCGACAATCTGCTGGCCGAGGAAACGCGGCCGCGCGCGCTGGCCATGGACGGCAACCTGCTGGTGAACCTGCGGGGCGTCAACCTCAACCCCGGCGCCGATCCCGACGACATGGTGTCGCTGCGCATCTGGCTCGAACCCGGGCGCATCGTGACGTCCCGCCGACGCCGGCTGATGGCCATCGACGACATCCGCGAACAGATCACCCGGGGCAAAGGGCCACGCGACACCGGGGATTTTCTGGTGGAGGTTGCGGGCCTGCTGGTCAACCGCATGTCGCCCGTGATCGAGCAACTCGATGAGGCAGCGGACGACCTCGAGGAGCAGGTGGTCACCGGAGAGCGCGAGGATGTGCGGACCCGGCTGGCGTCGCTGCGGCGCCAGGCCATCAGCCTGCGGCGCTACCTGGCGCCACAGCGCGAGGCCTTGTCGCGCATCCAGGGGGAACCTGTTGAATGGCTGCACGAGCGGCACAAGGCTCAGCTGCGCGAAATCTCGGATCGCACCATGCGCTACGTCGAAGACCTCGACGCCATTCGCGAACGGGCCGCTGTGATTCAGGACGAGGTGGCCAACCGCGTGGCCGAGTCGATGAACAGGAACATGTACATGCTCGCCATCGTCGCCACCATCATGCTGCCGCTGGGTTTCATCACCGGCTTGCTCGGCGTCAACGTGGATGGCCTGCCTGGCGCTCAGGACACGCCCTGGGCGTTTGCCGCACTCAGCGCCTTCCTGCTGGTGCTGGTGTTCCTGCAGATCCTGGTGATGCGCCGCCTGAAATGGTTCTAGCGGTCGTCGCTGCCTGGTCGGGCGTCGCTTCTGCGACGCCAATCGCACTTGTCACTGACCGCCCGGCTCGGGGCGGATGAGATCGCAACCCGCTCCCGCCATTCCTGTTCTCCGGGCACCCGCAGGCAGGAATCAAAGGGGCAGAGTCAATCGATCGATGAAGCGTCGGACGGCTCCCGCGCGCGATCGTATTTTCCCGGCCAATGACGGGAGAACCTGAGCACTGAGCCAGGCCGGGTCATTCGGGTTCCATCTGCGCTTTGATCTGTTCGCGCATCTGGCTGATTTCCTCTACGAAGGCTTTGACCGTCGGCCGCAGTGGTTGCGCGAGATAGTGCAGCTCCAGCGCAACAGCGGGCGGTGCCGGCTGAAGCTTGATAAAGACACAGCCGTCGCTTTGCAGGTAGCGAATACAGGCCGGCGCAATCGCCACCCCCATGCCGCTGGCCACCTGACTCAGCAGTGTCTGCATCTGAGTTGGCTGGCGTACCACTCGCGGAGAGAATCCCGCCTCCCCGCAAGCGCTGATGATTGTGTCGAACAGACCACTGGCCTGCCCGCGCACGAACAGCACGAAGTCTTCCCGGGCCAGCTCCTTGAGTGACAGCCGCTTGCGCTTGGCCAAAGGATGTTCCTGGGGCAGGACTGCCATCAAGTGGTCCTGATAGAGCAACAGCTTTTCCAGACCAAATGGGGCGGGTTCGGGCAGCGGACGCGACAGCCCCAGATCGATCTCGTGACGGGCGAAGGCTTCAAGCTGCTGCTGGGCGGTCATCTCGAACAGCTCTACGTGAACATCGGGATGGCGCTGGCTGAAATGGCGGAGCAGGACAGGCATGAAGCGCGCGGTGGCCGAACTCATGTAGCCGATACGGAGCTGTCCGGTCTGACCTTTGGCGGCACGCGTCACCCGATCACGCGCCTCGCCCTCCAGCGCCAGCAGTCGACGCGCATCCTCCAGCAAGACCTCACCGGCTGCAGTGACCCTCACTTCCCGCGTGCTGCGCCACAACAGGGCGGTACCCAGCTCCTCCTCCAGCTCGGCAATCTGCCGACTGATGGCCGGCTGAACCGTGTGCAAGCGGCGTGCGGCCTCCGAGAAATTGCGCAACTCCGCCACTGCCACAAAGGTTCTGAGTGTCCTGAGTTCCATCACCACATCCTGATTAATACAAACTCGCTATAGGTTAAATACTATATCAACATTTCCGTTATGAAACGGGTGGCATTAGAGTCTGTGTCTTGCTCGCTGTGCGTGCACATTCACCGAACCATTGAATATGTCATCTACACACTCTGACGCGGCATCAGGATCGCCCTCAGGCGCGGACGCGCCCTCCTTCCTGCTGCTGCTACTGATGGCCGCAGCCGTGGCCTTTACGGCAGCCAACCTCTACTACTATCAGCCCTTGCTGCCAGCGCTCCGTGATGGCCTGACCTTGAGCGACACGCAGCTGGGGCTCGTGCCCTTCGCCACCCAGGTCGGCTACGCAGCAGCCATTCTGCTGATCTCGCCCCTGGGCGATGTCATGCCACGCCGAAAGCTGATTGCATTGCTGTCCTGCCTGCTGGTGGGCGCACTGGTGCTGCAGGCCAGCGCCGTGAATGGCGTGATTCTGGTGCTCGGCACTTTTCTGATGGGCTTGGGCGCCAATATCACCCAGCAACTGATTCCCCTGGCCGCCTCGATGTCATCACACCAGCAACGTGGGCGGGTACTCGGCACGCTGATGAGCGGACTGACCGCCGGAATCCTGCTGTCACGTGTGCTCAGCGGCAGCGTCGCCGAGCACATGGGCTGGCGGGCCGTGTACTGGATGGCGGCGTCCACCGCACTCATCTGGGGATTGTTGCTGTGGCGCCTGCTGCCAGACGAACGCTCGCGGGTTCGCGGCATGCGTTACCCCGCGCTGATCGGCTCCATGTTCACCCTCTTTCGTCAGCACGCCCTGCTCAGGGTCTCGGCACTGACCGGCGCGCTGTGGTTTGCCGCGTTCAACGCTGTCTGGGCTAGCCTGGCCCTGCACCTGACCAATGCGCCGCTCGACCTGAACCTGCAGCAGGCAGGCATGTTCGGCCTCGCGGGCATGGCCGGCATTCTCGGCGCCAAGGCGTCCGGTCGCTCGGTGGTGCCGCTGGGCACCTGGAGGACGATCTTCCTGGCACTGCTGGTGGTGCTGGTCGGCAGCCTGGTGCTGTGGGGTTTCGAGCATTCACTTGTCGGCCTGATAGCAGGCATCGTGCTGATAGACCTCGGCGTCTTCGCCGCCCAGGTGCCCAACCAGGTCCGCGTATTCGCAATCGAACCCGCTGCTCAGAGCCGTCTGAATGCTGTGTACATGCTGTTCTATTACCTCGGTGCCGCAGCAGGCTCGGCCTTCGGCGTGCAGCTGATGACGGCATATGGCTGGTCGGGTGTGATGGCACTCACCGTGACACTGTCGATGAGTGCCCTGCTTCTTCACATTGCGATGCGCAGGACAGACATGAGCGTCGAGCTGGCAGCAGCCTGAGTTTTCCCAACGCTGGCCCTCCCAAACACGGGCCTTACACCACTGGATAGCGCCGCAGCGGGGGAACCCGCCACCGGCCTGTCAGAAACGGATCTTGTTCATGATTGAAAAACCCGACACTTCACTGGCCTCTCTCTCGCCACTCGGACGCTTTACCCTGTTGGCGGTGGCCAGCCTGACCATCATGGTGGGCACGGTCGTCGCGCCCGGCCTGGCAATCATTTCTTCTGCGCTTGGTGTCAGTGGTCACGCCAGCTGGCTGGTCACCCTGCCGGCGCTGGGCGTGATTCTCTTTGCGCCCTTGGCAGGAAAGCTGATCGACCATGTGGGTGCCTACGCCTCTCTGCAGATGGGGCTGGTCAGCTACGGTCTGCTGGGCATCGCCGGGGCCATGCTGGAAGGCTCAGTACCGGTGTTTGCCGACCGGGTGTTGCTGGGAGGCGCGACAGCCGTCGTGATGGTCTCCGGCACAAGCCTGATCTCGCACTGGTATCAGGGGCAGGCGCGCCTGAAGATGCTCGCCCAGCAGGGCATGGCCATCGAACTGGGTGGTGCCCTGTTCCTCATGCTCGCTGGCGTTCTGGCGGGGATCGGCTGGCACTGGCCCTTTGCAATCTACTTGCTGGCCTGGGTCATGCTCCTGATGTTGCGCGCATGGGTACCGAGTCGCACTCCCTCGAATGAGGAGACGGGCTTCGCTGCAGATACGGCGTCCCGTGCCGGCATGGGGAGGGTCTACCTGGCAGCCGCAGCAGCGATGATGCTGTTTTTCACACCCATTGTGCTGCTGCCCCTGAAGTTGTCCAGCATGGGAATGAGCGAGGCGGAGATCGGCTTCTTCCTGGCAAGCATCGCACTGGTCGTGGTAATGGCGGCAATGATGCTGCCCCGCATTGTCGGTCTGATCGGCGAGAGCATCACCCTGCCCCTGGCGTTTTTCTGCTTCACGATCAGCTTGATCCTGTTCGGCATGGCCGAAGACATGCGAGTAATGGGTCTCGGCGCATTTTTGTCCGGTACCGGTTTCGGCTTCACGATTCCGCTGGCGAACCACATGACCGTTGAGCGAACGCCAGCCGCGCGTCGTGGCCGCAATCTGGCCTACCTGTCGATGGCCATCTTCTCTGGCCAGTTTCTGACCTCATTGCTGGAGTTCGTGCCGGGGCAGACCTCTTTGGTCTTTAGCCTGATGGCACTTGCAGGAAGCGTCTTCACGCTGATCTACCTGCTGATCTGGAAAAATGAGCGTCGGGTGCTGAGTGCGCAGTAACACGCTGACCCCAATGCCCGTCTGCGGTGAATGACGTCGCGCGAGCCTGAGCGACATTGAAGGTCGCCACGGGAACGGGGTCTGCCGCTACAGGTCTGCCGCTACAGGTCTGTTGAGTAACTGAATCAGGTAAACAGAGGACTTTGGAACGAATGAAACATACTGGAAAAATCGCCATCCTCATCGCCAGCATCGGTACACTGTGCGTGGCCTTGATGCTGTTTGGCGCGCGATTGGGGCTGTGGGAGCCGGTCACGGGATTTGGGCTTTATCGCACCTACCTCAATCCACTGGGCGCGATCAGTCTCGGCGTGGGTCTGCTGGCGCTGATCGTCCACCTGGTTCGCAAGGAAAAGACCGGGGCCGTTCTGGGCGGCGTTGCCGTACTCGTCGGGCTGGCCTGCCTGGCACCTTTGATCGCCGGGACACTCAACCCAACGCAACGCGCGGCGCCAATTCACGACATTTCGACCGACACGGTCAGCCCACCGGCGTTCGAGGTGCTGGATGAAACCCGCGCGGGGGCCAGCAATACGCTTGAATACGGTGGGCCCGACCTGGCCAGGGCCCAAGCCTCCGCCTATCCGGACATCGCGCCGCTCGAAACAGACCTGCCCGCGGACGCCGCGTACCAGCGCGCACTGGCGGTGGCACAGGACATGGGCTGGGAGATCGTCGCCTCGGACGCGGAGCGTCGCCGCATTGAGGCAACTGCTCGCACCTCTGTCTTCTATTTCGCAGACGATGTTGTGCTTGTCGTGACGCCACAGGAAGATGGAAGTCGCGTCGATATGCGCGGAGTATCAAGAGTCGGGCGCAGCGACCAAGGCGTCAACGCCGCCCGTATTCGCGACTTTCAACAACGGTTCCGCGGATGACATACAGGCTCTTGCGCAGCGCGCAGGCCCGCCAGCCAGCCTTGCCGCACTCACGCTCGGCCACGACACGGGGACATTCCGGACCGGATCTTCGATCCAGCGAAATGGCCAGACCGCCCGACTGACTTGGGGGGCTGGCTTTTTGATGCGGGCGATGGAATCAAGGGGGATCCACTCCGAATGGTGCTCACCGGGGTCAGATGGCTTCGATGAGACAGATCTCCGCGGGTCGGGCCAGCAAGGCGAGTCGGATGCGCTTTTTTGCGTGCATCTCAGATATAGCCTACCGCCCGCTTGCTGGACCGACGCATGTGCAGCGACATGCCGAGTGCCGCCATGTGATTTTCGTTTCGCCCCAGGATTTTCTCAGCCAGTGGCAGGAAATGTTGCTCTTCGTATTCCGCATGCGCTTTGTACCCCACTGTCAGCTGATCGATCGCTTGAGCATCGACGGGAACGAGTTCGCCACGTGCAAGCGTCTTCAACTGGGGTTCAATCCTTGCCCAGCAACGCTCGAGCTCACGATGCTCGGCAGTCAGTCGCGTAATGATCGTGCGAACCTGTTCCAGTTCTTCACCACTTGACGCACTCGCCATCACTGCGGTGAAGAGCTCGCGCTCCTCTTCCTGATGGTGCGTAAGTATTACATCACTGAAAAACTGCCGGATTCTCTCCGCGATGCTGCGGGCCTCTTCAGCCGGCTTCAGCAGCGCGGGCAGCCGGGCAAAAGCATCCATATGCTCGATGATCCCCGCATGACACCCCGAAAAACTCCCGACTGGAGCCGAATCGATTTCTGATTTCATTGCCACCTCCCTGGTTTCATCACTGGACACTCTCTCACCATGACAACCGCTCCCTTCCACAAGGGAGATGTGTGTCGTCACAACGCATACTGGTGCACTCGTATTCGGTCGCGCGGCCACGAACGCCCTTCCCCGCCCGTTTGAGTCCGGGGGCGTGCAACCCTTCCGCCGTGCTACCCCGATGAGTCATGCTTCTTCGGACAATCTGTAAATAACCGCACGGTGCATTTGCCACACACGTCCGGATCCAGCTTCGAAATGAGTTCCGCCAAAGCCTGACTCTTGCGCCAGAAGATATGGCCGTTCTTGAGACGTTCGAGCGAGTGACCACGTCTCCATGCGTCCATGACGCGTGTGCGGGGACGGTGGAAGAACAAACCACCGCCGATGGCCTCTCTTTGTGCGAACTCCTTCCGCCATACGGCTTCACCCGCTTGATCGATGAAGTTCATGCTCTTGGCCATGACCAGGAGATGTTTCTGCCCCGGGTTGTCTTCCCGATAGCAGCGCAGTGCCTCACTGACATGACGTGCTGCGCCGAAATAGACGGAACCTTCCATCCGGACCAGTTTGAGCTGAGGGCATTCCTCAATGGCCCCGTCGATCTCCTGGACAGGCGTAAAGCGTCGATCGGCACCGAACGGAACAAGCGCATGCATCGCAGGGCGCGAGGTCTGGTACAGATAGAACAGCAGCGACAAGCCGACCCCAACCAGGATCGCCAGCTCGATCCGGATGAACAGCACTGCAAGCCAGGTCGTGAACAGACACGTCGCCTCCTGAAAGCCGAACCCGGCGATCTCGCGAATTCGTCCGACGTTGATCAAGGTCCAGGAAACGTAGAGCAACAGGGCTGCGATGGCCGCCATCGGGATACGCTCGAGCAGCGAGGCACTCGCGGCGACCAGCGCCAGGAGTATCGCCGACGAGAACACCGCCGCAAGCGGCGTACGGGCGCCTGCCTCGAAGTTGGGCATCGACCGGTTCAGGGAGCCGCACGCCAGATAGGAGGACGTAAAGCTGGCCGCGACATTTGCCATCCCCTGTCCGAGGAACTCGCGGTTCGGGTCGAAGTGGTCGCCTGAACGATCCGCGATGGCCTTGGCAATCGAGACCGACTGGGCCATCGCCACCACCGACAGTGCAAGCGCGATGCCGATGAGGTCGCCGAGGCGCCCTGCATCGAAGCTGGGCAGGGTCAACGCGGGGAGGATCGCGGGGATCGAACCCATCTGGCTGACCGGCAGCCCCAAACGCGCCTCAATGACTGTCGCCAACAGGTAACCGCCAATCAGTCCGAGCAACATCGCAGGCCATCGCGGACGCAGTCGAGAGACGGCAAAGGTGACGACCAGCGTCGCCACTGCAACTGCAAGCTCTGTCCATGGAACGCTGTTCTCTCTGGCAAGACCATGCAGATCGAGCCCTGCGTGATAGGCAATCAGACAGGCGGCGCCGGCGGTAAAGCCAACAAGTACCGATGGTGCAATGAAATCGGCCAGCACCCCGAGACGAAAGATCGCGACCAGCAACTGCATCAGGCCGACCATGAAAGTCGTCACCAGAACGAGCTCGATGTAATCAGGGCTGCCTGGAATCGCCAGCGGCGAGAGCATGGCAAAGAGTGCAAGGGAATTGGCATTCGTCGGGCCGGACACGACGTGGCGGCTCGAGCCGAACAATGCGGCGACGACACAGGGCAGCAGCGCTGAATAGATGCCGTACTCCGGCGGCAGGCCCGCCAGGCGGGCGAATGCCACCCCTTGCGGCAAGACGAGCAGCGCACCGAGCAGACCGGCGAGCAGGTCCGCACGCAGGGTCTGCCGCGAAATGTCGCGCCACCAGGCCGCGCCGGCGGGAATCAGCGTGCGAAGCGGGAAATGGCTCATCGGGATCATCTTGGTATGTCGCCGTTTGGACCACCGGGCGGGCACTGAGCCCGCGCGATCGCCCCAACGGCGGTGCGGATGAAGTCCTGCCGCCGGTCGATCAGGCGATCCGGTTCGGACTGGGGCTGCTGTCGGCGTGCTCCATCAGCGCACGAACCAGCCGTTGCAGCAACGCCGCCTTGATCCCGGTCGCAGCGGGGGCGTCCCACAGATTGTCGATTTCGTGCGGATCGTCCTGCAGATCGTACAGTTCACCCCATTCCGCATCGCCGAACAAGCTCAGACGATAGCGCTCGGTAACCAGCGTCCGGACCTTCACCGGCGTGTCGAAACCGAGGTAGGCGCGCTGCTGGTTTTCCTCGATCAGCACGGCATCGCGCATGGAGTCGAGCTGCGTTCCCACGGGGTCGAACAAGGCCTTGCCCTGACTCCCGTTGGGCGATGCGATCCCCGCACGCGCGAGGATCGACGCAGGCAGATCGAGCGAGGACACGAGATCGTCGCGCCGCGCCGGAGACGACGCCTCCTCCCCCTCGGGCTCACGCCAGATGAAGGGGACCCGCACCAGCCCCTGGTAATGCAGCGGCCCCTTCAGCACGATGCCGTGATCGCCCAGCAAGTCACCATGATCCGAGGTGAAGATCACCACCGTGTTGCGGTCGGCGCCGCATTCGCGCAGTGTTTCCATCACCATGCCGATGCGGTCGTCGATGTTGGTGATCATGCCGTAGGTGAGCGCGGTCATCTCCTGGATCTCGCGCGGTGAGGCCATGAACAGCCGCTGACCATCGACCTTGGCCGCCCCCCGGCTGCGCTCTTCCATCAGCCAGCGCACGTGGGCCGGTTGCTCCTCGGCGGGAAGCAGGCTGGGCGAAAGCGGGATGTCTTCAGGACGGTACATGTCCCAGTAGCGCCCCGGTGGCGTCCACGGGTGATGCGGATCAGGGAACGAGCACATCAGGGCGAAAGGCTTGTCCGGATGGTTTTCGACATGCTCGCGGATCCACTTCTGCGACTGATCTGCGATGAAGTGCGTGGGGTACTGGAACTCGTCGAGGTGTGTCCGCCAGGCCTGGGGCGAGATGAAATCCGGATCGCGCACGCCATGCTCGCGGCCGAGCTGCGTGGCAAGCTCGGGGTGCTCGCGCTGCAGCCAGCGCAACCAGTCGCCGAAACACTCGTCCGCGTGGCTGTTGCACAGCACGACGTCCTGGAAGCCATAGTAAGGCAGCGTCAGCTTGTGGGACGGGTCGGACCAGCTCCCTTTCAACTCCTGACAGTACGCAGGATCGTCGATCGTGCCGCGACGCGACTCGGGAAAGGTCGCGGACTTTTCCGTCCCCGACAGGTTTTCCCGTGGCTTGAGCACCGGCGGAGCATCTTCCATGTTCTGCAGGTGGCTCTTGCCCACGAGCGCAGTGCGGTAGCCGAATTCGCCGAGCAGGTCGGCGAAGGTCACCGACTCCAGCGGCAACGGGACGCCATTGCTGCGCGCACCGTGGATTGAGGGCATGCGCGAGGTCATGATGGAACCCCGGTTCGGCATGCACACCGGTGTGGCGACATAGGCACGATCGAAGCACACGCCATCCTGGGCAAGCGCGTCGATGTTGGGCGTGCGGACGATCGGATTGCCATAGCAGCCGAGATGATCGGCGCGATGCTGATCGGTAATGAAGATCAGGAAATTGGGTCGCATGTCGTGTCTCTTATCGCATCAGGTTGGGAAGGCCGACGACGATTTCGGGCCAGATGAGGATGAGTGTCGCAGTGACCAGCATCGCGATGGCGAAAGGCGTGACACCGATGAAGACATCGCTCAGCTTCAGGTCTGGACGTGCGGCCTTGACCGTGAACACGTTCACCCCGACGGGTGGCGTGATCAGCCCAAGTTCGATCAGGATGATCACCACGACGCCGAACCAGATCATGTCAACGCCCTGAGCCTGCAGCGTGGGCAGGAACATCGGCACGATCAGCACCAGGATGCCCAGCGCCTCGAACACCATGCCGAGCAGAATGCACAGAGCGCCAATCGCGAGGATCAGCTGAATGCCCGATAGCTCCCAGCTGCCAACCATCTCCATCAACGCGAAGGGCAAGCCGGTGACGTTGATGAACTGCGAGAACACCAGCGCGCAGGAGGCGATGGCGAAAATCGACGCACTGATACCGACCGCGCCGCCGATGATTTCGAGATACTCCTTGCCAGTCCGCATCGCCCCCCTCGCGAGAGCAAACAGATACGCCCCTATGGCGCCAACACTGGCGGCCTCGGTCGCGGTGAACACGCCAAGATAGATGCCGCCCAGCACGACCATGAACAACACCACGAAGGCCCAGGTCTTCTTCAGTGCAGCAAAGCGCTGGGCCCAGCTCATGGCGCTCCCCGTCGGCGCGGCGTCCGGACGTAACCTCGCCCACAGGGCAATCGTGACCATGAAGGCGAGCATCATCAGCGCCCCGGGCACGATGCCGGCGATGAACATGCGCCCGATGTCCTCACGGGCGAAGATGCAGTAAATGACCATCGGAATGCTGGGCGGTATCAGGATGCCCAGCGTGCCCCCTGCGGCAACCGTGCCGGCGGACAGGCTGTCGTGATAGCCGTAGCGGCGCATCGGCGGCATCGCGACCTTCGTCATGGTTGCCGCGGTGGCGACCGAACTGCCGCACACTGCCGAGAAGGCACCACAGGCCAGGACAGTCGACATCGCCAGGCCACCGCGCAGCCTGCCAACGAGCGCATTCCCGAATTCATAGAGTTCGTCCGCAATCCCGCCGCGGCGGATGAACTCGCCCATCAGAACGAAGATCGGAACGACCACGAGATTGGGATTAACGATCATCTCGCCGATCTGCTGCCCGGACATGGCGATTGCCGAGTCCAACCCTCGAATCAGGCCGAAACCCACAAAACCGACCAGCAAAGTGGCAAAAGCCAGCGGCATTCCGGTGAAACTCAGGGCAACGAGGACTGCGAAACCAATCAGAGCGACGCTCATTGCTCATCTTCCTTGTGAAAGTCGTCGGCGCGCCAGCCACTGATCAGGACAGCCAGCGCCATGGTCACGAACAACGCAACCAAGGCAAAAATCCAACCAATCGGAAACTCCAGCACCGCGGTGAGCTCGCCGAACTCAATGGTGTGCCAGGCGTGCTGGGCCAGCAGTACCGCGAGAGCCGCGGTACCCAGGACCTCGGTTCCGAAGACCCAGCGTGAATAGAGTGTCGGAAAGCGCTTGCGAAGCGGCCCTTCGAAAAGGTCCACGCAGATGTGGATGCGCTGCGCCGCGACCACGATCAGACCTGCGCCGACAACGATGGCCAGCAGGGCGTTCGCAACCTCGGCCGCACCAAAAATGGCGGCGTTGAAGAAATAACGCATGACGACATCTGCTGCTGTCAGCAGCGCGATCACGATCACTGCCAACGCGCCCACGAACTGACCGACGCGGTAAAGCGGGCGTGCCCATGTTTGGGTTGCCATGAAAAGCCTCCTGAGCGTAACGAATTGAAGGGGCCAGCCACGACCGCGCCGGCGTGACCGGCGCGGATTGGGGTGCCGTCTCGTTACTTGGCGAGTGATGCGTACTCTTTGCGGAAGTCAGCGAGAACAGCCTTGCCGTCGAGGCCAGCCTTTTCCGCCGTGCGCTCAAACTGCTCGTAAGAAGCCTCTGCCGCGCGCTCGAGTTCGGCGAAGAATTTGGGATCAGCGTCGAGAACCTGGATATTGGCTGCCTTCAGTTCTGCCAAGGCAGCGACCGAAGCTGCGTTCGAAGCCTTGCCTGCGCGCCGGGCAAATGCCTCGCCCGAGAGCGCCATGATCGCTTTGCGATCTGCCTCGCTGATCGAAGCCCACTTGCGCTTATTGATGAACAGCGAGAAACCCGACGAGGTCACACCGCGCGGAAACAGCGTGATCGACTTGGTGTAGGGCGCCGTCTTGAAGTCGATTACGGCTTCAAGAATGAGGCCGAAATACCCATTGACCACCCCGCGCGCCACTGACTCGCTGACCTGCACAGCAGGACTGGTAATCGGGCTGATGCCGAGATTCTTCAGCAGATCCGCCGCCTCGCCGTAGAGCGCCCACATTTTGCGTTTCTTGAGCTCATCGACCGAATTGATCGGCGTATCCGTCGTGCTGTAGAGCTGTCCGCCGGAGAAATTGAAAATCGACAGCAGCTGCACATCAGGAAACTGGTTCTTGGATGCAAAGTGCTTCTCATACGTGCGCCAGGCGGCGATCGATGCAGCCTCCGCATCGCTCACGAGCCAAGGCAGCGAGGAGATCTCCAGCAAGGGGGCCTTGCTCTTGATCGTGGGATTGATCGCGAAGGCAACGTCGAATACGCCGGACGCAACCCCTTGCAACTGCTGCGGCGGCGGCGCCAGGCTACCGGCGGCGAACTCGATATCGACCCGGTTCTCGGTCACTTTCTCGACATCGCGAGCCCATTCGTGGAAGACCTCGTGCATGAAGTGTCCGGGCGGTACGAAGACATTCATCAGGAGCTTGGTCTCGGCGTGAGCCGTAACGGCGGTGAAGGCGGCAGCGGCCATCAGGGTCGTGGTAAGGAATTTGCGTAGCATGTCTCTCTCCGGGAAGGGCGGGATGGGCTCTTGATCTTACGAGGCCTGAACAGAAGGTTATTATTCGAGCTTATGGCAAGCAATGATTCACTGATCGAGTTTATAACCTCAGAGTTATGTATAAAAGCCAGTTGAGGTACCTGGAGCTCATCCTCCAGCACGGCAGTTTCGCCTCTGCCGCCCAGCATGCGGGCGTCACTCAGCCGGCTGTGTCGAAGGCGGTTGCCGAACTGCAGAAGTCGCTCGGAGTAAAACTGTTCGAAAAGAGCGGGCAGCGCCTCGTGCCGAATGCACAGGCCTATCGGGCGGTGCAGGCAGCGGTCCGCTTTCAGGCCGAACTTGATGCGCTCAGCGCGGAGCCCGGAAGCTCTCGCGACGGCTCAATCGGTGCGGACGTCACTGCCTTGCGGATCGGTCTCGCGCCGGCATCCGCACTCCTCTACGGGTCTGGGATCGAAAGGGTCTGGCACGCACACCATCCGGATGGCTTCCTGCAACTGATCAGCGGCAGCGCCCCCGAGTTGATGAGTCGCCTGAGGCAGCGAGACCTGCACCTTATCATCGCACCCCATGCGCGCAAGGAGGCCACTGCCGATCTGCAATGGCGAACGCTTCATATGAGCGAACCGACGGTTTACGTCCGTACCGGCCACCCCGTGCCCTCACTGGCCACGCTCGAGGACATTCGCGACGCGAGATGGGCCGTCGCAGGCAATCTCGGAACGGTTGGCCACGTGATCGAGGAGGCCCATCAGGTTCGAAAACTGCCGCCACCACGCGTGGTGGTGCAATGCCACGATTACCACATCCTGCTCACCCTTGTAGCCAATAGCGACCTGTTCTGCCTGGTGCCTCACCCCTGCCTGTTGAAGACTATCGAGCCGGGCACCGTGCGGCCGATCCGTCTACGCGAAGGGCTGCCGAAATACGGCGTAAACCTTACATGGTTACGCGAGATGGACGAACGCTTCACGCCCGTCATCCAGGCCATCGCCTCATCCCTCAGCGCCTCCGGCGATCGGGCGTGAACGCATGCGGGGGCATCGGCGAACCGATGCCCCCGCTCAGCACCTCTCAGGAATTACGTGCGTACCTTGACGATCTCGACTTCAACCGCATCGAAGACGTCCTTGCCGGCGGCCTGTGAGAAGCGCATCCGCAGGAGCTTCGACGCCTCGCGCATGCGCTCCGCTCCTGCTCAGCCTTGCAGTTCGGCGCGGTCGCGGAAATGCGCCAGGGCT